>JAUWNP010000151.1 GCA_030612585.1 Anaerolineae bacterium
ATGGTTCTTACCCTGCCTCCAAATGGGTGGCAAGCGACATGTTCCTGCATCAGGTGACTCTGGAGGTTCCCGTTGACACGCCGCCGGGGAGATACGACTTGGTGGCGGGCATGTACACCTACCCAGACACCAAGCGCCTTCTCGTCGCCAGCGACCATCCCTATGCCCAGCATGGCCTGATTTGGTTACAGGGTGTGAATATCCAGCCCTAGCAGGCTCCTTGTTGAGGAGCGGTTGAATCCGTAGCCGCTACGGGAGACGGCCGAGGGTGGCCGCGTTATCGAGCAACGGTTCGCCCTCCGGTGTCGTGGCAGGCAGACGCTCGCCGGTGACCCGGTTGTAGACGCCGATCATTAAACTGTACCGCTCCGGGAGTGTCTCTTCTGTGAACGGCAGGATACGTTGCTCGCGGATCGTGTCGCCCGGCTGCCAGACGGCCAGGGGCAGCATTCCAAGCCAGGCGTCGCCGTCGGCCTGGGCGATGGGTGGCTGGTCAACCAACCCCAGGTGGGCGAAGATGGTATCGTGGGGCTGGGCTGGCGATAGGCTGAGCCAGGTCAGGGTGAGGGCCAATTGCCCCGAACGCAGGTCAACCTGGGCTGCCTGGAGGCACAGGGCCTCTCCAAAGACTGCCAGGTGGCAAACTGAGGCGGGGTCAAGGGATGGGGCAGGCGGACCGGGGGTGACGGCGCCGGCCCACTGGAGTGCGAAGGTGCCGTCGGGGTGGTGGCGCGACAGGTAGACACCATCTACCTGGTGTGCCAGTTGGTAGAGTTCGTCGGGCGGCGTGATCACTCCCCGCATGTCTACCTGATACGGCCCGGTCTCTCGGGCTTCGGCATCTATCCAGGGCATACTGCGCGAGACGGTCTCGGGATGCTGGCCGGTGGTGATGGCCGGGAAAGCGCCCAATTCCACGGAGACGGGGGCCAGTGTCAGGCCCCAGTAGCCCAGGGGGTACGGAGGACGTTTGGGCGCGTACCGGTCGGGGAAGTTGACGAAGAGCAGGCGGGCCTCTCTGTTCTCTTTGGCCTGGGCGGTCTGGCTCAGTTCGGCCAGGTGGGTGGTGCCGGCGGCGTACAAACGTTGGAAACCGGTCAGCAGCAGGCTGCTCTGGAGGGCGATGAGGCACAGCAGCACGGCCCCAGCGGTGCGTCGCAGGCGGGGGAAAGAAACCGGGTTTTCCAGAAAAAACCCGGTTTCTGATTGTGGCAGGAGTGCACAGGCCCACATTAGCGCCACGCCCGGGCTGGAATAGTAGAGCAGGCGGGACCCCAGGCTCACGTAACTGTAGCGCAACCCGGCGACGGTGGGGGCGATTCCCAGCAAGGCCCAGGTCAGCCCAAATATGGCCTGGCGACCCCGTCCGGCGCGGCGTGCGACCACCAGGAGCCCGCCGAGGGTCAGCACGGCCAGCGCCAGCAGCGTCCACGGTGCAAAGGCCTGGTCTGGCCCATAGCCCCCCGGCCGTCCCAACAAGGGGAAGATGAAGCCCTGGAGGAGATACGATACCACCGGCGTCTCAAAGGCCAGCCTGGTGTAACCGGTCTGGCGCGGCAAGAGGAGCCAGAGCAGCCCGAACCCGGCTGCGATGAGGGGGTAGGCCAGGGCAAGCCACCAGCCCGTCCCGCTGGTATTTCGCCGGCGGACCACCCATTCTGCGAGCAGGGGCAGGATAGCCAAAGCCGCTGTGCCCTCCTGGACGGCGAGGGCCGCCAGGAAGAGCAACAGACTGAGACCGGCGGCCAGGCGGTGGCCCGCTTGCTTTCGACGAGCCTCAAGGTAGGCCAGAAAGGCCCCGGTCTGTAGGGCCGCTGCCATAGGCTGCGCAGGCGCGGCCCAGGCCACCGCCTGGTACGAGAAAGGATACCAGGCCACTAAGCCTGCCACTGCCACGGCCGTCCAGCCTCCCAGTCCCAGACGGCGACTCAGTGCATAGGCCAGGGCGACGTTGAGCAAGTGGAATCCAATCTGAGCGGCGTGCAACAGGGGGATGGCGAGCGTATCGTCTGGCCCCAGGAAGAGGCGGTTATATAGCACCAGCGCCGGACGATAGAAGTGATAGTCGGGCATTGGTTTGACGAGTTCTCCCACTGACGGTCCTACCACCCGGCCATACCAGAGGGGATCATCCCAGATAAGGCCAAAACCCAGAGCGTGGGCATATAGCCAGGCCGTGACCAGCAGGAGGGCCAGCATAACGAATAGCGAATGGCGAATTGCGAATTGCGAATGGCGAATGGCGGATAGCGAATGGCGAATTTGGTGCATGGATATGCCTCAACGCTCCAGGATGGTCAGAGTTGTCGGAAGGAGGATGAAGGTCTCTCCTTCTTCCGTCGGTACCCGCTCCAGGGTGACCGGGTCGTATAACCCCACCTCGATGCGGGCCGGACCGGCGGAGGGTGCGTGGAAGGTCAGCGCGGGCTGAGCGGTGATGATCTCACCGGGGATCCAACCAGCGGTGGGCCGGGCTCCGCCGGCGGGTGGGCCGTCGTGTTGGCCCACCAGGTGACCATCGGCCGCCAGGACGTGGGTGAAGATGGCGTAGTCGGCCCCCGTCGCCCCCTCCAGGGCCTGCCAGTAGAGGGTGAGGGGGATCGTTTCACCGGCGGTGAAGGTCTCGGATGGCAAATCGTAGCCGACGAGCCGGGCAACCTGGCCGAAGCGGACGTCCAATGGGTGGGCGATGGGAGGCACCGTGAAGGCGTGTTCCTCGGCGGTGATCTCGACCTGCCCCAGCACCAGCCGCTGGTCCCCCAGGGTGAGGACCACGTCTGCCGGGCCATCGGTGGCGGTGGCGGGAACTACCAGCCGGCGATGTTCGAGAACTGTTTCTCCTGCCTGCCAGCGGTCTGTCGGATAGCGGCCCAGGGCCGGTGCAGAGGAGGCGGCGACCAGTTCCTGGCCTCCCTGTATCAGAGCCAGCCGGGGCCGCAGGTCCGGGAGAGGCGAACGGGTTGCCTGCCAGCGTTGGGTGACGAAGAGAGACTGCCCTGGCCCGAGCGAGGAGCGGTCTAGCGAGGCTCCCAGGAGCCGCAGGCCGTCCGCCAGGTCAACCGGCTGGGGTAGTGGGGTGGGGGGGGCGTCCGCTGTCCCGTAGGGATCGCCAGCGAGACCCAGCGGCTCGGTCAGGCGAACGGTGGCCAGGTGCAGCCATTGCCCCTGGGGAGCGGACTGGTCGTCCAGCAGGTTCAATGCCACCGCGAGTACTCGTGGCGGTGGATGCGGGCCGGTCTCCGTCTGCTCGTAGAGGCCCAGCGCCAGCGTGTAGGTCAAGGGTGGGATGGATGGCGGGATGGGCAGCACGTGGTAGGTCGTCGTCTCCTGTCCTGCCGGCCAGCGGCCGGTGGGGCGCATTCGCTCGTCGAGCAGCAAGGTGTCGTGGGCAGCCAGCGGCCAGCCGTCAACGTCTAGCAGGCGGATGGTCAGGCCATGACGCTGAACCCCTCCCCCGTCCCCTCCCCTCTGAGGAGAGGGGGGCAGTCGCCAGCGGAGCGCCAGCGTCAGTGCTGTATCGGCCGGCGACTCGGTCTCAACCCAGCCCAGCGTCAGCGTGAGAGGATCGAAACGTGCGCCGATTGGGGCCAGTGTGGGCGGCTCGACCGCGTGGTCCAGGTGATAGACCCGCACGAGTATGTCGTCGAAATCCTGGCGGGCGTGCAGTGATCCCGCCTTCTCCAGCGCAAAGGGGATTACCTCGTGCTGGTCGCCGCCGATCCCCTGCCGGTAGTTCATCACGAAGACTCGCCGCCGCTGTGTCGTCCAGCGGGCCAGATTGGCCCACATCTTATCCTCGTCGGGCAGGCCGGGCATCTCGACGGGGGCTGCGCCCTGGTAGACAAAGGTGAGCGACCAGTCGCCGTCCGGGATCAGGATCAGGTCGTCCGGCCCGGCCGCCTCCTGCAGATAATGGGCCACGCCGCGCACGTCATCTTTGGCAACAGATGGATCGAAGAAGTAGGCCCGTAGCCCGAGCAGGGAGATCAAGACCAGAGTGATTGCCAGCGTGAAAACTGAAACGTGGGACGTGAAACGTGAAACGTCAAACGTCAAACGTGAAACGTCAAACGTGAAGCACGATGCGTGAGAGGGTTTGGGCTTTGAAGGGTGGATGGCGTAGGCGGCCAGGAGGGTCAGGCCGGGGGCGAAGAGGGCGACGTAGCGGGGATGGGAGAAGGGACGCACGATCCAGACGAGGAGCGCAAGGCTCAGCGGGATCAGCCAGTGGGCCGTCAGGCGGGCTATGGTGCGGCGGGTGGAGGGCTGGCGAAGCCGCAGGAGCAGCAGCACGAGCAGGAACAGGAAGGTGAGGCCGGCCAATAGCCGAAATTCAGGGCGGCCCAGGGCGCCGGCCAGGCCCGTCAGATGGAAGACCCAGACCTGGCTCAATAGGTAATCCAGAGGGACGGGGTCTGTGAATCCCCTGCCCGTCTGAAGCCGGGTCTGAACGGCTGGCCAGTGGGCGAAAACTGTCACCAGCCAGGGCAGGCTGGCAAGGCCAACCAGGAGTTGCGTCGCCCACCAGCGACGAAGGTCGGCCCATCGTCGCTCCCTCCAGAAAGTCCAGAGTGACCAGGCCGCTGTGTAGGCTACGACGAAAAGGACTGTGTAGTGCAGGTGGAGTCCAAGCACCTCGATGATACCCAGGAGCAGCCAGGTGGCGCGGCGGTTAGGACTGGACTTGTGGATCAGTTCGTACGTGATGCCTAGCAGCGCCAGGTAGACCAGTGGAAGCAGGGCATAAACGCGGATCTCCTGGGCGTAGATGACCGACAGGGGAGAGAGGGCGGTGAGGACAGCAGCGATCAGGGCGGCGGGCCGGCCCAGCCAGCGACGGGCGATCGCGTAGACAGCCGCCACCTGCAGGAGGCTCGCCATCGCCGAGAAGAAACGGGTGCTGAAGATGCTGCTGCCCGCCAGTGTCATCCATCCTTTGAGCAAGAAGAAGTAAAGGGGAGGGTGGATGTTGGCCGCCCGGTTGGCGATGATCTCGGCCAGGCTGGAATGGGCCAGATGTAGGCTGATCCCTTCGTCCACCCAGATACTCTGCCCGTCCAGGCGATAGAGGCGCAGGGCGAAGGCGAGGAGCAATGAACAATGAACAATGAACAATGAACAAATTTGGGATTTGGGATTTGGGATTTGGGATTTGGTCATTCGAAGTACCTGTTGGCTACGGAACCACAACAACGTGATCGAGCAGCAGCCGGCCCTCAGGCAGCGGCTGGCCTGATGTATCAATGCCTGTTAATCGTTCGTTGGTATCAGGCACGTACCAGCCGATGGCGAGCCGGTAAGTACCCGCCGGTAGACCCTGCAGGTCAACCAGTGCCTGGTCAGTGACCAGTTCGCCCACCCTCCACAGCGAGGTGGGGTGTGTCCAGTTGCGCGGCATTCCATCGAACTGGGCGACAGGTGTGCCGTCCCTGTCCTTGTCGTCCTTATCAAGGGGCAGCAGGTGCACAAAAAACTTGTAGTCGTCTCCAGGTGTCTGGCGTGCTTCCCATTGTAAGTCAATGTAGAGGGTATTGGCGAGCCTGTGCCAGTCAATCCCGCGCAGCGCGATGGACTTGTTCCAGATCGCGTCGGGCTGGAGCCGCGCAGCGAACCCGCCGCCCGGCGCGACGACCAGGCGTTGGGGTAGCATGAGGGATGCATCGTCAGTCGAAAACAGCAACTCGTATTCGCCCGGCGGCAGATCTGGCAGGGAGAGCGGCACTCGCACGACAGAGAATGTCCCCCTTTCCACCGTCAGCACCTGAGAGTAGAGCGGGTTTCCATCCCCGCCGTCCGCGACACGTAGCGTCAAGGTGACGTTGTACCGTTCGGGCGCTGACCAGTGGCTCTTCAACATGGGAGGCTGGCCGGGCTCCAACCAGACTTGGGAAAGCAGAAGCCCGTTGAAGTCATGTTCCACGCCAAAGTGGACGCCGGCCTCTGGCTGCGTGGCAAAGACCGTCAGATCCTCCTCTTCGTGAACTGGGCGTGTAGCCAGCGCGGCGATCCAGTCGGCGGCGAGTTCGAGGGGCAGGAATTGCTTATGGATAACAATGTAGCGGACGTTTGTTGCGGCCAGCGCGGCAAGTTCGGCACCTAGTTGGGCACGACCACGCAGCGGCTCTCGCCGGGCAAAGGCGCGGGTGATGCCGTTTCCCTGGATGAAGTCAAAAGCCGAGGCCGGCGGGCGCGAGACGTGCCCGTTGACCAGGGGCTTGCCGTGCACTGTCTGCCAGTACATATAGAACTTGTCTGTCTGGCGATCTAGCGGCGCTTCGACAATGGCGAATGATCCCGGCTCCTGGGCCAGTTGGACGTAGAAGGGCGGGACGTGGGCAAGCGTGGTGGGAAAAGGGTACACCAGGAACTCAAACAGAACCAGGGCGGAGACAAGAGGGACAATGACCAATGACCAATGACCAATGGCCAATGATATGGATCTTTGAAGGCGGGTTTTTATGGCTGCTACGCCGAAGCCCGCCAGTATGGCCAGGCACTGGCTCAGCACCAGATTCAGCCGGATCGGTGTGCGGATGAAGCCAATGATCGGAGCGTACCAGGGCAGGGTGGGCACGATGACGTAACCGTTCACATATAACGTGGTGCCCAGAGTCAATATCAACGCGAGCAGCGTTGTTATGCCCAGCCAGCCGTGCCACCGCGAGTACTCGTGGCGGTGTTCCCGGCGCAGGCGCGGCAGGCCCAGTAGTGCCATGGCTAGAACGACGTAGCCCGCAAAGGCTGGGCGATTGGGGGCCGGGAAACGGTCGTAGAGTGGGCGGACTGCGTCGCCCCACAGTGGGTGGAAGAACGAAGGCGTTACGAGGGCAAGTACATCCGTATTGAATACCCAATCAATGTCGGGCTCAGCATAGCCGGCGCGAACCTGTTCGCGCAATAGTGGGAGGGCAGCCGTGCCGGTCAACACAACCGCGACGAGTAAGGCGATTAGCAAGGCGCGCCACAAACCTTTACCCCCCCCATCCCCCCCTGCGAGGGGGGGAGTTTCTCTCCATCTCCCGCGCTGGGTGAAAAGGCTCCACACCAGGTACGGACCGACCACTACTGCAGAATATATCGGCTGATGCCAGCCGCTGAGCGCATTTAACGTGAAAAAGATGCCTGCGAGCACACCACGCCACCAGGTTGGGCGTCGAAACAGGGTGATCAGAGCCCACAGCAGCAACGGAATATACTGGGTGCTGAATATATTGGGATGGACGCACTCCCATACGTGGTAGGGGGCAAACGTGGCTGCCAGCCCGGCCACGAATCCCGCACCGGCGTGCCCGGTCAACTCGTGCACCACCAGGTAGATGCCAAAGCCCAGCAGTGTGAATACCGTAAGCACGGCTGTGTTGTAGGCTGCCAAAGGACCCACAAACGGCTCTAAGAGCAGCCAGATGACCGTGTTGGTGTGACTGAAACTGTGGAAGTAGAGCGGTGTGCCGTGGGGGTAGAGAATGTCGGTTGTGTGGTAGAAGGGTAATCCCTCGCGCATCGCTTTCTGGCTCCACCAGTTCACCCACATATTGAGCCAGACGTCAATGTTGTCGCCGGCGAAGTGGGTGTTCATTTGGGCGATGAGCGGGTAGGTGAATGCCAGAGTGACGCCCACGAACAGGAGGAACACCAGGAGGTGTGTACGGTTGGGTGTGGAGTCGCGCGGAACCGCCCCCGGGCCGGGGGCTGGGAGCCTGTGGGAGATGCGCATCACGGCAGGCAGACCTCCCGCTGCAACGTCGAGTCGGGGGCCAGTGAACCGTCAGGCAGGCGCAAGGGTAGCCGCTCCTGAGTCAGCGCATCGTATAGTCCCATAGAGAGCGTGTAGGTGCCTGCTGGCAGTCCACGTGTGTCCAGCGTCACCAGGTCACTGATCATCTCATCTTTGTGCCAGACAGACGTCGGTGCAGTCCAATCGCGTGGCATTGTGTCCGATTGTCTGAGTAACTCGCCCTCACTATCCAGAAGGTGCGCGAACAGTTTGTAATCCCGATCAATCTCCTGTAGCGCGCTCCAGTCAAAATAGAGGTGAAGCATCTGGTCGCCGGGAAGGAGTTGTATTCCGGTCAAGGCGATCTGATCGCCAAACGTCGCCACTGGCACTGCGTCCACGCTGGCCGGCGTGGCTCCCTCGGCTGGCAGGATCAGCACGCTGTTGACGTCCCGTGCCACCGTGTGCCCTTGCTCGTCCACCAGTTGGATCTGCAGGCGATAGGGGCCTGGCGGTAGGTCGGCAGGCAATTCGTACTGACCAAGGCCGAAGTCGCCCTCTTGCCACGTCTCAGTAGGCCAGCCAGGGCATAGTTCACCTTCAACGATCCGATCTGCGTGCCCGTTGGGCGCAAGAAGCACCCAGCGCACGCGATAAGAATGTGCGGGGTGTTGGGTGGCAACCCACGCTGCTTGCAGCGACGCCGATTCCCCCGTGTGTGGGTAGCGGGTGTCAAGTCGCGCGTAAACCAGCCCTATTGTTTCGTTTACCGGCAGCGGAATCGGCAGATCTTCCCCTGGCACGGGACGAGTCCGGTACACAATGATCTGATCATCCTGATAAAAAGGGGCGTGGGGAAGATACAGTTGCCATTCCTCAATCTGCTGAGCCGTCAGAAAACGGAGGTGCAGGATCAGGTACCGCACGCCGGCGTCCGCCAGCGAGGTCAGATGACGGGATACGTCGTTGCCGGGTGGCATCTCGTCACTCTCGGCAAATGCCGAGAGGATTGGGTGCTGGTCAATAAAAGTATACGCATCGGGCGGCGTGCGCGCGACGATACCCTCGACAATCGGCTTCTGATGCACAATCTGGTAGAACATGCTCATCCGGCGCATCTCGAGTTGGCGCACCGGGATATTGGCGAGGGCGAAAAAGTCAGTCTCTTGCTGGAGTTGCTCATAGAATGGCGGGATGCTGATGGGTGTGGTCGGGAATGGCCAGGGCAAATACTCAAACAGCACCAGCACGGACAGTCCTATCACGACCCACCACACCCGTGCCGAGTGGCGAACCTTCCGCACCAGCCACGCAACCCCCAGCGCAGCGAGAAGTGCTAGCCCCAGCGTTGTCATGACTGTGAGACGGGTGGGGTCGCGGAGGAACCGGGCAAGGGGGAGGAGCCAGGGCTGCAGCGGTTGCTTGCTGAGCACGCCGTTGAAGCGGATGTAGGCTCCCAGGGACATTGAGAAGAACACAAGTGTGGAGAAAACCCAAAAGCACGCTCTGCGCCGCTGTTTGACCACGCCCAGCAGTGCCAGCGCCAGTGGTACGTAGCCCAGAAATACCTGTCTACGACCGATGCGGTGATGTAGCGGTTCGACGAACGGTCCGATCAAGGGATGCCGGCGGCTGGGCACGAAAAACGCCAGAACGTCAGAGGCATTTTCTCCGCGATAGGGCACGTGTATCCATTCCGGTTGTCCATCCCCTCCCAGCCCCCCCTGCGAGGAGGGGATCTCCGTCAGCAGCGGAAAAAGAAACGGGCCAACCAGTATCAGCGCGACGATGCCCATCAATCCTAACGCGCGTAGTGTAGGCCAACTCAGCCGCTCGCGCTCCCATATTAACAGATAGACCAGGTAAAACCCCAGCCACAGCACCGAAAACAGCAGCAGGTGCCAACTGGAAAGCGCCGTCAGGGCCAGAAACAGCGCGGCCAGCAAAGCGTGCCGAAGTGGGTGTTCCTCGTGAAACAGACGGATGACGAACAGAATCCAGAGCGGAATCCACTGGGTGGTCAGGATGATCAGGTGGGAACTCTGATCAATGTGGTAGGTGGAAAAGGTGAAAATCAGACCAGCGACCAGCCCCGCACCCAAACTGCCCGTTATGTGCTTGCCCAGCAGGTACATGCTGAACCCGCTGAGGACGTAGGCCAGAAGAACCGTCACGTTGTGCGCGGCAATGTACCCGGCCAACGGTTCCAACAGTAGGGCAACGATTGTGTTGACGTGACTGAAACTGTGGTAGACCAGGTTGACACCCAAGGGGTAGAACAGCATGTCTGTGTGATACAGACCGCGGCCCTCACGAATGGCTGTCTTGGTCCACCACGTAGCCCACGGCCGTGCCCACACGTCATAGTCGTCACCTGCCAGGTGTGTGGCCAGTTGGATTGGCAAGGGATAGGTGATGAGCAGCGTCAGGCAGATGAACAAGATCAGGATCAAGCAGTCCAATGTCTTGGCGTGAGACGTGAGACGTGAAACGTGAAGCGTGAAACGTGAGACGTGAGTCGTGGTGCTGGGCATTGGGCTTGCACCGTGATGGTGGTCAAATGGATGGCGTCGGAGCCGTCGGGGGCGGTGACCCGTTCGCCGCCGGGGACGTACAGACCGGCATAGAGGGTGTAGTCGCCCGCTGGCGTTTCGGGCGGGATGGTGAGCACG
>JAUWNP010000268.1 GCA_030612585.1 Anaerolineae bacterium
GGTGGCTGCGCTGTGGAAAGCGTGGACAGCAAACTGCGCTGCCCACTCTTCCCACAGCGCCTACTGCTACGGCTGCCATCCCTACTTTACCACACTTCAAATAGTACTCCAAAAGGCGACACCTTCTAGCTTAACACAAAGCTCCCTATGCAGCAATGGCAATTTGACGAGGCGTAATTGGTGGTCGCACAACCTTCTTTGCATAACTGTCCACGTCCTCAGTGACGCGATCCACCAATCGGTTGACGTTCTCCGCTACATACCCGTCTACGAATTCTTGACCACAATTGGGGCACACCTTGGCTGGCACGTTGCTCACCGTGACTCGCGTGTCACGCAACTCGAAGACCATCTCTATCACACCATCCTCAATCTGCTGCCCACATTCCGGGCATTTGAAAGATACGTTCATTTGTGTCTCCCCTCCCTGCGCATTCTAGAACCAACCCACTGCCTGTCGTCTGGGATGTAGACAGTAACAATGAGCAGCACATTGCCCTGCGAGTAGTCACAAACGACGTGCAGGGGCACTTCGTTAGTAAGCATCGCAAAGACGAGAACTCTCTGACGATCAGGGTATTCTTCGATCACCTCACCAGTCAAGATCGCGTGGACGACATCCTCCGGCGCAACTCCGTCCTTCTTGGCCTCGGTCAGCGCGTGGGCGTAGAAAAAGCACTCCCCATCGAGCACCAACCTGCGGATACCATCAAGATCCACTGCCGTTGCCTCCACAGCGATTACGCCTCTAGCAACCAAATTATATTGTACTCAGTTGCCCCCAAAAAGCAAGACCTCGAACAGCAGGGCTTCCCGCGTGCCTGGCACTTCGGAAGTGCCGGGGCACCTTATGCCACGCGCCTCCGACCCAACCTGCGCCCAAGCAAGAGCTCTGGACCGTCGTGCAGTGGCAAGATGACAAGGGGTACTGGCGCGATGTCGAGGGGTGGCAGGGCACAAAGACGTGGTGGCTCGACCAGGGTCTGCTGGGCAAAGGGCCGTTCCGCTGGCGGGTCTACCGCAGCCAGGGGGCCACGTTGCTGGCCACGAGCGGCCCGTTCAATCTGCCAGCCCGCACCGGCGAGACCGCGACGATCGAGATGGCGCTGGGGCCGTAATACCCAATTTGCAGTCTCGCGCAATCTGCACTATACCCAGACTGTAACTCACCACCTGAACGAGATGCGAGGACGATAGAGTGACCACATTCCTGGACTGGGTAACTGAGATGAAGATGTTTCCCGCCCGGAAACAGACCACGTGAACTACGCCGAGGAATCATGGCCAACAGGATCCTGGTCGTTGACGACGATCATAATCTATTGAGAGGCATGCAGTATGGCCTTGAAGAAGAAGGATACCAAGTCGTTACAGCCGGCGACGGGCAAGAGGCGATGCGCCTGGTGTACTCGGAGCGCCCCGACCTGATCATTCTGGACATAATGATGCCCAGGTTGGACGGCTGGCAAGTATGCCAGCGGGTCCGCGAAATGTCCGACGTGCCTATCATCATTCTGACGGCTAAAACAGAGAAAAAAGACATCATCAAAGGGCTCGACCTGGGCGCTGACGACTACCTCGTCAAACCATTCATTGTGGGGGAACTGCTGGCCCGCGTGCGCGCGGCTCTGCGCCGTGCCCGCACTGAACCGGTCGTATCTGAAGAGATGACTTACGGCGACGATTACCTTTCCATTGACCTCAATGCCCGGCGCGTCGCCGTCAGCGGCGAATCGATCAAGCTCACGCCGACCGAGTATGATTTGTTAGCCTTGCTGGTCGAAAACGCGGGACGAGTGCTAGGGTTCCGCCAGATCCTCGAAAGCGTCTGGGGCGTCGAATACGTCCACGAGACAGACTACGTGCGCACTTACGTCTGGCACCTGCGCCGCAATGTTGAGCCTGACCCGAAGAATCCACGCTATCTACTGAGCGTGTTGAACGTCGGCTACCGTTTCGAACCGCAGAGATAATCTTTAACACGGCGCCTTCCCCAGACTCAGATCAGAAATCGCTGCGAGGGGATTGTCGAATCCCTGTTTGTCGTGCCGTTTGCAGGCATCGGCGGGCTGTAGTATAATCGCATCAAACGTTCCCCGTGAGGTGAAATATGGTCATAGTCACCAGCACCCAATCGCTCTGGCAAGAGATAGAAGGCAAGCGCATCGTCCTGATGCCCTTGAGCGACTACGAGGCATTGATAGACCGCCTGGAAGAGATGGAAGATGCCTTGGAGTTGCGGCAGGCGATGGCGGAAGCCACCGAGTTCATCCCTTTCAACGAAATGGTGACACTGGTCAGCAGCCCAATTGGGATGACTTGAGGAATAACTTCAGCACCGCGTCTTCTCCACAGACCGCCTGCTATCCCCGGCAGGCGGTTTTCTTTATCCTGCCAATCCGTTGTTCTTTTTTATACGGCTTTTATACGGTTTTGATGCCATTTTGATTTCCTCGTGGTACAATCAGGGTGTCACACAAGCGGACTCCCGAACTCGTTCGGGGGGCTCCGGCTGATCGAAAGTTGGCTCATCCGAGCCACCCCGCTACAAGTTGCGGACTCCAGAGCGACTGCGGATAGAGAATAGCCTCAATGGAACGTTCAGTCCTGATCGTCGAACCGGACGCGCAACGGGGAAAGCAGGTTGCCCGTCTCCTGATGCAAGCCGGTTACGATGCGCTCATAACCTCTTGTGCCGACGAAGCATTGCGCCGGTTGTACCAGGCGCATCCCGACGCCGTGATCCTCAGCAACCAGTTGCCGGCTGCCGAGTTAGACCGGTTGAGCGACGCCATTGCAACAATGTCCAACCTGCCGTTAGTTGAACTGATTGGCATTGACAATGACAGTATCCCCCTTGTTACAATTGCCCAGCGGTTTGCTCGTTCGGCACGATCCCAGGAACTGCTCGCAACGTTGGATGAACTGTTAAAGCCAGACAACGAATAGCGAATCAGTGCAAGGAGATGAGAGACCATCACGCAACACGTTTCACGTCTCACGTCTCACATCTCGCGTTTCACGTTCCCCCACACGGGGGCAAAACCACAGGAGGTAACAAAATGTCACACAATCACTCTTTCAAACACTTATCTTTTCTGTCCATCCCCGTCCGGCTGGCGCTGATGATGGGCCTGCTAATCGTGGCGCTGGGCACGACGTTTGTGATTCTCAGCCTGGCGCAACCGGGCAACCCAGACCCCGATCCTGACCCCAACACCCACACCGCGCCGCTGACCACCACCGTCTCCATCACATACGACGAGCCCATCAACGCCACCACCGTCACCAGCCGCACCTTTGCCGTCCACGGCATGCAATCCGGCCTGGTGACAGAGACGCACGGCGTGGTCAACGGTGGCTACACCATCATCGTCACGCCCACCAACGGGTTCTTCCCCGGCGAACTGGTCTACGCGGTGGCCACCACCCAAACCACCAACATCACCGGCACGCATCCCCTCACCCCCACGCTGTGGCAGTTCACGGCGGGGCGGGTGGATCCGCGGTGTGTCGCCGGGTTCAGCGACATTGAGGCCGGGCTGACGGGGGTGAAGTATAGCTCTGTCGCCTGGGGAGACTACGACAACGACGGCGATCTGGACATCCTGATGGCGGGAGATTCAGGCAGTGGCTACATTGCGGATGTGTGGCGCAACGAGGGCGGCGGGACGTTTACGCCTATCAGCGCGGGACTGACCGGTGTGGAGAATGGTTCTGTGGCGTGGGGAGACTACGACAACGACGGATACCTGGATATCTTGCTCGCTGGCGGGACGGTTGAGGCAGAATTTGCCAATCCCGTATCCAACGTATACCACAACAACGGTAACGGTACATTCAGTGACATCAGCGCCGCGCTGACGGCCGTGGATGACGCTGCTGCAGCCTGGGGAGACTACGACAACGACGGCGACCTGGATATCCTGCTGGCGGGAGATTCAGGCATTGGCACCTACATTGCGGACGTGTGGCGTAACGATGGTGGCGGCACCTTTGCCGCCATCAGCGCCGGGCTGAACGGCCTGAATAATGGTTTCGTCGCGTGGGGAGACTATGACAACGACGGCTGGTTGGATATCCTGTTGACCGGCGATGCTTCATCCGCGCCTAACGCTCAGACCACTGATCTCTGGCATAACGACACCGATGGGACGTTCATCGAAATCACTACTTCACTGAGCGGTGTGGCGGGCAGTTCTGTCTCGTGGGGTGACTACGACAACGACGGCGATTTGGATATCGCGCTGGCGGGTTCTCACACAAGTGCTCCTCCTGAGTTCATCGCGGAGGTATGGCGTAATGACGGCGGCGGGACGTTCACGGATATCAGTGCCGGGTTGACGGGTGTGCAGGACGGTACGATTGCGTGGGGCGACTACGACAACGACGGCGACCTGGACATCCTGCTCGTGGGTGATACGGGGAGCGGTAGCATGTCGAAAGTGTATCGTAATGACAGTGGCGCAACGTTTACCGACACAGGCGCGGAATTGACAGGGATAGGGCAGGGTTCTGCCGCCTGGGGAGACTACGACAACGACGGTGACCTGGACATCCTCCTCACGGGACAGGCATTCGATGATGAGACTATGGCGTGGGTGCAGGTCGCGCAGGTGTACCGCAACGACGACTGCCCCGACCTATCCATCAGCAAGGCCGTTTATCCGGCCACTGCCGCGCCCGGCGACACCATCACCTATACCATCACCTTCACCAACACCGGGGGCGCCCTGGCCAGCGGCGTGGTCATCACCGACATCGTGCCGGTCAGCGTGACCAACACCAGCGTCATCAGCAGCGGCAGCGTGGCCATCACCGATACCTTGGCCACCCCGCCCTACGTGTGGGAGGTGGCCGACCTGGCTTCGGGCGCAAGCGGGGTCATCATCATTACCGGGCAACTGTCCGCTACCCTGGCGACGGGCACCTTCACGAACACCGCTGTCATCACCACCACGGCGGTGGATAGCGATCCCGGCAACAACAGCGACACCGCGGCGATCACCATCCCGCCGGCCGACCTGGTCGTCACCAAGACCGTTACCCCCTGAGTGACTTACCGTCACGTGGAGCAGTTCGTCGATTGAACCGCCCCTCATATCTGGGAAAAAGTTGGCGATTTGCCCCACATCTGGGGGTATCTCGCTCACCATTTTGGGTCCGACTGGCCCGATGTGATGATTAGT
>JAUWNP010000161.1 GCA_030612585.1 Anaerolineae bacterium
CGCGCGACTTCTCAGTCGAGGGCGAGACGGCGACTTTCACGCTGCAGAGTGAGGGCGTGTCTGTCCCGTTCGTCGGCGGGTGGGGTGATGAGCGGGCCTGGGACCTGGGGCTCAATCCCGATGTGTCCCTGCGGTTGGAGATCAGCCTCGGCGTGGGAGAATCCGACGTTGACTTGACAGGCCTGACGGTGAGCGACTTGGATGTGAGCCTGGGGATTGGCCAGACTACGATCATCCTGCCCGATGAGGGTGACTTTCAGGCCAAAATTGACGGTGCTATCGGTCAGACGATCGTCGTCATCCCGGCTGGCCTGGCGGCGCGCATCCGCGTAGACACCGGACTCGCCGGTAGCCAACTGCCGGGCAACTATCAGCGCCAGGACGACGTCTACACCTCGCCCGGCTACGGGAGCGCCGAGAACCGCGTTGACCTGGAAGTGAGCCAGGCTATTGGCAACGTCACGATACGCCACGCTGGAGGGATGTAGGCGGGTCGGGCGCACGGGCGACAACCAGTTGACAGTTGCAATGGATAGGCTATAATGCGAGCATGGTCAGATTGGGTAAGATGTTACATCCTGAGATCGGCTGGGCGGCGGATACCGTTTCTGTCTTACTGAGGGAGAGGCGATGAACGAAGTAACGACATTAAGCGAGGTGTTGACCTCTGTTCAGTTCTTGACGGCGGGCGGGCGGGCGGCGGCTGGCTGTGCTGGATGCTGACGAATGGGAAGAACTCGCAGAGTGGTTGGAAGCCATAGAAGACATTCAGACAGCACGGGCGGCTCTAGAACAACTAAGAGCAGCAGAAGGCGACCCAGAGGCGGCAGGCTGGCTTCGCCGGGAGGACGTTCAGCATGAGCTATGAGGTCTGGGTACCGCCAGGTGTATGGCGCGAGATCAGGCGCCTCCCGGGCCATGTACGCCAGCGAGTCGGACGGGCAATGAACAACCCGAAAGACAATCCGCACCCGCCCCGTAGCAAACGGCTGGAGTGGTCAGAACCCGACGTCGAACTATGGCGGCTAAGGCTAGACCGTTGGCGCGTGGTTTATCTGATTGATGAGGCCGACCAGTGGGTAAGTATCCTAGCCGTGTGTAAGCGTCCCCCCTACGACTATGGTGACCTGACTGACCTGTTAGCAAAGGTGATGGGATAGCAGTGGGAGCACGGAATCAGGCAGTTGCACCACCCGTGCGCGTCCTCCTGGTCGCCATCGTTGCCGCTTACACCACGATTGGCGTTCTCTACGCAACTCTCACCCCCACCTGGCAGGTGCCCGACGAGCCCGCACACTATAACTACGTCCGCGCGCTGGCCGAGGGGCGTGGCTTCCCGGTACTGGAGCACGGCGACTACGACCAGGCGTATCTAGAGCGCCTTAAGTCGGAGCGTTTTCCGCCGGAACTCCCCATCGAATCAGTGGAGTACGAGGATCACCAGCCGCCACTCTACTACCTGCTGGCGACTCCGGTCTACCTGCTTTTTGGCGGCGCGGTGCTGCCATTGCGGCTGATCTCTGTGACGCTGGGCGCACTGCTGCTACTGGTCGTTTTCGGGACCGTGCGGGCGATCTTCCCGACGCAGCCCGGATTGGCGCTGATAACTATCGCCTTGATCGCTTTCATTCCCCAGCACGTAGCTATGACCGCCGGGGTGAACAACGATGCACTGGCGGAACTGGTGGTGGGTGGCACGCTGTGGGCGTTGGTGGTCTACATCGGCGGAGACAGGGAGCGCGACCGCCCGTGGCAGATCGGGCTACTGCTGGCGGTGGCGCTGTTGACCAAAACGACAGCCTATGCCGTCGTGGTGGTGGCCATGGTCGCAGTGCTGGTCCGCTGGTGGCGCGAGCGCCGGGCATGGGGGTGGGCCGTGGGGCAACTGGCCTGGATGCTTGTCCCGGCGCTGATAGTATCCGCGCCCTGGTTCATCCGCAACGGCCTCACCTATGGCTGGAGCGATCCGTTGGGGTTGGTGCGGCATAACGAAATCGTCGAAGGACAACTGCGCACCTCTGAGTATCTGGCGCTCCACGGCTGGGCAGCCTACTGGGAACGGGCCTGGCGCTTTACCTTCCAGAGTTTCTGGGGACAGTTTGGCTGGATGGGCGTGGTACTCCCGGCCCGCATCTACAAGGGGCTGACGCTGCTCTCCACCCTTCTGGTCGCTGGTTTCATCGCCTGGCTCTTCCAACACCGCCGTCCTTCCCAATCCACCAATCTCCCAATCTCCCAATCTACCAACTCCCCAATCCTCCCACTTTTTCTCTTGGCTCTCTCCGCCATTCTTACCTTTTTCTCCTTCGTGTGGCACAACCTGACCTTCGTCCAGCATCAGGGCCGCTATCTCTTTCCGGCCCTCATCCCCATCGGGGTGGCGGTGGCGTTGGGATTGGATGCGCTTGCGGGCGTCCTGCCACAGCGATTACGTTCCTGGGCGATAGCCGCCCTTTTCGCCGGGTTGGCGGCACTGGACGTGTACTGTCTGTTTAGGTTCATTATCCCGTTCCTGACGAGGTGACCGATGGGCAAACTTGCACCCGGATTGATAGGCGAAGTAGAGACGGTCGTAACCGAGGCGGATACGGCAGCCCGCTGGGGCAGCGGGCTGGTGCCCGTCTTTGGCACACCCGCGCTGGTGGGGTTGATGGAGGGCGCGGCGGTGCAGGCGCTGGAAGACCACTTCCCGCCGGGCCAGACCTCTGTGGGTGGGTGGATAAACGTCCGTCACCTGGCCCCCACGCCGGTGGGGATGCACGTCCGCGCCCGCGCCGAACTGCTGGAGGTGGAGGGTCGCCGGTTGGTGTTCCGCGTCGAGGCGTGGGACGCGATAGAGCAAATCGGGGAGGCTACCCACGAGCGGTTCATCATTGACGAAGATCGCTTCATCGCGAAAGCAAAAGCCAAAACTGAATCTACTCCGAAAAACCCGTAATCCTGCACCGCCTGCCGGTCTTCTGCATAGGGGAATTCCTCTGTCCCTGTATTCACCGCTTGCATAAGCGACCTGTTCGCGGTATAATGTATTTTTGTAGAGTTCGGTAGGGGGCCAGTGAGGTATATGCCGTTATACGAGTATCAGTGTCAGATTTGTGGCGTGCGCTTCGAACGCCGACAGCATATGAACGACGAACCGGTGAAGGTCTGCCCGGAGTGTGGGGGCGAGGTGCGCCGCCTGATCCAACCTGTAGGCATCGTCTTCAAAGGCTCGGGTTTCTATGTCACCGACAACCGGGCCAAGTCATCCACCTCGGGGACAGGGAGCACCAAGAAGCCGTCAAAAACGTCGTCGAAAACGTCTGGGGAGAGCGAATCCACTGGTGAGGGCAGCGATAAGAGCGAATAGCCGACTTTGCGTACAGACAAGCGGGCGTGGTTGCAGGAGCCACGCCCGCTTTTGTTTTCCCTGCCGGATCCACTACAACTGGAAGCCCCCGCTGGCGCGGATGACCTTTTGTCTGTAGTCGGTCACGTAGGTGAGCAGTTTCTCTTTCAGACTGCGCCATTCATCTGATACAAGGGCACGCTGCATGCTCTCCAATTCTTCTGCAATGCCACCCATGAGAATCTGCGGACGGTCGCCATAGGCAGTGTACCAGGCGTCGGTGGGCCGCACCCCCAGTTTGGCCAGTCCTGGCCCGAACTCCCGCACGACGAACTCAAAATACTCGTCTTCGTAACCAGGCCGGATGTTCCACGACATCAAAAGTTTAAACATCAGTTTACACTTTGTCTTGGCCAGCCGTTCATGGGCATCCCAGGCTGGTCATTGCCTGCTCGCCCTGGATGCGCCAGTTTGACGGCGGGTCCAGAGCCAGGAAACTGCTATACGCTTCGCATGCCCCCGCCGTATCACCACTCCTGGCGTAAGCCTCTCCCAGCGCGTAGTAGGCCTCTGGCAAATCCGGTGCCTGCTCAGTAGCACGTTGCAGTGCCTCAATGGCTGCCGTGTACTCTCCCTGCTGGATGTAGACGTTACCCATGCCAATGAGCGCCTCGGGCATGTTCTCCCTCAACTCCAGCGCAGCCTCCAACTCGGCGACCGCCTGCTCCAGAAATTGTGGGTCTGGCGGTGTCGTAAGATCAGCCCCCGAGAGCGCCAAGATGAGGTAGGTTGCGCCGAGTTGGTAGTGCGAGTCGGGGTCATCAGGGTCCAACTCCAGGGCGGCCTGGAACTCGGCGACAGCAGCGCCAGGCTCCTGCAACTGGAAGTACGTCACACCCAGGTTGTGGTGTGCAGCGGCGGCCTTGTCGGGGTCGAGCGCGATCACCGTGCGAAACTCATCGGCCGCTTTCATCAATTCACCGGTCTGGTTGTAAGCCTGCCCCAACAAGAAATAAGCCTCGCTGTTGCCCGGGTCTGTCTCGACAGCGGCCTCCAGGTCGGTGATGGCTTCCGTGTACTCACCCGCCTCCAAGTGGGCGCGCCCCGATTCCAGCAGGTCGTCCACGCCTGTAGTAGCCCCTCCCTGGCAGGCGACCAATACCAGCGCGAGCAGTGCAGGGACAAACAGATGGAACTTCCGCATCTTACCCTCCATTTCGTTGCCTCGGTTTCAGAACAACGACCTGCGTTTCTTCCGACAGGCTGGTCCGGCTGACCTTGAGCACCTCCTGGCTATCCACCTTCTCCAGCCCCATCTCTTTCAGAAAGGGATCCAGGGTGCCGAGACTGACCTTCAATCCCCGCACCTTGTAGTACATCGGGATGACCAGGCCTGGCTCGAAGAGACTGATGACCTCGGAGGCCCGAGCCGGGGTCAGGCTTCCGCCTCCTCCCACGGGTACCAGCAGGATGTTCACGGCTCCTAGGCCCTCCACCTGGGATTGGGTGGGCACGTGCCCCAGCCTCCCCAGGTGACACACGGTCAGGCCATCGAAGCCAAAAGTGAAGATGGTATTCAGGCCACGTGATGCTCCATGTTCGCCATCGGCGAAAGTAGTGATGCCGGTGATAAACACGCCGCCGATTTCGTACTCGCCGGGGCCGTCGAGGAGTTTAAAAGGTCCTCGCACGCCTTTTGTGTAACAACACTGAGGATCATCGTGGCTGACGGTGACGACATTGGCGCGGGGTCGGGGAAAGGTAAGACCGGCGTTGGGCGGATACGGATCGGTCACGACAGCCGCCAGACCTCGTTCGCTCAGCCGGAAGCAGGTTTGTCCATACCAGGTGATTTCCATACGTAATGTCCCTCCGCAGCGTAACGTTGAGTTCAGCCACGCTGCGTTAGCGGCATTGGCTGCAACGAGTGGTGGGTTACTAGCGAAAAGGCTTTTTCTACAGCCTGTGGTAACTCAATTGGAACAAAATAGTCTGCTGGATACAGGTAATCTTCACCTGATTCGTCAATGACTCGGACAAGCCGGTGTGCAGCAACGCGGGCGTCAGGTAGCACCTGATAGATTTTTCGCAACTCCAATGACACTGGGTAACCTTCATTCTCGACGCAAACAACAAATTGTGTTTCTAAATCACGTTGCTTCACCATTGGTATTACTCCCACAAAATACGCTTGATCTTGATTTCCTTTTTACCAATCCCGTGTGCTTCGTACCAGTGTATCTCAGTCTCGCATATCGTACCATCGGAAAGGCAAACCATCGCAATCCCTTTTAGCTTTCTCCAACGGCCAGCGCCGTAGACCCTGCGCAAGCGTGCAATCTCACGAATTGAGTGGCCAACCGCGATTGTTTCAATGTTGGTGATTTCGCCAACTACTTCAATACTCATTGATGCTCATACAACTACTGGCAGCCACTTCTCACTAATGGATTATACTGTGAATCTTGATTCAGGGCAACACTCGCCACTGTTGGGTGAGGGCAACCTGCGCGGCGTAGTCGGTCGCCTGGCGCTCGATCTCCATCTCGTCCCAGCCCAGGCGTGGAGCCATCAGTTCGGCCACGGCACGAGCCCGCTGCAGTCCCCCGTCCCGTGTCTCGTAGATGACGTGGGTGCGGCGGATGAGCACATCGCACAGCGTCAGCGCCATCTCGTGCTGTACAGCGTAGAGCACCTCCGCCATCAGATAAGGCAATTCCGGCACGAAACGCTCTCCCAGGTTGGGGTTTTCCTCCGCATAGGCCAGCACCCACGTGGCATCGCCGCCATAGGTCTCTACCAGATGCTTGCCCACCGGTTCGTCCACACCGCTCACTTGCACGCGTTCGATCTGCGCCCCCTCCAACGGCTCCTTAGTGCGACACTCGGATCGAGCAGGTACACCAAACTCCTCCGCAAGTTTTTTTTCGACGTGATCGGTCAATTGCTCACCCATCAGCCGGTGTATGGTCAGTTTGCCGCCGGTGATGGTGATGAGGCCGGATTTGTGTTCCACGATCTCGTGCCCGCGAGAGAGCGCGGACGGGCTGCCAGGGGCGGATATGAGCGGGCGCAGGCCAGCAAAAGTGCTGATGACGTCGTCGTGTTTGATCTGTGCGCCGGGAAAAGTGAGTTGCACTGCCTCCAGCAGATACTCAACGTCGTCGAGTGTGGTAGCCGGGTTGTCCAGGTTACCCTGGTAGTCGGTGTCAGTGGTGCCGATGAGGGCAAAGTCGCCCCAGGGGATGAGGAAGATATGGCGACCATCGCAGGGGACGGTAAAGATGACTGCGTGTTGGCTACTCAGCCGCGCACGGGGGATAACCAGGTGAATACCTTTGGTCGGACGGATCATCGGCCTGGCGTCCCGCTCGTCCAGTTCGCGCACGCGGTCTGTCCAGATGCCGGTAGCGTTGATGACGACACGTGCTCGCGCTTCGATCTCCCGCCCGCTTGTTTTGTCCACGACGTGAGCACCGACGATACGCCCCCCGGCTTTCATCAGCCCGACCACGGGGGCGTGGTTGACTATCACCGCGCCGTGGAGGTGGGCAGCCCTGGCGGTTGTCAGCGTCAGGCGGGCGTCATCCACCTGAGCGTCGTAGTAGCGGGCGACGCCGAGCAGCCCCCGTCCGGCGACCAGCGGTTCGCGTCGCTGTACCTCCGGTGGGTGCATCCAGCGGTGGCGTTGGACGTTACGGAATAGGCTCAGGGCATCGTACGCCATCATCCCGGCGCGGAGTTTCCAGGGAGCAGGTCTCTGCCCTCGATAGAGCGGGTAGAGGAAGGGCAATGGGCGCACCAACCGGGGAGCGATCTTGCGTAGCACGCGCCGCTCGCTGCAGGCATCGAACACCAACTTGAATTCGCCATACTCCAGGTAACGGAAGCCACCATGGATGAGCCGCGTGGAGCGGCTGCTGGTGCCACTGCCGAAGTCGTCTTTCTCGACCAGGGCGGTGCGGAAGCCACGTTTCGCTGCGTCGCGGGCCACCGCCACGCCGGTGATGCCACCGCCCACGATCAATACATCGAAGTCCTCCTGGGCCAGGCGCTCTACATTCTCCCGGCGGATATCAGCAGAGAAGGGGCGCGCGTGGGAAGTTTTGTCCATTCTCGTCTCCTTTGCTGGACATTGGCAATTTGCTCGTAGTGACGACTCTAGTCATCCATAGCAAGGAGCGAGCGACTGAAGTCGCCACTACGAATCTCTTCTACAAGAGCAGCAGGATGCCGGGGTTCATAATGTCGCCGGGATCAAAGGTCTGCTTGAGTGTCCGCAGCGCCTTCATACCCACCGGGCCGACCTCTTCCTCAAGCCACGGGGCGTGGTCACGGCCTATACCGTGGTGATGGGTCAGCGTACCGCCGGCAGCCAAGATGGCCTCGGTGGTGGCTCGCTTGACCGCCCGCCACTGCGCCTGCCTCACCAGCGGATCTGGGTCAGGTACCTGGCGGCCCAGAAAGGTCGAATAGAGCGAGGCCCCATGTTCGTAGGCGTGAGAGATGTGGGTCATCACGTAGCCCGGGCCGCCATCGGTGGCGGTGATGGCTCCCCTCATCGCACTGACCATGGCCTCGTAGAGATGCGCCAGGTTCGACCAGGTGGTGGCCGTCTCCAGTGTGTCCACCATCACGGAGTGGCCGAGAAGCGTGTCGCGCAGGTAGGGCTGGGCGTAACGGTCGCGTTTCCACGACAGCCCCACCGACTGTCCCAGCGAGAGGCCCCGATAGTCGCCGCATATCTCCAGCGCCAGGTCCCATTGCTGAGCGGTCCATTCGGCGTCCCCGTCGAAGCCCAGCAGCATCAAGGTGCTGTCCGTGGTGAGATCGTACCCCCGCGCCTTCAGATACCATGCGGTCAGGCTGGCGGCCAGGCGGCGCAGGCCGTGGTGCTCGTGGCTCAGCACGACGGAGGCGGCCGTCTCGGGCGCATCAGAGAGGCGTATGATGGCCGGATGCAGTTGGGGGCTTTGCATCAGATCGCGGAAAGCGGCGACGCCGTCTTCCAGGCTGTGGAAGAGGATGCCGCGATAATCCTGCACCGCTGGCAGGGGATGGATACGCATCGTGGCCTCGGTGATGAGACCGTAGGTGCCCTCGGAGCCGACGAGCAGTTGCAGAAGGCTGGGGCCGGCGGCGGTGGCGGGCGTGTCCTTCGTCTCGATAATGCCGGCCGGGGTGACGACCCGCACGGCCTGGGTCAAGTGCTCGATCTTGCCATAGCCGATGGAATTCTGACCGGCCGCGCGGGTGGCAATCCAGCCGCCGAGGGTGGAGAACTCGAAGGATTGGGGGAAGTGGCCCAGCGTGAAGCCCTGCGCGTTCAATTGGGCTTCCACCTCCGGTCCGGTTGCGCCGGCCTGGATGCGAGCCGTGCGCGAGACTGCATCCACCGCCAGCACGCGGTCCAGCCGGGCCAGGTCGAGGGTGATCGTAGGCTGGTCGCCGGGTTCCGGCTCGACGCCGCCCAGGACAGAACTGCCGCCGCCGAAGGGAACGACGGCGACGTCGCGGTCGGCGGCCCAGGCCAGCAGGGAGACGACATGCCCCTGGTCGGCGGGGTAGGCGACGGCGTCGGGGGGATTGGGAATATGACCGGCGCGGATGCGGATCAAATCGCGGTAGGACTTGCCGTATGCGTGCTCGACGCGCGAGAGTTTGTCGGTGCGCACCGTCTCTTCGCCCAGCAGTTTACGCAGGGATGAGAGCATCGGGTCGTCCAGGCGGGGCGGACGCAGTGTGATTTCATCCAGGGAGACAGGCGGCGTTTCGTGCTCAATCGCCTCGTCGGGAACCTCGAGCCACTCCTGGAGCATAGGCCAGAAGGCGGGACGGCCCTCGAGTGAGTAATCCTGATCGAGCGTGCCCCAGCCCCACCAGCGTAGGTTTTGGATGTCCATAGTTCTCACTCCTCAGTTCAAAGTCCGAAGTCCTCAGTCTTCCTCTACACCGCTATTTTACCGCCGTGCGGGAAAGGTGTCAATTAGGAATGTGGGGCGCCGCGCCTGGACAAAGAGGGGCTCCCGTTCAGGAGCCCCTCGTCTTGCCAGTTGCCTGTTTCTTTTCTGGTGACTATGGCAGGGCCAGGCATTTCTCCCCTGCCGGTGAATACGGCTGGCACAGGCCGACACCAGGATAATCGGCGTTCGGCATGCCGGTCAGCGCCTCGATGACAACACGCACTGGCTCTTCCCTACTCAGGCTTTCACCGGCCAGCAGGGCACCGGCCGGTGTGGTGTGCCCGCTATAAGTGACGACCAGTTGCGGCGGATAGGGCCCCTCGCGGGTGGAGAATGACCTCCAAGAGGAGTCGGTACCGGACACCTCTGGGCCGCGTAACATAACACCGTAGTTCGACAGGCTGCCATTCACCCACCCGCTCACGAGGTTGGTCACGTCAAAGGAGTACCAGCCCCATGCCCCCCAAGTTACAGAGGCAGAGCCGTAGGCTTCGGCACAGGAGGGACGCGTGTTCCAGTTCACGCTCGACTCCGACCAGGTCGAACCAATGCGATAGGCCGTGATTGTGCGTGTTTTGTTTGGATAGTCCCAGGCCTCAACCATGTGGGCCCGGAGAGCGGCGCTGTCAATTGATGTACCAGAGGGAATGGCCGAGACGTCGAACTGGATGAGGCTGCGCACAATCTTGCCGTATGGGCTTAGATAGTCATCGTAGCCGGCCCACATATCAATGGTATCGCCCAAGTTCGTAGTCGGGT
>JAUWNP010000050.1 GCA_030612585.1 Anaerolineae bacterium
AACCTCGGAGGTCTTTTGTGTAGATGTTCCGTCACCTTCCTGAACGCTTACGTTTCGGAGAGATACGCTATTCGTCCTACCTCGACTGTGTATTAAAACTATACCATAGCATGGCATAACATACAAGCATTACGCTGGTACTATACGGGCACTAACGCACTGTGAACAGAGCCTCGCGTACGCGAGGCCCTGTTCCGCAGTGCGGTCCATTTGCGTTGCTGCAGTGATCGCTCGGCTAGAACTCCCCTATGATAGTGCTGAAGACATTGCCAATGGCCGGACCTAGCAGGGTCAGAACTACAATCACTACGATGGCCACCAAAACAAGAATCAACGCATACTCGACCATACCCTGTCCTTCTTCGCGCGGTAAAAACAGCATCTTTTCTCACCTCCTTTCAATTGAATTATTTGGAACCAATGTGGGCTTTCCACCTGTTGACATCCATTATACCGGATTGCCGTCGCCATGACAATAGGAACTTTGTACCAATGCCATGTCACTATATCCCTTGGATTCGGAACAAAGCAGAAACCGGGTTTTTGGGACTCCACAAGTCGCTCCCAGCCCCCATCTCGGGGGCGTCCCATGGGCAAGTTCCATTGCAGAACCGCCCCCGTGACGGGGGCTGCGAGCGTTGAAGTAGAACACCTGTACGATGTGACATCGTCAGCCTGCTCACCCGCTCCCGCTGGATTGTCAAATCCAGCGGTTCAGCGGATAGAACCAGGCGAATTTGACCGCTTTTGGCCTGCAAAGTGCTGCTTCTCCTGCCAAGAGGCTTGGATTTGGCAATCCAAGCCGAGCAGGGTGAGTAGTTCGCCGCTTCGGGGTTTGGGATTTGGGGTTTGGGGTTTGGGATTTGGGATTTGTAACGAAGTTCCCTATGCTTCTGTCAGGAGACAGGCAACTCGAAACTGATCTTTGTCCCCCGTCCCAGGCCGCTATCGAAGTGCATCTGCCCCCCCAGCATCTCAACTCGCTCACGCATCGTCGCCAGGCCCAGCCGGTCCGCATCCGGCGAGGCGAGCGCATCGGTGAGTTCAAAACCGCTGCCGTCATCCTCGACCGACACACGGACAAGTGCATCCCCCACATCCAGGTTGATTTGAATGTTGCTGGCGTGGCCGTACTCATACGCATTGTTGAGCAGTTCCTGAACCAACCGGAAGATCGTCACCTCTTTGTGCGATACCAGCCGCCGCTCCTTGCCGATCACCAGCAGGCGAGTGAGGACGCCGCTGTTGTTGGCAAAACTATCCACGTAACGCCGGAGGGTGGGAATCAATCCTAGGTCATCGAGCATCATCGGGCGCAGGTTGAGGATGAACCCTTTGACTTTCTGGAAGGTCGCCGCCACAGCGTTTTTCAGATTGGCCAGTTCGGCCCGTGCCCGCTCGGGATCAATATCGAAAAGCCGTTCGCAGATCTCAGCCTGGAGGATAAGATTGGTGAGAGACTGAGCCGGACCATCGTGCATCTGCCGGCTGAGCACCTGCCGCTCCTGTTCCTGGGCCTCAATGATGCGGACGACAAGCGGCTGTACAGATTCTCCCTCCTCCGAGACCCGAGGCTCATACCCCGGCCCGGCGTGACCGGCAGTCTCAAGTATACCGCGGAGCAGGTCGAGATAGCGCGCCATGTTGCGCTGGTTGCTCTGCAACTTCTCCAACTGCCCCCGCATAGTGAAAAGTCGCTGCTGGCTATCCAGGACAGTCGTATACGCCTCCTGGATGTCATCTCGCGGCACGGTGTCCAATGCCGCTTCGACCTGCCGCAGCCGGTTGGTCGCCTGCGTGTTGCGCTGTGCCAGGCGTTCTACCTCGGCAGTCGTCTGCTGGATCAGCAGATCAATCTCCTTGAGTTCGCGTTGGGTCTGCTCGTACTCTTTGTTGCACTCCTCCAGGAATTGCTCGAACGATGTCACACCAGTCTCGGTTGAAACAGTCATTCTATATCTCCTGACTTCGCCTATGGCTTATACGTAGTAACGGGCGAGAAGCGCCGGGGTCGCCCCTCCCGTTCGCGCAACGGCGACCAGCCGTGCCGGAGAGCGTAGACCGCCGCCTGTGTCCGGTCCGCCACCCCCAGTTTGCCCAAGACAGAGGTCATGTGATTCTTGACCGTCTGATGGCTGATCCCTAGATGGTAGGCGATCTCCTTGTTACTCATGCCCTGGATAACCAACCCCAGAATCTCCATCTCGCGGGGAGAGAGCGGTGAAAGAAACTGCTCCTCCTCCTCGAACACCCCGCCACCGAAGCGCCGGAACTCCTTCAAGAGCCAGCCACCGATATCGTCCTCATCCAACAAGGCGTCGCCGATGACATACTGCCCCTGACTCACGTGCCGGATGACGTCTACCAACCGATCAGGGCTGACGTCCTTGGCGTAGTAGGCCGACGCTCCAGCCCGAATAGCGTGGTAGACCTGCTCCTCGTCATCGTAGGCGGTGAGCATGATAACGTTGACCTCGGGACAGAGCGCTCTTAGTTTGCGCGTGGCCTGCAACCCATTGAGGGTTGGCAGATTGATGTCCATCAGCACCACGTCCGGGAGCAGTTCCTGTGCCCGTTCAATCGCCTCGCGGCCGTCGGTCGCTTCACCGACGACGTAGATATCCTCGTGCGCAACAAGAACGTTCCGCAGCCCCTGACGGAAGACCGGATGGTCATCTACAATCATAACTTCAATTCTGCCCGCCATGCCTGGCACACCCCCACCATATACAACTACCTGGTTACATACTCTTCATCAAGTATACCACACGATGGGCCAGAAGCGCAACTGGATTGCACAAGCCCAGATCATTCCGTTACGAAGAGTACTCACTCAGCCCCACTCAAGGCCAGCAGGGCCGGTTCTGCTCGACCAGATCGGCCACATACGTTTCATTCCTGCTTCTCCTCCAGTACGCTTCACGGGGACTGTGACCTGAAGTAAACCTCCAATTGCTGCTCCTCCCGAGAGAGCACATCGAGCAGCACAAAATGCTCCTGGAGATAAGCGCGGAAGCCCTCATAATCCCAGAGGTTCACCATGTGGTAAGCCGTCTGCGGGGAAACGTCTACGATCACCATATTGACGTCCGCCGCCTCGATTTCTGAGATCAGGTCCGCGCCTGTAACCTGCCCGCTCGAAGTAGCACCCGCCGAGAGAGAAGCGCCGTAGTACGTAGAGGGCCGCCGGGCGAAGAAGTTGAGACCAGCATAATCCGACAGGACGACGTCGGACGAAGCAGTATGTGCCTGAATGTACTCTACCACACGAGGAGTGCCCAAGTTCTGGTCCATGGCCACGACGATATCAGCAGGTAACCAGGAGATCAACAGCGCCGCGCTTATCGCCCAGTAGAACGACCGTAAAGACTGACTGAACAATCTCTGTAACGCAGCGACAAACAACAGACTCATCACCGGCAGCAGGTACATCAGGTGCCGGGGGAACAGTTCCCGCGAGAGAAACAGGAACGACAAAGGGGTCAGCAACTGGACCGCGAGCAAGCGCAAGGCCATGTTGCCCTGCTTCCGGGCCCACGCGCCTCCCAGACAAGCGAAAATCAGCAGGAAGGCATACACCATAAAGTAGCCAATGAAGAAGGCCGCCGTGCGGATGGCCCGTGCCCCCCAGTCCAACTCCTTTCCCTGGCGCAACTGGTGGCCCAATACAGCGCCAGAGAACTCAGGGAAGCGCAGCAGAAAGACCACCATCACTAGAAGCACCACGGCGAGGGCCGGACCGACCAGGCGCACCCCCATCCCTAATGCTGTCCCGAACTGCAGTTGACTGCGGCCCACCTCTATGGCAAGTGCCAACAAGCATCCGCCAAGCAGCAAAACTCCGAACATCTTATAGAGGGTGGAGAGTCCGAAAAGCACGCCTGACAGCCACAGCCAATTCCATCGGGAACGCCTCAACACGAGGATATAGACGTACAACGCGCCAGTGGAAAGGCATAGCATATATGCCTCCGGCCTGTACATGCGCCCCCAGCGATAGACATCGGGGTGCATGAGAAACAGGCTCATCGCGATCAGTCCTGCCTGTAGCGAGATCAGTTCCTGCCCGATCAGGCAGACAAACAGGCCAGCCACCAGGATCAGCACAACCCCCACCGCTCGCACGGATAGCGTATCCAACCCCAGCAGATGCATCACGGTCGCCCCTGAGAACAGAAAGATGGGCTGCTGGGGCGTCAGAAAGTCGCGGTAGGGCATCTCACCCAGTGTGATCCGCCACACCTGGTAGAGATACGAGCCCTCATCATCGTCGTTTGACCACTTGTCCAGGTTGTATCCGTAGAGCAGTCCCATCAGCGCCAGGGCCAGCAGGATCAGCACCCAGGCATGGGCAGACACCCAACGGTCTGTCGTGTTGAGCCATTTGAACATCTTCGCACCCCTGCATAGAGAGACTATCAAGACCTACACCTGAGAACACCGAAAAGAAGCACTGCTACACCCAGAAGGAGCCCTGTGACCTGGCGTCTCGATCGTTTCATTCCTGCTCCTCCTCCGGTGCGCTTAACGGGGACTGTGACCTGAAGTAAACCTCCAATTGCTGCTCCTCCCGAGAGAGCACATCAAGCAGCACAAAATGTTCCTGGAGGTAAGCACGAAAGCCCTCATAATCTCGGAGGTTCACCATGTGGTAAGCCGTCTGCGGGGAGACGTCTACGATCACCATATTGACGTCCGCCGCCTTGATTTCCGCGATCAGGTCCGCGCCCGTGACCTGCCCGCCAGCCACGACGACTTGGGATATCTCTGCCCCCGAGTACGTGGAGGGGCGGCGAGCATAGAAATTCAATTCCTGGTAATCCGAAAGCACTTTGTCGCCTGGAGGGACTCGGGCCTGGATGTAGTGGGATACGGCCATCGTATCCTGCTCACTGCACAAGAGCATCCCGGCATCGCTCACAATCCAGGGAATGAGAACCGCGCCGACGATAGCGAGAAGAAGCAACGACCTGCGCGGCAGGAGGCGTACCGGTTCAAGCGCAGCCGCGAAAAGGATGGAGAGTGAGGGCACGAGGTAAAGTAACAGACGAGGGAACAACTCACGGGAGAGAAGCAGGAAAGTGAGGGCGGTCGGTAGTTGCCAACTGAGCAACGCCATCTCCCGGTCACCGGACCACCCTCGCCAGGCAGCAGGGAGCGCGAGTAGAAGGAAAGGGGCGGAGGTCAGGAAGTATGTCGCCAAGAAAGCAAGCCCTTTGAGAGCGACCTGAAGCCACGTTAACTCCTGCCCCGGAGCCAGGTTGACTCCAACCACACTTTCGTAGAAACGGGGAACACTTAGCGTAAACCCCAGCGTCACGAGGCCGAACAAGACCACGTAGGGCAACAGCAGAGCCAGCGCCCGGCAGGCTATCCTGCGCCGCGACTCTCGCTCCCGCAGCCACGTCACTCCCAGGAACAACGCACATCCGGCCATGACCAGCACCGCCAGGAGTTTATACAAGGAGGCCACGGCGAAGACCAGGCCGGCCCCGATGAAAGAAGCCGTGTCACCCTTTGTCTGCCCTCGGGTGAAGAGGTACAATCCCAGTGTGCTGAAGAACACATAGAAAGGCTCCGGTTGAAACGAGCGCCCAAAACGGAAGATGTTCGGGTGGAGCAGGAAGACAACCATACTGAGCAATGCCGCTTCTGCCGGCAAGGTGTGACGGGCCAACAGGAAGACGATAACAGCCGTCCCCAGTGTCATGCAGACGGAGAGCAAACGCATCGGCACGGCCTCCGCACCGATGACCCGCATCCATCCTGCCCCGGTGTACAGAAATAACGGCCAACGGGACGTGAACAAGTCTTGGTAGGGATGTTCCCCTTCACCGATGCGCCACACCTGGTACAGGAAGGTCCCCTCGTCATCGTTGATCAGCCAGCCTCCCAGGTTGTACAGGTACAACAGGCCGAGGGCCAACACAACCAGGGAGACGGAGAGGATAATCGAAAGAGAATTGTGGGCATTTGCTCTGGCCAGTCTAGCATCGCTACCCATCTTCACCTCCCCACTACGTAGAGTACCACTTCTCTATCTGTCCATGCCGCCACGGTCCGCAATCGGGGATGGGGTGTCTCCCCGGCATATAGCCCTGCTAGCGGCGCCGGCCGATTCCGGTCCAGCAACACGTACCGCACGCCATACCGGTCGGCCACTGCCAGGAGCGCCTCCACATCCCCGTTGGGCACGACCACGGCCGGCCTGTGAGTATGATACCAGAAACCAGGTGGGTTGCCAACCATGATGACTGTATCATCCGGTACATCGTGCGCGCCCAGCCACGCGCCGGCATCCCGGTAGGCCGCGTCGGTATCCCGCCAGGCGGGCAGTTTCCCCACCACCACGTAACCACTCAGGGCCACCGCCCCCGCCACCGCCGCCGTAGCGAAGACTGCCTGGGCCTGGCGCCGGTTCCAGCGCCGCCGGCGGGCCACCCAGCCCACCGCCGCGTCCAACCCCACTATTGCCGCCGCGAAGAGGAACGGCAGCGCGGGGGCGCTGGCGTGAAAGAAGCCGCCTCGCGGGCCGGGGAAGGTGAAGGCGAGGGAATGGAGACAGTAGATGAGGAACGAGTATATGAGGGCGAGGGCAAAAGGAGGACGGCGGCGCAGGCGGTAGAGACCAGCGATGACAAAGGGGAACAGAAAAATCAAACAGTCCTCGGCCAGGAAGCGCTGCAGGTTCACCCCTGCGGCCCACAGTTTTGAGCGCAGGATTTCGGGCCAGCCCCAGGCCAGGTAGGAGCGCAGCGAAAGGTCACAGCCATAGCAGAACAGGTCGTCGTAGGTGCGCAGCCAGAGGGTCTTGGTGCCCGCCGGGGAGAGAGGCACGCCAACCACGCTCATGTTGCGCAGGAACCAGGGACCCATTATGAGCAAGTAACCGAGAATAACCAATGAACAATGAACAATGAACAATGAACAATGACAAATGACAAAACGTCGTGCGTGGTGCGTGGTGCATAATAGGGGACGGGCCAGTAGAGCCAGGATGACCACGGGCAGCAGCAGGATACCGTCGGCACGGGTGAGATGGGCCAGGCCAACCAGCAACCCGACCAGCAACCAGCGGCCAGTTTCCAGTTTCCAATATCTAGTATCCAATATCCAGTATCTAGTATCCAGTATCCAGTTCCCAGCCAGCCACAGCGCCAGGCTGCCGAAGAGGGCGAAGGGAGCAAACGTCTCTGGGAGAGTCCAGTACGGGAAGAAGAGACCGCTGAAGATGGTGATTAGGCCAGCGACCCAGGCGTGGCGGCGCACACCCGTGGTTTGCCAGGCGACGGCGTAGCCCACCAGGGGGAGCAGGGCAGCGAGGAAAACGAAGGGAAGTTGAAGTGCGAGGAAGGAGCCAGGAAGAGATTGGAGATTGGAGATTGGAGATTGGAGATTGGAGAAAAGGGCAGCGAATGGGGCCGCCAGAAGGGAGGGGAGTGGCATCCAGTAGAAAAAGCCTGGGTGGGGCAAGCCCGCCGGGTCGTCCAGGTAGTTCCAGAGGAAGGATTCGCTGAGGCCACCGCCCTGAGCCAGGCGCACCGCTCCAGCGGCGTAGTAGGCCGTGTCCATGTACCCTGGGCGGCGGATGAGGGCCGCCACAGCCAGCCGCACGGCCAATGCCAGGAAAAACAGCCACAGCAGGTCACGCCGGTTTCGGCTCATGGCACCCTCTCCGTTGTGACCCGGTAGACCGTCACCTCCCCTTGTCGGAAGACTGGCTCCAGGTAGGGGACTGCGGCAGGATCGAAGTCACCCAGGGCCCACTCCTCCGGCCCGTAGAAAAGCCATATCACCTGCCACTCCCTCAGCAGGGCCAGCCGCTCCTCATCGGGCGTGTCGGCGGCGAAGAATCGGGACATCGCCGCCCGTTTTCCCTCATAATCCACCGTTTCCATCCCATGGCCCACCACAACCCGGTGGCCGATCCGGGCTGGGATCAGGCTCCCAGTCTCAGGTCCTGCCAGCACCGTCTCCTCCCACGAAGCGCTCTCCCCTAGCCAGTCCACCCCGGAAAGGAGATCGGCGGGCCAGAACAGAGTTGGCGCGCGGGTTGCTGCTGCCAGAGTCAGTCCTGCTGTCAAATAGAGGTTGCTCATCGCCGCCAGCGCCACTATCAACGCCAGTGCCATCCACCGCCAGCGTGACCGCCGCCTCCCGCCCTGGGGCAAGAACCCCTCCGCCAGCCCCACTCCGGCCAGCAACCCCAGCGGCACCGATACCCCCTCCAAGAAGCGCCGCTGCAGGTTCCACGGCAGGTGGATCAACACCGCGACCAGGCCAATCCAGAGCAGAGGAAAGGCCAGCCCCCGCCCTCCCCGGCGCGCCCAGGCCACTGCACCCACGGCCCCTAGCGCTAGAAGCACCCCGTACCCCCACAGGTAGACCCGCAGCGGCGGAGAGAGGGTCACGTTCTGGACCGACCAGCCGGCAAAGACCGATTGGGTGCGAAACACCCACAGGTCGTAGGCCAACAGGGGTGCCTGGGCCGCTCCCATCGCCGCAACCACTGCCAGGCCGCGCCAAGCCACCCGGCGCGTCCGCAATCCCTCAACACCCCAGTACAAAATGGGCAGGAGATCGACTATGAGCAAGGTATACGGATGGATGAGGCCCAGCGCCAGCGATGCCAGAACTGCCAGTATCCCATCTAGTGCCGAAGGGCCCCCGGGACGGTGCAGGAGGAGCAGAAAGACGGACAGGAGCAGAGCGATGGCCGCGCAGAAGTGGGGAGAGGTCAGCACCACCAGGTAGGTGAAGCCGTCCAGCAGCCAGAAGTCCATCGGCGAGACCCCGTCCGGCGGTGTGGAGGCGAAGATCTCCGTGAGCCACCCCAATCCGGAGGCAGTCGCCGCCAGCAAGAGAGCCACCCGCCGGATGCGCACCGGCGCGACGAAGTGGGCGATGAACCGGTAGATGGCCAACAGCATCAGGGAACCAAACACCACGCGGGCGACCTGGTAGACCAACGGCAGCCCCAGCCCGAGCATCCGCGCCAGGTGCCCCAGAGCAATGTAGAAGGGCTGAAAGTAGACCCCTTCGTGTTCTTCCGACGTGAAGAGCAGTAGAAACTGCCACTCCCTCCGGTATCCCTGCCACATCCTTGCCAGATAACTGTGGTAGTCTGCCCGGTCCAGCAGTGCACCACTGAACTGCGTATCTGCCGTCTGAGCCAGGTAGCCCGCCAGGTACGGCACTGTCGAGGCGACCACCACCAGGCCAGCCACCGCCATCACCCAGGCCCACTCCCGCCGCGTCACTTGTCCCATGCTACGGGCTCTCCCGCCGGTAGAGTGCCACCACCAGGTCACTGAACCATTCCTGCTGCGCCTCGGCAAAACGACCCTCCAGCCAAGCCAGCGCCGGGTGCTCGGTCCCTAGCGCCTGCACCTCCTCCACCTCGCGGGGGAAGTAGACCAGCCAGACCTGCCCCGCCTGCCCCACCGCCTCGGTGATGGTGGAAGTAGCGAAGATGCCCAGCGCCTCCTGCGTAGGGCGGGCGAGCGTGTCCTGCGGCGAGCCGGGCGGGTCGGCCAGGAAGACGCTGGGCAGGTCGGGGGCGTAGTAGCGTGTTGGAAAGTAAGATAGTTTGTTGGTGTGAACCACGACGTCGGTAGGCTCGACGCGGGGTTGCAGATAAGCCGCCGCCTCCTGAAACGGCGGGCGGGGGAAACCGGTGTAAGTGTAGTGAACTCCCAGCGACCCAACCGTACTCGCCGCCAGCAAGACCGCCAACCCCAGGCACAGGGGACGCGGCAGGCCACCCCGGGTCAGAAGCCAGCCCACCGCGACCAGGTAGAGGAGCGCCGAGGACAGGAGCGCCCGCTCCAGGTAGACTGGTCGCCACTGGGAAATCAGCAGAAGCAACAGCACCGGCACCCAGCACAACAGGAGAAACCAGCCAGCGCGGGAGCGGGTCCGCCAGGCCCGCCAAGCCAGCAAGACCAGAAGGAGCAAACCCGTGAAGAGTCCCAGACCCAGCAGCCAGAGTGGGGCGGGCTCGTAGAAAGTGAGCACCGGGAACATCACAGCGCGGATCACTTCCTCGACCCCCGGCGGCGACAGCCAGTATCCTCGCCCCACAAAGCCCACCTGTCCCGGCAATACCCCCACCAACCAGGGGCCAAAAAGAGCCAGCGCGACCAGGTCGGCCAGGGCCAGAGCCGGGAGGCAACGCCACCAACGGCGGCGGGCGACAGTCAGCAGGTTGAGGGCCAGCAGGACGAACGCTCCCAGGTTGTGAGCGTAGAGGGTGAGGGCAGCGGCCACCGTGTAGAGCGCCCACCAGTGCCAATGAACAATGAACAATGAACAATGACTGATGACCAATCGGCGGCGGTCTCTCTGCTCCCTTGCTCCTCTGCTCCCCCGCTCCTCTGCGCCCTGTAATGCCCGCATCAGTCCATACGTCGCCGTCACCGCCGCCAGTCCCAGCAACCCATACATCCGTGCCTCCTGGGAGTAGGCCACGTGGAAGGGGTTCACCGCCGCCAGTAGCCCCACCACCAGGCCGGTGCGCCGGTCGAAACACCACGCCGCCAGCCGCCACAGGAGCGCCACGGTGACCATCCCAAAAGCCACGGAGAGAAAGCGGACTGCAAGAGGAGATTGGCCGACCAGTCCCATCCAGCCGTGAAGGAGGAAGTAGTAGAGCAAGGGATGTACATCGGCCGCGCCGGCACCCGCCACCGGCGTCGCCGTCCCGTAGATCATCCTCGCAGGGCTCAGGGAGGCATACAGCACAGCGAACGCCTCATCGTACCAAAGAGCGCGGCTCTGGAGGGTGATCATCCGCAAGCCGAAGGCCAGCAGGAGGATAAGCACCTGTCCTGGCCATTTATGAGGCCAGGCAGTACATCGCCATGAGGGTGAAGGAGGTGTGGGCTTTTTGATCATTTCCATCAAATGCGGCTCTCCGCCCAACTGATAATCAGCAGGAGTAAAGTGACCGCTGGCAGCAAAGGGGCAAGGAGTACGTGCTGCTCACGGTAGCGGACGGTGTTCCCCACCGATGACAAGAGCAATATGTCCAGAATCCACGGCCCTGCCAGCAATATCACGGCCGCCACCACTCCGGCCCACTTCCATCCTCTGCCCCGGGCGGCCCACGAAGCGAGCACCGTCGTCAGCGGCAGTAGAAGCGACACCTGGTTGGCCACCGAGGTGCGAGGTGCGACAAGTTCCGTGACCACCAGGGTGAGCCCGACTACCCACACCGGCGGAGACCGCCTGCGCCGCTCACGCCACCAGGCCCAGGCCAATCCGACCAGCAGTAGGGCCCCCAGGACTGCGGATACCTTCCCTCCCCATGGCCCGGTGATGGATTCCCCCAGGAGCGCCACCGGTGAGGGGAAGGACCACACCTTGAGGTAACCCGCTCCGGACCGTAGAGTATCCATTAGCCAGCCGGGGAGTACAGCAAAAGAGAGCAGTAACAGTACCCCCATCGCGCCAGCAAAAAACAACAGGAAGCGGTAACGTCGCCGGCCCAGCGCCCAGAGAAGCAAGACCGGCACCAGCAGGAAGGACATCTGCGGCTTGGCCGTCGCCAGCGCCAGACAGACCCCGGCCCAACTGTCCAACCCGGCCTGCAGGGCCAGCAACGCCACGATGATCAGCGCAAAGATCAGAATCGAAACCTGCCCCAGCGCCAGGGCCCAGGCTATGGGGTAAAGCAGAAAGCCCCACATCACCGTAAGAAGCGCCTGGCGGACCGATGGACGCCGGCCCGTGAGCGTGAGGACGCCGATGACGCCGGCGACCACTCCCAACTCCAGCATCGTGAACCAGGCCGCCTGAGCCCAGGGAAGGGGAAGGAAAATCAACGGCCACACCAGGAGCAGGACATAGAGGGGATAAACGAAAGCGTGGGGATCCTCACCCTCTCCTGCCAGCCGGCCGTAAGACTGCATCTGCAGGAGGTGTGTCATTTCGGCGGAATAAGGACTGCCACGATCTTCCCCGATCCACCGTCCGGCTTGCCACAGCGGCTGAAAGTCCCATACCAGCAACTCTCTTTGAGAGGTCAAAACGGAATAGACTCCTACAGTGTTGCCCACCAGGAAAAGACAGACCACCAGGATCAGCAGCAGGCACCTTTTCACAGGCTACTCCCCTCGCTATTCCCAATCACCTCCGGCGTCAGACACCGGCCCAGTAGACAGCGGCGTGCCAGCGCAAAAACCGCCAGCAGGCCGAAGGGCAGTGGCAGGTAGACGACCGGATGCTCGAACTTGCCTGTCACAGTAGTCAGAAGGAGAGCCCACATTCCCGCCAACAGCACCACCTCGACCAACAGCACCAGCCACGCCCCGCTGCGCCCGCGTTGCAGCGCCCGGAAAGTCATCACCAACGGCAGGAGCAAGACCACATAGTTGGTCGTCGCCGTGCGCAGCGCCACCAGGTTGGTGACAATCAGGCACAGCCCCACCGCCTCGGTGATGGTGGGGGTAGCGAAGAAACCCAGCGCCTCCTGGGTAGGGCGGGCGAGGGTGTCCTGCGGCGAGCCGGGCGGGTCGGCCAGGAAGACGCCGGGCAGGCCGGGGGCGTAGTAGCGTGTTGGAAAGTAAGATAGTTTGTTGGTGTGAACCACGACGTCGGTAGGCTCGACGTGGGTTTGCAGATAAGCCGCCGCCTCCTGGAACGGCGGGCGGGGGAAACCGGTGTAAGTGTAGTGAACTCCCAGCGACCCGACCGTACTCGCCGCCAGCAAGACTGCGACCACAGGAAAGCGTCGCCTCACGGCTCCCCCTCCAATCTCAACCTGCGGGTCAGCACCTGCACGACCAGCATCAACACGGGGAAGGGCAGGTAGACCAGGGCGGTCTCGCGGCTGTCCCGGATCGTCGCCAGGAAGATGGCCCACTGTCCCACGAGCAGCGCTGCCTCAATCCCCGCTACCACCAGCCCCGCCCGCCGGCCGTGTCTGCCGACAGGCAGGCCAATCCTCTCGCCAAGCAAGGCAAACCAGGAGAACAGGGGCAGCAGGAGCATTGTGTAGTGGGTCGTGGCGGTGCGAGGGGCAATGAAGTGGGTGAGGATGAGCAGCAGCCCCGTTGTCCAGAGAAATCCGCACCACCCTGCCCGCCGCCCCCGCCAGGCCTCCAGCAGCCCGTAGAGGACGAATGCTCCCACACCGACGGCCTCCACCGCTGAACCCAGCCCCAGGAAGTAACGCACCACGATCCAGGTCAGCGAGTGGTAGTTCAAAACCCCCGCCACGACGTCGTAGTTGCGCACGCCCTCAACAAAGTCCATCAGCCAGGTGGGTACCAGCAGGAGAGAGACCCCCACCAACAGGGCCATCGCCAGCCCGAATCCCTTCCAGACCCCCCACCGTCGCCGCCAGGCAACCCACCATAACACCCACGGCACCAGCAGGAAACTCATCTGTGGCTTGATGGTGGTGACCGCCAGCAGCGCCCCCGCCAGGACGTCCCGCTCCCGCCCCAGTGCCCAGAGGGCCGCCGCCAGCGCCAGGAAGACCAGGGTCGCCATCTGCCCCAGGATGAGCGCGCGGGCATGTGGATAGTTGAGCACTGCCCACACCAGCGTAGCCCACCACAGCCAGGCAGGGGGCCGCCAGCGGGTCGCCCGGGCCATCAGCACCACCCCCGCCAGCAGCGCGTAGAGCATCAGCGTCATCCAGATAGCCTGGACCAGCGGGTAGGTGCGGATGAAGCACAGAGGCCAGAAGAAGAACAAGGCATAGAGCGGGTAGGAGTAGGCCGCCAGGTCCTCGCCGATCTGGGCCGGCCGGCCGTACATACCGATCTGTGTCCGCAGGGTGACCTCGTCGGAGTAGGGGTTCTCTCCGGTCCAGATGAGGGCACAGCCGTTGGCCCAGCGGGAGTAGAAATCGTTCCCGCCGGGGAAACGGGAGGTGAACAAATAGTAGGTAGCCCAACTCTGCCCCGCCACCAGGGCCAGGAATAGACAAGCGACCAGGAGCCATAGCAGCCAGCGCGGCAGCCTTGGCCTCATAGGGGGACCTCCACCAGACATGCCTTTCAAAGCACGATTCCTCACATTCGTACCCTGCGCCACAATTCTACAGCCAACAGCACAAAAAGACCAGTGCGCAGCAGAACAGTCACCCAGAGCCATTCGTTGAGCCCGCGCCCCAGCAGCACCGGCCACTCCGCCAGGTTGACAGCGCTCAGCGCCAGCACAAACAGCAAACCCTGGCGGTGTGGCAGCGCCAGGAGAATCAGGGGGAACAGGAACACCTGCCACTGGGGGCTCCATCCCTTTGACCACAGGAAGAAGACGACCAGGGTGAGGCAGACGAAAGCCACCAGCCGCCTGGGGCTGTCCTGCAGGTTGGCCCTCAAGAAAATGAACAGGCACAGCAAGCCGAATAACCCGGTCTTGAGCCATTCAGGAACGCGGGCGGGGTTGCCAGTTGGCGCGGTTGCCTTGGCGAGATCGAAGTGGTCAGTAGCCGCCCCCAGCAGGCCCGTGCCCAGATTGCCATCAATCAGCGCCCACACCGTCTGGTATGAACTGCGAGCAGCGATGGAGCGGAAAGAGGCCACGGCGTAGGGACCTCCCAGCCACAGTAGCGGCCCGGCTACGGCCACCACTACCACCCCCACCACCAGCGTATAGAAGAGCCAGCGGCGCGGGGGCTGGGTGCGCACCACCGCCGGGAGGATGAGCAGCGGCATCAACTTGGTCATCGTCCCCAATCCCACCGCCACGGCCGAGCCTCTCTCATGCCCCTCCACTAGCAGTACCAGTGCGAGCAGGATGGAGAACGCAGTTATCCCCTCGAAATTCCACCAGCAGAAGATGAGCGGGACGAATAGCAGGCTGTAAGTCCAACCCAACTGCAACGCCCGCTCCTCGCCCCAGAGACGTCGGGCCAGGCGCAGGAACAGCCACAGCGAACCGGTATCGAAAGCCACCATCAGAACCCCGAACAGGTACACGTAGGCTTCGTAACTCCCGCCCGACACCAGCCGGGAGAAATAGTAGATGGCGATGGAGAGGAAGGGGAAGACAGGGGGGTATTCCGACCAGTAGTGGATGAACGGGAGATGGCCATCATCGGAGAAGCGGGCCAGGCTGTAGTAATAGGGGTAATCGCCGAACCGCGTCAGGTCCTGCGGCAGAAAGGTCACCAGCATCATCAGGCGGAAGGTGACGAAGAGTAGAAGCGGCAGCCGCAGCCTTTTCACGGTTCACCTCCAAGGTCGTAGAGCCGCACCTGCACACCTTCCCAATCCCACGCCTCAAGCGGCGCGCGAGTGGCGTCCCACTGTGCCAGCAGTTCGGTCTGAGCCAGGCCAACGTACCCCGGCATCGTGGTCAGCCACACTCGGCCGGATGTGGGCAGGGTGTCCGCTGTGATCACCCGCCCGCCGAAGAGCGCATACACTTCCAGTGAGAGCCACAATCGCTGCCCGGCGTCCACCAACGCTCCGGCCTGCTCCGGCGCGTAGTAAAGCGCGGGCAAATACGAGGCGTCCTGTAAGTGCAACCTGATATCCCCCGCCTTCGCCTCCTCTGCTATGACCTCAACGACTTCGCGCAGAGGTGGCTTGGCAGGGTCAGGACAGACGAAGTAGAACACCATCCCCACCACCATCAACGTCGCCAGCGCTGCCCCCAGATAGGGCGTGGGCGAGCGCCGGGGAGCAGTAACGATACCACTAGCCAGCCATACCATCAGCGCGGGCGTCACGACAGCGAAGGAGCGCTCCAGGTAGATCGAGCGGATGGTCAAGGAGACAGCCAATATAATCAGCAGCGGCGTCACTACGACAATCATCAACGCCCATGCCCGCAAAACCGATGCCTGTTTCCATCCCCCTCTGCGTACCAGTTCTACGCCGATGAGCACTACCACCGCCAGTGTGAGGAACAATCCTGCCCACACACACCCTAGCGGCATGACGTGCCCAAACAAAAGATAGTACAGAGTTGTGAGAGGAGACAGCAGACTGGGAGAGGGTTGCCAGGAAGTAAGGCCGCCCAAGTACTCACCTGTCTCGGCCAGGAATTGCGCCAGTTGCGGCGCGAAGGCTAGCGCCGCCAGGCCATCGGCGACCAGCAAAGGCACCGACACCATCCGTGCCTGGCGCCGATCCAGCAACAGAGCCAGGTGCAGCCCCACCACTACCAGCGCGGTGTAGTAGTGAACATACAAACCCAGGGCAGTGAAGAGACCATACCCCAACCAGGCCCCCCACCTTACACACCGCACTCCCCGGTAGAAACACCACATCAGTCCAGCGCTCAGCGCGATAGTCAGCGCGTGCCCTCGCGCATCCTGCGCGCAGTAGACCTGGAAAGGAGCCACCGCCATCCCCAACGCCGCCAGCCGCGCCGTTCGCCCATCGAACAATTCGTGGGCCAGGCCCCAGGTCAGCGCTACAGCCAGCAGGCTGCACAACACCGTGGGCAGCCGCAGCATAAACTCGCTGCTCCCAAGGGGTCGCCACAGGTGAAGCAGAAAATAATAGCCGGGGGGATGAGATGAGCCAGCTGCGTTGGTAAGCACATTGAGCGCATCCAAGCGCGCGATGCATCCGCTCAGAGCCTCGTCAAACCATAGGCTGCGTGCACCCAACCAGCAGAAGCGCAACGCCGCTGTCAAAATCATGGTAGCAATGAACATCCAATCCTGCCTGCGCCTCAACGTCATCGCTCCACTCGCACGTAGATGACCACCATGACATCCTCGTACACCAAACGCCAGCCAGGCGTACGGCCAAGAACCACGCTCAATGCATCTCCAGCCCTCGTCACGACGAACGATACCTCGTACTCATCCAGCAATTCCTCGTAGCGGGGGGCAGCAGACTGAATCTCGACGTAGTCGCGCAAGATCTCGTCCCCGTAGAGATCAGTTCGCCCATCCACAAAAACCTGGTAGCCAGGCCACAGATGCCATATCAGATAGCCGCCCCAGTTGTAATGGTTGAACATTCGACCCTGGGGAAGATTAGCCTGTATCCACTCAATCGCGCCCACCGGCAGGCTCTCCCGCTGCAACGCCTCGTTGAACCCCGGGCGCAGCGGCAGGTAGACTTTGACCCCCGCCAGCGCGACGATCAGCACCAGCAATCCCCAGTTGGCCGCTCCCAGGGCCGGAGTAGGAGCACGGCGGCGCGGTGTGCCCAGCCAGCCCCGCGCACGCGCCGCCCCGCTCCAACGCTGGACCACCACCGCCACGTGCCGGCTGAGGGCCGGCGCCGCCACCAGCGCGAAGGGCGCGATGTTCCGCCCAGCCAGGAGCGCGGCGTAGGCCAGCCCGCCGGTGAGCACCAGGTCACTACCATCCACCCGCCGCCCGGAAAGACCCACCGCCGCGAGCGTCGCCAACAACATCCAGATGAACGGCTGGGTGTGGAGAGGATGAAAGTCCGGCGACTGCCACTCCTGGATGAACTGCTGCAAGATCTGAATGCGCGCCGTCTGGAAAGAATAAACCCACATGCGCGTCGTATTGGGGTTGAGGATGAGGAGCAGAGCAGAGAGGAGAGAGAAGAGGATAACCAGCCCGATGCCCTTCCACCCCACAATGGGGTCGTCACCGGGGGAGCGGTGTCCTGCCACCGCGAGTACTCCACTGCGAGAGTACCACCGCGAGTACTCGTGGCGGTACTCTCGTGGCAGGCGTGGCGGTGAGCCTGCCGAAGGAACGAGCGCCAGCAGATTGTTGAGCACCTCACCGGCGACGAAGCCGAGAAGAATGATGAAGCCCAGCGCATAACCGGCGTGCAGATTCACCCACAGGATGAACAGCGGCGGCAGGAGCCACAACCGGTTGATCCGCCGCCACTTGAACAGGTAGAGCAGATAGGCTACGACGGCGGTGAGGAGGAAGGAGAATAACTGAGGCCGGGCCGCCCAAATGACGCCAGAGGTAGCGGCCGCCAGGACGACGATGAAAGCCCGCGTGAAGACGTCCCCTTCCATCTGGAGGTAGACGAAGGCGAAGGCTGCCACTACCACCGCCGCCATCCACAGCCCCAGCCCGGCATAGGAGAAGTGGTCGAACAGCCAGTAGAGGATCACCTGGCTGAGCCAACTGTGGTTGATCCAGGGAGAACCGTAGCGGGTGTGGGAGAACAGGTCCTCCTGCAGGATATGGCCACGTTCGACGGTCACCTGCCCGGCCTTGAGATGCCACCAGGTGTCGCTGTCGGCCGGGGCGCGTACCGCCATGGCGAACACGGCGACGAAGAGGATTGCCGTCGCCAAACGGCGCGTGTCAAGCCAGATCAACAGCCGCCGAACCCTCATCTCATCTGCCTCTAAGCCCCCCCACCCCGACACTTCCTCACAGCGCAGCAAACCTCATCTGTAATTCCGCAAGACGAGCGGCAGGTAAACGTAGTAGTCAGCCATGCCCACCCTTACCGTCCTGGCAGGAGCGGTGTCCTCGCCGCAGGCATTGGTCGCCGTCATCACCACAGTGTAGGAGCCCGCGTCGTCGTAGGCGTGAGTGGCGACCTGGCCTGTGACCTCCCCCGATCCGCCTGTGGTGAGCGCAGTCGAACCATCGCCGAAGTTCCAGGTGTAGTTAACCGGAGCAGTGCTGGTGATGACCACCGTCCCGATGAAGGTGACCATCTGGCCGACCATTGGCGTGGCAGGATTGTAGTCGAATGTGGCTCCGGACACTGGCTCGCAGGCCGCGCTGGCCATTGTTATCAGCATACTGCTATCGCTGACGGGCGGATCCTCCTGTGAGATGACAGTGACGGTAGCAGTGTCAAAGTCGCCGCTCTGAGCGGTGTCCACGATGGTCACCTTGACCTCCACGTCCGCACCCGCACCCGCCGCCAGCGGCCCGACCGTTGCCGGCGCGTCCGTCTGCCAGAGATTGCCGCTCACTGTGATGGCGAAGGTATCGGCGCAGTTGCCGGTGTTGGTCACCCGCAGCGTGTACGTCACCGTCTTTCCCGGTTCACCCTGCAGGGCATCCGTCGCCGGTGACATCTCCACGCCGTACACCGCTCCTGCCGAACTGGTCAGCACACTGCTGCCCGAGATACTGTCGTCTCTCTGCGAGGTGACGGTAACGGTCACAGTGTCGGAATCTCCACACTGAGCGGTGCCTGGAATGGCCACCGTGACCTCCACATTATCACCCGCACCTATCACCAGCAGTCCGACCGTCGCCGGCACGTTCGTCGCCCAGAGGTTACCACTCACGGTGACGGTGAAGACATCGGCGTAGTTGCCGGTGTTGGTCACCCGCAACGTGTAGGTCACTACCTCGCCAGGCTCGCCCAACCCGGTATCCGACGCTGGCGTTATCTCCACGCCGCCCATCAGCCCTACGGCAGTGCTCACCGGTGTACCAGTGGCGCTCACGCCCTGGGTGCAGGTGACACCGTAGGTCTGGTTGATGATAGACGTGCCAGAGACCACATCGCTGCCCACCAGCACTGTGAAGGTGACCGGAGCCTGCCCCCCCTCAGTCCCCCCCAACTCTGGGGGGGAAGGCAGGGGGCCAGGGAGCGCCGCCACCGTCCAGGTGACCACGCCGCCGCTCTCCCCGCAGCCATCCCTGCCGCTACAGGACTGGTAGGCAGTGTCGGCCGGCACAGTGTCGCTGATAAACAGACCCAGCGCCTCACCCAAACCGGCGTTGGAGACGGTCAGCGTGTAGGTCAGCAGGTCGCCCGGTGGCACCACCGCTGGTTCCGCCGTCTTGGTGATGCTCAGCGACGGCAAGCGCACGGTGATGGTGACGAAAGAGATGTTGTTGGTCGTGGTCAGTTCCATTGTCGTGGTGGTGATGCCAATAGTGTTAGTCAACACGTCCCCTTCCTGAGCCGAGAGAAGGACGGTGGTCGCGACCCAGATAGTGCCAGTCGCCGTCCGGCTCACTGGATCGCTCAGCGCCCAGGTGATGATCTGGCCAACGTGTTCCACCGTCGCGGCGGCCGACGTGGCGGAGAGCACGTTAGTCACGGAGATAGGTAGCGTATCGGTAATACGCACGTTCTCCGCCCACACCACGCCGGTATTGGTGTAGCGGATGGTGTAGGTGATGGTCTGACCGGGGGAGCACACGGCCGAATCGCGCTCCTTGCTGATGGCCAGGTCGGGGTAGCCGGTGATGGCCGTGAACTGGGCGGTGTCCGTGTAGACCTGCTCCTCAGCTTCGTCGCCGGGCAGGGATGTGCCGCGTATGTCGGCTATGTTGACCAGCGCCTCCCCCGCCCCAACGGCGTGGGTGACCTGAGCAGTGACGATGTAGACCTGCTGCTGGTCCATGCCCAGACTGTCCAGCGTCCAGGTCACCCTCTGCCCATCCACGCCAGGCGTCGGTGCGCCAGAGAGATAGGTCAGACCAGCAGGCAGCGTATCCGTCACCACCAGGTCGTACAGCATGCTCGTGCCAGTGTTGGAGACGGTCAGGGTGATGGTCACCTCGTCCTCGAAGCCCAGGTTGGTGGTGGGTGCCATCGTCTTGGTGATGGACGCCTGCGGCTCGACCAGGGTAGTCGCCCAGGTGGCAGTGATGAAGTGGGCCGGGCCGGTGGCCGTCGTCTCGGTGTAGGAGAGGGCGACTGTGTTAGTCAGCAGGTCACCCGCGTCGTTGTCGGGCAGGTTCCGCACCTGCGCGGCGAAGGTGACGATCACCGTCTCCGGTGCGTCGCAGGTGGCCGTTACGGTCGAGAGCGCACAGGTGATAGCGCCACCATCGGCAGAGACGGTGACAGGAGACGTGCTGGCGCTACCGACGACGTAGGTCAGCGCCGGAGTGGTGGAGATGCCACTGCCAGTGACCAGGCGCGGCAGGGTGTCCAGCATCACAGGCTGGTAGGCCACATGGCCGGCTGGGACGGTGTAGGCAACGGTGTAGGTGACCACCTGGCCGATGGTGGCCTGGGCCGGGGCAGTCTTGCCCAACTGCGCCTCGAGTGTTTCCACCATCACCGTGAGCGGCAGGTCCCCGAAGACGGAGACGGAATCGCCGACGGTAGCCGTGTGAATGATGGTGGTGCCGTCGGTCAGGTAGGGATTGAGTTGGACGGCAAAGGTGATCAGCACAGTGTCGGTGACGGTGCCTGTCCAGGTGATGACGCCGGAGGCAAATCCATAGGAGCCGGTGGAGGAGTCGAGTGTAGCGGTGATGTAACCGACTTCGGCAGGCAGCGTCTCGCTGATCCACATGCCGGCCAGCGGTATCCCCTGCAGGTTGGTCAGCATCAGGGTGTGAGTGATGCGGGCGCACGGCAGGGCGACAGTCGGTGTTGCAAAACGGGTCACCTGAAGCGAGAACTCGTCGGCCCCAATGTCGGGGCCTTCTAGCAGCGGCCGCGGCCCACCGTCAATGTCCTCGCTCACCCCGGCCTCCACACCTGTGTCAATGGCTCCCGAGCCACTCCCAATGTGGTAATCCAGCGCATCCGGGCCATAGAACATCGGGTCGCTGTAGACGTTGGTGGCACTGACGACGGCGCCCAATGCGTCGGTGAGGTTCTGCCACCACAGCGTGTTCCACAGCCCGGCATTTCCCACCGGCAGGCTGACGCCCACGGTATGGCTATAGAAGATAGTGTTGGTGAAGCGAGCCGTGCCGCTGACCACTGCCCCGGCAACCGTGTTGTGGGCAAAGGTATTATGCCATAGCGACCCTGTGCTCACCTCTGTCGTCCGCAGCCCAGCCCCCTCATTGCAAGCGATGACGTTGTTGACCAGCGCGAAGGCGCCGTCGTCGACGCCCACCCCGTCGCCGGTGTTGCTATAGACCCAGGTGCGTTCCAGCGTCAGGTCGCCACCCATGACGCGGATGCCATCGCCGGTGTTGCTATAGACACGACAGCGGCTGATGACGGCCGTGGCCGTGTTGACGTACACGCCACCACCGGAGGTCGCCGTACCACTCACGATGTGGAAGCCGGCCAGCGTCACCGTCACCGGACCGGTGATGACCACTGCGCGCCCGGCGTTCTGGCCGTCCAGGTAGGCCGGATAGACGTCGGAATCATTGGCCCAGGTGGTGGAGGTGTAGCCGCCCAGCAAGGCAATGGAATGAGCGACGCTGACTACCTGACCGGCATTCAGCGCATCGGTGTAGACGCCCGTCGCCACCTTCACCGCGTCGCCGTCCATCGTCTGGCCCACTGCGTACTGCACCGTCGCGCACGGCTTCTCCGGCTGCAGACAGTTACTGTCCGCGTCGTCACTCGCCGGCGTCACCGCAACATAACGTGTGCCCGGTATCGCACCGACGACGGTCGTCACCACGCCGGTGGCGGCAGAATCGACCCAGGCAACGTTGGTGATGGGGATGCCGGCCGCCAGCCAGTCGGCGCTGCGGGCAGTGAAGGTGACGTAGATCGTGCTATTGCCGGCCATATCACCGGTCCAGGAAATAGTACGCGTGGTGGTTACGTACTCGCCGCTGCCGGCGGTGTAGGTCAGCAAATCGGCGTGGCCCAGGTAGGTGTGCAGTGTATCGGTGATCTGGACGCTCTCGACAGCGGCACTGCCGGTATTGGTCAGGATGACAGTGTAGGTGATAGGCTCATCAGGGAGGACTATGGCTGGGGTGACCGTTTTGGCGCTCACCAGCCCATACTCATAAGCGCCGACGTCGTAGCAGCCCAGCAGCGGACGTGGATTGCCATCTCGGTCGTCAACTGGCTGGGTCGCGTTTGGGTCGCCAGCGTTGATGGCCGGGGAATCGCCACACAGGTGGAGATCGCCACTGGCAGCATCCACGAAACGAGGCGTCGTGGTGATGGTCTCGCTGCCAGGGATTACGTTGTAGAAATTGGCCGGGCTGTTTACCCACACCAGGTTGTAGGCCAGGGCCGGAGAACCGCCAGCGTTATAGATACCGTACTGGGCGTTCTCGGCGACGATAGTGTCGCTGACCGCCGGTGAACCAGCAGCGACGTAGATGCCGCCGCCGCTATTGGCCGTGTTGCTATAGAAGGTGTTGTTCCACACCGTCGGGCTGCCGCCGCTGTAGAGACCACCGCCCAGATCATCGGCCGCGTTGTGGTAGACGACGTTATTCCACACAGCAGGGCTGCCGCTGGCGATGTAGAACCCGCCGCCATCCTCGGCCGCGTTGCCATAGACGGTGTTACGCTCCAGAAGCGGACTGCCACCGCCTGCGTAGTACACGCCGCCCCCCTTGCTTTCGGCACCGGAGGCCGTGTTACTGTAAATCAAGTTCAACCACACCGTCGGCACGGTTCCGGCGGCTATGTACAGCCCGGCCCCGTCGCCGTTCACGTTCCCCCGCCACAGGTGGAAGCCCTCGATAGTGGGAGTGATGTCTCCGGCGACGTAGACCACCCGCCCTTGCCCGCCGGCGTCCAGCACCGTCGGGCGGGCCATGGGGTCGGAGGAATCCCAGTCGGTGATGGCGTAGCCGCCACGCAGCGTGAGGCTCTTCTCCAGATAGACCACCTGCGTGTACACGCCGGTGGTATGCACGTCAGTGTAGACCCCTTGGGCGACGCGCACATCGTCTCCCGCCAGCGCATAATCCACGGCATGCTGCACCGTGGCGCAGGGGTTATATTTCAGGTCCGTGCAGTTGTTGTTTTCGTCCGTCCCGTTCGGCGCGACGTAGCGCGTGCCGCTGATGGAATTGACCGTGGTGGAATCCCCAGCCACTTCCTGCTGGCCGGCGAACGTGGCGATGACCTCCGTCTGTTCCGTCTCCCCGGCCGCCACGTGAGCCGGTATCCGCACCACAACCTGCACGCCGGTATAGGCCATGCCCGGCCCCAACCCCACCACCGCAGCCGGAGAGACCTCAGCGTAGCCGAACTCGCTGTGGGTAGTCAGGTCGAACGTCTCCGTGTAGTTACCGGTGTTGGTCAGGGCGTGGGTATAGGTAACCGTCCCGCCAGGGTCGACCTGACCATTGCGATCAGGCGCGATCACTGCTCCCGGCACATAAGGCACCGTCGTCTCGTCGGTGGCGATGTCAAAGATGGTAGTGGTGAACTGAGAGGTAGCGGTGATGACGAGCATATCTATCGTACCGCTGAGAATCCCCGCTGGCACACTGACCGTCCCCGTGACCGGCACCGCGCTGCCCGGCGACAGGGTGTAGACCATGGTCGGGGTGACAGATGTAGCCCACCCCAGGCTGCTAGTATAAGTGATGGTGTAGGTATCGGATACAGCGCCGCTATTGCTTAAGATGTGCGTGTAGGTGACGACCGTCCCCGGAGCCGCGCTCTGGCTGTAGTCAGGTTCCAGCGTCACGTGGGGGCGGGCGACGGTAGTGGTATCCACAGCAGTATCGCATGCCGGACACCACTGGGTCGTGCTAGCGGTGATGACCGTCGTATCCGTGACGCTGATGACAGAGAGAGGAACCGCAACAGTGACCTCAACCATCACCGCCTCTCCTAACCCCAACTCTACCGTGTCTGGGCTAACCGTCACATCCCACCCCTGACTGCTCTTCCCGGTCAGTCCGATGGTATTGGTCTCTGCGCCCGTGTTGGTCAGAGTATGAGTGTAGAGAATAGAGTCCTCTAGGAAAACAGCGCCGCTGTTGTCGGGCTCCAACTCTACATTGACGTCCCAGTTGACGCGGGTCATATAGTAGGCACTGTCTGAGACAGAACCATCCGCCCTGGAAGTGGCAACTACGGTGACAGTGTCCAGGAACTGAGCGGTCGTGCTGGGCACCTGGACCCAAACCCAGATGTCATCGGAAGCGCCAGGAGCCAGCGTCACAGGATTTGAGATGACCGTGACGGTCCAACCGTTGCTGCTCTGCGCGGTGATGTCAAAGGTATCGGTATAGTTGCCCCCGTTGGACAGGGTGAAGAGATAGTCCACCGTGGTGCTGGGCGGGGACTGAACACACCATCCCTCTGCATCCGGCCACTCACGCTCCAACGAGACGGCAGGAGCCTGCTCGACCGTGGTGACATCCATTACGCTGGCGCTCACCGTGGCGCTGAACTGCGAGGTGGCCGTGACGACGGTGGTATCCACCGTGTTGCTGAGAGTACCGCCTGGAATATGTACCCCCACCTGCACCGTCGTCGTGAGGTCAGCCCCCAACTCCATCGGGTCGGGAGGCGTCACCGTCCATCCCTGGCTACTCTGGGCCTCGAATGTAAAGGTGTCGGTGTAGTTGCCGGTGTTGGTCAGGGTGTGGGTGTAGTAGACCGTGTTGCCAGGGGCATCGCTACCTTCCCTGTCGGGCGCTAGTTCCACCCCCAACTGCAGATTGACGTAGGTGGTATCGGTGGCCGGGTCAGTGACGGTAATGACCGATTGGGAAGTGGCGGTAATGACCGTGGTGTCCACCAACACGGTGTCGGTGGGGATTGGGGGCACCGTGACGGTGACGTAGATGGTAGTGCCCGCCCCACCCCCCAGCGTCGCTCCGGTGGGAGCGACCTCCACTGCCAATCCCTGGCTGCTTTCCCAGGCGAGGCCGAAGGTATCGGTGTAGTTGCCAGTGTTGGTGAGACGGTGAGTGTAGACGACCTGGACAGGCTGCCAGGGGTCGGAGTCCACCCAGGAGGTATGGTCAGGCTCCAGGAGCACGTCGCGGGCCAGACCGACGGTCGTAGTCTCCACGGCGGTATCGAAGACGGCATCGTTGATCTCTGATGTGGCGGTGACGACCGTCGTGTCCACCGTGCCGCTGAGGGTACCGGCGGGGATTTTTACTTGAACCTCCACCGTCGCCGTGAAGCCGGCTCCCAGTTCCACCGCACCAGGGAGCGTCACGTCCCATCCCTGGCTGCTCTGGGCGGTGAAGGC
>JAUWNP010000059.1 GCA_030612585.1 Anaerolineae bacterium
CTGGATGTGTGCGTGGGGATGGCGGTTGGTGGGGTCTGTGTGGGACGGGCGGCTTCTGTCGGTTGAGTGAGTTGTGTGGTTGATGCGGATGTAGCCGCTAGGCCGGCCGTAGGCGTAGGCTGGTCGGGGATGATGGAAACAGGTGAGCACGAAGCAAAAGCAATCAGCGCCGCCAGAACCAGGCCAATGATAAGAAATATCTTGACGGCATTTCGGTATCGCTCAAACATCGTATCTCATCAGAAGTTCTCGTAGAATCCAGGCGGACGCAGTTCTGCGAAGTCGCCCGTCTCCACAAGATGCCGTCGCACGTCCACGCACAGGTGGCATTTGCCGGTGTAGCCTTCGAGCGTAGGCCGGTAGCCATACTCTTCCTGTGCCAGTTCAAACAAACCATACGGCCCACGCTCAATCAACGCCTCGACCAGCGGCGGGTAGCGGCCCGCCTGGAAGTCGGCCAGAACCTGCGGCAGTTCGTGCCAGTCACCGACCGCCAGCCCGCCGCAGAAGCCGGAGACAAAGTTGCCATACAGGTCGAAGTGGGAGTGGTGGGCGTGGAGCATCTCCCCGGCGCAGTTCGCATGTGTGAAGGCCACCGCCGGACGCCTGGGCACCAGGTGTCCCAACTCGTAGCCCGACCGCCCGCCGGAGATGATGCCATACCCCTCCCACAAGACACGGCGCGCCCCTTCGACGCCCAATTCTTCCTCGTAACGTGAGAGCGGGGTCGGACGCTCCACGTCGAAGTGCTGCACGATTTCGAGGAAGTTGGGCAGGTAGACAGTTACCCGGCGGGCGCCGAATACGTCGAGGGCGGCGCGGACAGCGCGCATCGTGCGGGCCGGAGGAATCCGCTCGGCGTGGAACGGCGAGCAACTGATCAGGACGGCCTGCAGCCCAGCCTGCCGCAAAGCAGTGAATCGCTCGGCCGCCTCCGCCTCGTCCGTACACCAACCGGCGCTGGTCTCGACGTAACACGCGACACCCAGTTCAGTCGCCAACCGCGCGCCCTCCAGCAGCAGCGGGAAGTGGAGGAACGGTTCGCCGCCGGTAAGGTGCACTTGCGGCGTCCGCGGCCAGATAGTGACCGCCTCCAGCGCCTGGCGCAGCGTCTGCGGCGACATTGCTTCCTTCCCCCAGCGCGGCCCACAGTTGTAGAGGCAGTGCTTACAGCCGCTATGGCAGCGGTAGGTCAGGATGATGCCTACATCTTGGGGACAGAGCGCGAACATGGTGGCTCGCAATACGTAAACGCGTGAGTGAGGCTCAGGGCCGAATCGTCAGCCGCAACCGGCGCAGCAGATTCCCCAGCAGCCCGCCCGGCACCCGCCCCGGCGTCGCGCCCCCACCCTCCCCCTGATTGCCGTAGACGTCGTAATGAACGATCTCCGCCAGCGGCTTGCGGGACCGTGGATCCGGGTTCTCTGCCGGGAACCCCACCGTCAGCAGTCCTACGATCTCTTGGTGATCCGGCACCTTGAGAATGCCAGCGATCGCCTTCCGGTCCAGGCCCCCGATCCAGCAGGTCCCCAGCCCCAGGGCTTTGGCCTGCAACATGATCTGCGAGCCCGCCAGCCCGATATCCTCGTGGAGGAATTGCCGGTAGATCCGGTGGCGGGTGTCCCCGCATAGGACGATAAGCAGCGGGGCCTCCTCCACGTGCGCCCAGCGTACGAAGTAGTAGGCCGCGTGCTGCGCGACCTGTTGGCGGATTGCCTCGTCCTGGACAACGATAAACGTCCAGGGCTGCCGGTTGCTGGCCGAGGGAGCCCACCGGCCAGCCTCCAGCAGTTGCTCGATCATCCCATCCGGCACAGGGTCCGGCCGGTAGCGGCGGATACTGCGCCGTCCCTTGAGCAAGGCCAGCACCGCTTCGGGGGAGAAGGTATCGCCGGCTTGAACCATTCGAGCATTCCTTTCATAAGCCTGTCATTCTGAGCACTTCTTTCATAGCCTGTCATTCTGAGCCGGAGCGCAGCGGAGGCGAAGAATCTCGCTTTGGACAGGCGGTTTGGGTACTATGGCGTGAGATTCTTCGCTTCACTGCGTTCCGCTACTAAGAAACATAGGCGGGCGGTGTCATTGCGAGCGCAGCGAAGCACCGCCACGAGTACTCGCGGTGGCAATCTCCACCTGGGCCATTGGAGATTGCTTCGTCGCTGGCGCTCCTCGCAATGACAGGTTGACTGTTTCTTGCACAATGAGTGGCGCATGCGCACCACGCGTAGCTCAGAATGACACTGGGATGACTATTCTTCTGGAATAGCCTTACCTGGTCCTACCAACGCTCGTAACGCACCAGTTCAGTTAGCGCCTTGCGCTTCTTAGGTCCGGGTTGGTCGGCGGGGTAACCCAACGGCGTGAAGGCGATCGGTTCGACGTCGTCAGGCAGGCCCAAGACCTCGCGTGCCGCGACAGGGTCAAACGCCGCGATCCAGCACGTGCCCAGCCCCAGGTCGGCTGCGGCCAGAATCAAGTGATCCATGACGATGGCGACGTCCACGTCACAGTAACTCTTTTCGTCGTCCCGGCGGACCCAGCCCCGGGCCGGAATCCCACAGGCGCAGATGATCAACGGCGCTTGCACGAACCAGTCCCTGCCATAGATGCGCCCCAACTCCGCCTTGCGCTCCGCTGTGTGGATCACGACGATCTGAAAGGGTTGCCGGTTGGCCGCGGTCGGCGCCAGGCGTGCCGCTTCGAGCACCTGCTGTAACTTATCGTCCTCCACCGGGTCGGGCTTGTACGCCCGCACACTGTACCGCTTCTCGACGAGTTCTGAGAACTGCATGTTAACCTCCTTGAGATAATACGCTGATCATATTGTACCCGCCCGCCTCCCTGGTGTCAAGGTGTTGACATTTGTTATGTCGTAGTGTAAAATGAAAACAAATCACATCGTTCCGCCATGGGGTATGGGGGAGAGACCGCTTGAGTGCGGGCACCGAAGGGGCAAGCCAGCGCGAAGGCTGATCGCGATGGTGAAACTCTCAGGTCGCAGGACCCCGTATCTCGGCTCCTCTGGAGAGTCCTTAGGGCACCGAAGGGGCAAGGCCCGATAGTTGGTCGGGAGGAATCTCTCAGGTTGTTAGACAGGGGACGTACAGCCATCGTGTTTCTGCGTCCCGTTTTTGTCCGGTAGATTGATCTCCGGTGCAATGCGACACAAGCCAGTCGTCCCGGACACCAATCTACCAATCTACCAGATCTAAGGAGGTTAACGATGTATAAGAAACTCTTCATTCCAGGTCCGACCCACGTGCGGGAGAAGATCCTGCAGGCCCAGGCCGCGCCGATGATCGGCCACCGCGCCAAGGAGTACTCCGACCTGCAGGCAGCGGTGACCACCAAACTCCAGCAACTGCTCTACACCCAGCAACGAGTCTATCTCTACGCCTGCTCCTCCACCGGCATGATGGAGGGATCGGTCCGCCAGGCCTCCACCAAGCGCATTCTCAACACCGTCTGCGGGGCCTTCTCCAAACGCTGGTTTCAAATGACCGCTGCCAACGGTATCCCCTGCGACAAGGTAGAGGTGCCGATGGGCCAGGCCATCACGCCCGAACTGGTGGACAAGGCACTGTCCAAGGGGGACTACGACGCCATCACCATCGTGATGAACGAGACCTCGACCGGCTTGACAAACCCCCTCGAAGACATCGCCGCCCTCATCCACGAGAAGTACCCCGACGTGCTGATCCTGGTGGACGCCGTCAGTGGCATGGCTGGCATCAAGATCGAGTTTGATGCCTGGGGGCTGGACGTCTGCCTGGCCGGTGTGCAGAAATGTTTTGCCCTCCCGGCGGGGCTGACGGTGTGCGCGGTGAGCGACCGGGCGCGAGAGCGGGCGCAGCAGATAGAGAGCCCCGGCTACTACTTCTCCTACGCGCAGATGGACAAAAAGTACGAGAAGCACCAGACCCCGGCCACGCCTGCCATCAGCCTCATCCAGGCCCTCAACGCTCAGATGGACGACATCCTGGCCCAGGGGCTGGAGAACCGCTGGCGGCGACACGAGGAAATGGCCACAACCGTTCAGGACTGGGCCCGCCGCTACTTCGGCCTCTACTCCGACGAGCGGTATCTTTCCAACACCGTCACCAACGTCGAGAACACGCGCGGCATCAGCGTCGCCGGGCTCAACGAGGAGTTGGCCAAGCGGGGCGCTATGATCTCCAACGGCTACGGTGATCTCAAGGAAAAGTGCTTCCGCATCGCGCACATGGGCGACCTGACGCTGGACGACGTCAAGTGGCTTCTGGGGCAGATTGAGGATATTTTGGAACTGTAGGATAGTAGATGGGTGAATTGGGAAACTGGTAGATTGGGAAACTGGTAAATTGGTACGAGATACTCGCCACGTACCAGTCTACCAATGCACCAATTTGCCAAATTACCTAAGGAGATACTACGATGAAACTGATAATTTGTGACCCAACCGCTCCTACTGCAATCGCTGCGATGCAGGAGGCCGGTATCGAGGTGGATGTGCGGGACGACATCACGCCTGAGAATCTGGAAACGATCATCGTCGGCTACGACGCGATGGTCGTCCGCAGCCGCACGAAGGTGCGCGCCCCCCTGATTGACCAGGCCGCCAATCTGAAACTGGTAATACGCGGCGGCGTCGGGCTGGATAACATTGACGTGGAATACGCCCAATCGAAGGGCGTCGAGGTGCGCAATACCCCGGCCGCCTCCTCCAACTCGGTGGCCGAACTGACCATCGGCTACCTCTTCGCGCTGGCCCGCCCCATTCCCCAGGCCACCACTTCTATGAAGGGCGGCAAGTGGGAGAAGAAAGCGCTCAGCAAGGGCACGGAACTCACCGGCAAGACGCTGGGCTTGGTCGGCTGCGGGCGCATCGGCAGCCTGGCGGCGCAGAAGGCGGCCGCGCTGGGGATGGAGGTGCTCTTCTACCGCCGCACCCCCACCGAGGTGGACGGTGCCACCCAGGTCTCGCTACACGAACTACTCGCCCGTTCGGACTACGTCTCGCTCCACGTGCCCCACACACCGGAGACCCACCACATCGTCGGCGCGGAAGCGTTCGCCACGATGAAGAACGGCGTGCGCATAGTCAACTGCGGGCGTGGCGGGACACTGGACGAGGCAGCGCTGTACGACGCCATCACCAGCGGCAAGGTGGCCGGCGCGGCGCTGGACGTCTTCGAGGACGAGAAGGAGGAACGAGGCCGGCGGCTGATGGAACTCCCGCAGGTGATCGGTTCCCCCCCCGTCGGCGCGGGGACCGGCGAGGCCAAGGCCCGTGTGGGAGAAGAGGTGGCGCGGATCGCCATCGAGGTCGCCAAGCGCTGACGTAAGCAGAGAGACAGAGGGACGGGCGAGAAGGGACAGAGGAGCAGGTCCTTGACGCCGCATTCGCTTGCGGCTATAATGTAGTCACGGCAAAGCCACAAGCGACGAGGGAGCGGACAGTGTCCATCACCATTGGCGTACGTGAACTGAAAAATCAGACGTCTCGCATTGTACGCGCCGTGCGCGAAGGAATGGCCGAGTACGTGATTACCGTGCAGGATGAGCCTGTGGCGGTTCTACGGCCATTGGCCGAAGAGAACCTACGGCAACTACGCCAGGTCGAGTTACATGAAGCACAAGTAGCACTGGAGGGTTACTTCGAATTCCTGAGTTCGGACGACATCCGCATCAAGGGAACCCGGATCGGAATCGAGACGGTGTTGGAGGACTACCTGGAGGGAACCAGCCCAGAAGAGATTGCGGCCCGGTATCGCAACCTGACCCTCGAACAGGTATACGCCACCCTCCTGTACTACTTCCGCAACCGCGCCCGTGTGGATACCTATCTCGAAGCATGGCGGGCATATACTGAGCAGGCCTGGCTGGAACAGCAACGTAACCCCTCGCCAGCCACCAAGCGACTGCGCGAACTTAAAGCGCGCCGGGCGGCACTCCAAGAGAAGACAGCCACCTCTTGAGCCAGATTCGCTACCTGTTGGACGAAGATACGCCCCACGCTATCCGCGACCAGTTGCTGCGACGCAAGCCGGAGATGGAGGTCTTGGTTGTGGGCGATGATGTGGCCCCGGCACTCGGTACGTCCGATCGAGAACTGCTACAGTGGATCGAGCGTGTGGGCTACATCTTGGTCTCCCGTAACCGGCGCAGCATGCCCCGGCATCTACAGGAGCATCTTGAAACCGGTGGCCATGTGCCTGGGATCTTTCTGCTTCGCCGCCGACATTCCCTTGACTTGGTCATCAAGGACTTAATGCTCATCTGGGAAGCAGGTCGTCCGAAGGAGTACCGGGATCGAGTTGAATATCTTCCCCTATGACTGGCCTGCGACTTAGAGCGTGTCCTAAGTAGGAGGTATGACATTGACAAGATCGCTGGACCTTTCCACCACCATCTTCAACCTGGCCTATCTGGCCATCATCTGGGCGATGACTGCGTTGATGGGGTGGCGCCATCTGCACCACTCGCCGGCGCAGCGACGTGTGAGCCGCTGGCTGCTCTACGCTGTACTCATGCTGGGCGCGGGGGACCTGTTCCATCTCGTTGCGCGGGCTTTTCGTACCTTCACCGGCGTCGAGGGTATTGCCGGTGTATGGGGTGAATTGGAGTTCCGACATCTGCTGAACCGACAGGAGGTATGAGTATGGCGATTATTAAATCTTTCCGAGGCACACGCTACAATCCAGAGAAGATACCCGACCTCTCCGCCGTCATCAGCCAACCCTACGACCGGGTGCGGCACGGCCTTCAGGACAAGTACTACGACCTGAGCCCCTACAACGTCGTGCGTATCATCAAGGGGAAAGAGCAGGCCGGGGACGGGGAAATGGACAACGTCTACACCCGGGCACGGGACTACTACCAATCCTGGTTGCGGGAGGGTATTCTGATGCGGGAGCAAACACCCGCCCTCTACGTCCTCCACCAGACCTTCACCCTGCCCGACGGTAGCACGAGAACTCGCCAGGGGTTGATCGCCGCGCTGGAACTATCCCGGTTCGACGAGGGCGTGGTTCTGCCCCACGAGCGGACCCATTCTGGCCCCAAAGTGGACCGGCTCAACCTGATGCGAGCCACAGCGGTCAATTTCGGCCACATCTTCATGCTCTACCCCGGCGATCGCATCAACGAGTTACTGGGGGCGGCCATCAAGGAACCTGCCCTGCCTGCCCCGAGCGTAGTCGAGGGGAGCCCGTCGAAGGGGCAGCCAGGCTTCGAGTTACACGAGTTGTTCGAGCACGACGTGAGACAGCAGTTCTGGGCCGTGACCGATCCGCAGGTGATACAGTCCGTGGTGGAGGAGATGGCATCCAGGCGCAACCTGATCATCGCCGACGGCCACCACCGCTACGAGACAGCCCTCAACTACCGGGACGAGATGCGGGCCGCCAACCCCGACGCGCCCCCCAACGCTGGCTTCAACTACCGCATGGTGACCCTGGTGAGTATGGAGGACCCTGGCCTGGTGATCCTCCCTACCCACCGTCTGATCCATTCCTACGGGCGGCTGGGCGGGCAGGAAGTGCGTGAGCAGGCACAGAAGTACTTCGACGTGACGCTGGTGGCCGACCGGGCGGCGCTGGAGGCAGCGCTGGCGGCGGCCAAGCCGTCGCATCCACGCTTTGGCTTCTACGACGGTAGTTACGCCGCGCTCACACTGCGGGACCCCGGCATGCTGGAGCGTATCCTGCCGGACCGCATCCCAGACTGGCGCTTGCTCGACGTCGCAGTGCTCCACGAACTGTTCATCGAGCGGACGCTGGGGATTGACAAGGCAGCGGTCGAGCGCAAGGAGAACATCGAGTACCTGCGCGACCCGCAGATGGGGTACGACGCAGTGGACAAGGGCGAGGCGCAGTTCCTGTTGGTGACGAACCCGACGCGGATGGAACAGGTGCGAGCCTGCACCGGGGCTGGCGAGAAGATGCCCCAAAAATCCACCGATTTCTTCCCCAAGGTCATCAGTGGGCTGGTGATGATGCCCATCGGCGTGGCAGAGAGGCTATAGCGCTGCCCAGACGCGGAGCAGTCCCGGTGAGCAAAAAGGCCGCCGGGGCTGTTTCACGCATCACGACACCCGACGGCAAGCCCTTCCTCACACCGCCGCGAGATCGCCATGCAAAACCACCCCGACCGTTCATCCAGGTCGGAGGTCGTTTCGCCGTCACCCGCCTGGCAGCAGGCCGGGGTCACGGCCCACTTGCACGGGCAGGCGAGTCGGAGTAGAATACGCTATTGTGACCTGGGCGGAGGAAAAGATGAGACGGTTTGCCGTATTGCAACTCTCTGGGTGCGCCGGTTGCGAGGTATCGCTCCTCAACGCCGAGGAGTGGGTGGACCGGTACAAACTGGTCTACATGCCGCTGGTCATCTCGGCCTACGACGTGCCGGAAGTGGACGTGCTGCTGGTGAGCGGCGGCGTGCGCACCGACGAGGACCTATACAACCTGCGCCGGGCCGCCCCGCGCGCGGGCCAGGTGGTGGCCGTCGGGACGTGCGCCATCTCCGGCGGCATAGCCAGCCTCGGCAACCGCGATGAAGTGCGAGAACTCTTTCTCGCCGAAGCCGGGCGGCGTCACGTGCCGCGGCTATTGCCCAAATGCCATCCAATAGATGCCATGGTGAAGGTGGACCGCTACCTGCCGGGCTGTCCGCCGACACCAGAACTCTTCACAGCCGTGCTCTTCAATCCCCCCGACTTCAAAACCAGCAAGATCGTATGCCAGGAGTGTGGCCGCAAAAAAATCAAATACATGCGCCCCACCCGCCTCGTTGGTTTCCAGCAGGGACAAGTCCTGCCCGAGATCTGCTTGATCAACCAGGGCTATCTCTGCATCGGCTCCTCGACCCGAGGCGGCTGCCGGGCACCCTGCCCCCGCGCCGGGCACCCGTGCGTGGGCTGCCGGGGGCCATCGGACGTTTTGATTGAAAAGGAGTCGCGTGCGTGGTTCGCCAGCATCCAGCGCGTCTTTGCGGCGATGACCGACATTCCAGCGGAGGAGATCGAGACGACGCTGCGCTCCCCGCAACTGGCGCTCTTTCTCTTCCAGTTCTCCGACTACGCCAGCCCAGGGCGGCCGCCCCGTCCGAAAGAGAAGGTGTTGTGAGATGCCCACGTTGACCTTTCCCCTCAGCCGGATCGAAGGACACGCACAGGTGGTCATCGAAGTGCAGGCCGGCGAGGTGATCTCCGCCCGCTTCGCAGCAATGGAATTTCGCGGCTTCGAGTACTTCGTACAGGGAGTGCCGGCCGAGCAGATGCCCGTCATCGTGCCTCGCATCTGCGGTGTCTGCTCCACGGCACACCACGTCACGGCGGTCAAGGCACTGGAGCATGCCTATGGCGTCGAGCCGCCTCCGCTGGCGCTCAGGATCCGCGAACTGCTGTTGCTCGGCCAGATCATCCAGAACCAGGCTACCTCAATGTTCATCTTCACCATGCCGGACCGCCTCGGCGTCGCCAGTATCTTCCAACTCGCCGAAGGGGAGGACTCCGAGCAGGGCCGGGCCATGATCGCCACACAGGCACTACAGGTGCGTAAGGCGGGCACCGACCTGATCACGGTAGCGGGGGGACAGTTCATCCACCCCGTCAAGGCCGTCGTCGGTGGGGTGACGAGCGGCGTCGAGCCCGAGGTGGCCGCCACAATGTACGCGGAACTGGAAAAGGCGTTGCCTGTCGCCTGCGACCTCTTTGACTACTACTGGGAGCTATCACTGGCGATGGGGGAACACATCGGCACCTGGGGCGACGACGCGCCAGCCTACTACATCGCCGCCATCGCCGACTGCCGCCCCAACTACTATGGCGAGGTCATCCACGTGATGTGTCCCAAAGGCATCGTGCGCACCCGCTTCCCCGCCCACGACTTCCGCGCGCACCTCACCTACCAGAAGAGCGATTACAGTTACGCAGACCAGACCAGTTATGAGGGGGAGGTGATGCGGGCCAACAGCCTGGCACGCATCAACATGGCACGCTGTATGGGCACTCCGCGCGCCGACGAGTATCTGGCTCGCTTCCACGAAGCGTTCGGGCGGCCAGCCCACGCGATCATGCTCTTCGACCTGGCCCGGGGCATTGAGTTAGTCTACGCGCTGGAACGGGCGCTGGAGATCCTGGCCGAGCCGCTCGACCACGAAGACACCGACGTGCCTTACACCCCGCGCGATGGGGAGGGCTATGGCCTGGTCGAAGCGCCACGCGGCCCCCTGATCCACCATTATCGCATTGAGAACGGCCTCATCGCTCAGGCAGAATTCATCATCCCTACCGTGCACAACACGCTGGCTATTGAGCGGGCGCTGCTCGTCGCGGCCCGGCGCTACATCACCGCCGAGCGGGTAGAGATGGAACTGGAGCGTGCCGTGGGACGTGTCGTGCGGGCCTTTGACCCTTGTATCGCCTGTGCGACGCACTGAAGTGGAGCGTGGTACGATCCCACCGACCGTTTTCTCTCAGTTCTCCTGCCTGAACCTTTCGTAAGCACCCCGCCATAGCGTCGGTTTGCGAGTCATTTTTTTGATCTTGACGTCGGCAAAGTGGGGTGTCAGTTGCGCCAGGATGGCCGGAAGCCGGGCCCATCGGCCCTCGCCATCCCCACCGACGATGGCACTCAGTTCGTCGGTGATAGGCTCCAGCCAGCGCCACTGCTCGTGAAAGCGCTCGGCTTTCATCCAATAGTCGCGCTTCTCCCAGGCAGCAATGGCCTGGTCAACGGTGTCGGCGATGCCGTGTAGGGAGAAGACAATGAGGGCAGCCAGGTCTTTGGCATCGTCGTCCAGTTGGGACTTCTGACTCAGACGGCGCAGCGCCTCGGCGACAGTGCGGCGATGTTGATTGCGGATCTTGCCTGGTCCTTCGGTAGAGATGATACGACTCATACGCTCATCTACTCCATTTACTCATCTACTCATCTACTCATCTACTCATTTACTTACAACAATGCCCTCCCCGGCGGGAGGGCACAAGAGAACTGGCGCGCCCGGCGGGACTTGAACCCACAACAGTCGGTTTCGTAGACCGCTCCTCTATCCAATTGAGGTACGGGCGCACATGTTTACATCATAGCACAGAGACCGACCTTGTCAAGTTCCAGGCGTACTACTCAGCCATAAGGTGCAACGCACTTATCTCTTGCCATTTCAGCGATTTTGTTCAGCAGCCTGCCACGAGTACTCGCAGTGGATTGCACCGTAGAACAGGCAGATTTGTAGCAAAAGTGCGTTGCACCTGAGCAGTAACGTTCCAGGCGTCAAACCTGTCAGGTCTGATCATATTCGGCTACCACCCCCCTCGCTTTCTCCAGCACTGAGGCCAGGCGCTCAGCGGTCTCCAATGAGCCCTGCTCCCGTATGCTGGCCTCTGTCTCCTTCATAAACTGTATAAACCGCTCCGTCACCAGGTCACGGTTTTCCTGCAAGAGTCTCTCAACTTCTGTTTCCTCCTCGGCAGTCACCAGCCGGTTGAGGAAGCGCACTTCCGGTGGCATGAATTCTTCGGTCAGGCGCAGGATCAGGTCCCAGATAGATTGTAAAGCCTCAACAGTCTGCCCGTTGCCAGAAGCACGTGCTTCCTCCAGGTTGGTTGCCAGCACGCTGAGGAAGACCTCGTCCAATTCCGGGAGGAGACGCCGGGCCAGCGTTTCACGGTCGTCGCTCAGCAACAAATCCCGAAGGAGTCCGGCACGGGCCTCGTATAGTGCGCGGTTCGCCTCGTCGAGCCGGTCCCGGACGTCTAGAACCTCTTTCCGCAGTCCTTTCAGACGTTCCTGCTCGGCCTCGTCTGGTGCCGACTCGATGCGGGCTGTGAGGGCCTGGAAGAAGGAATAGTCCAATAGCGGCCGGCCGAGCGTGACCAGTAATCCGCGCGTGGGCTCATCGGGAGCCTGGACAAGCAAGTCCAGCAGTTTCTCGCGGGTCGGTTGGGTGCGCAGTGCCTCCACCATCTCACCGCGCGCGCTGACCACCTGTCCCTCACTGCTCAACTCCAGCAGTTTGCCTCGCACCGCCAGGATCTGTCGCATATCGGCTGCTCGCCCTGCGGCTTGTGCTATCTCCAGGTTGACTCCTAACAGCCGGAAGAAACCGGCATCAATGGAAGCGTCGTTCTCCTTGATCATCACCTCCAAGACTTCGTCGGAGGTGCTATCGAGCATCCGCTGCAGTAGTTCCACCCTGGCCCTCTGCTGCTCGATCATCTCTGGGGTAACACCGTCCGCCTCAAGAATCTTGTTCGCCAGGTTCTCCAACGTGAGAAATACCTGGGGTTGCAGCAGATACATCTTGCGCTCCTCAGGCGGGAGGCTGTCCATCACCGTGCTAGTCAACTTGCCGATGGCCTGCTGGCGCTCAAGATCACTCCGACCAGCCTCCAGCGGCATGTAAAGCAACGCCAGTTCATTATCGGGGTCGTGATAGAGAAACGGCAGGTTAAGCGCCCCGCGCACTCCACAGTGGGGACATGCGGCCACGTTGACCAGGCCATTGAGCACCCGTATCTTGCCACTGGGATCGTCCCGGACGTCCAGGATTTGCTCTATAGGAGTCTCGAACGGATTGCGGCACCCGGGACAGGTCACACGGGCAAGCATTACTTGAGGCATAACGGATTCCTTTCCTTTCAAATATGTCGTCGGTGGATAGCAAACGAAAAGGCAGTCACCAAGTGGGGATTATAACACAGCACGGCCAGTGTACCAAATGGACGGGGAGACGCGCAACCAGCAAACCAGCGCACCGCGCTTGCACAGATTATGAGGCGTGCTATAATTACAGTATGAACTCACAGCGCAAAGGGGGCAGGCCGGTGGATACCACGACCCTGATTCTGGCCGGAGTGGCCGTCATACTGCTGGCTATCGCCTTCTGGCGGGGACGCGACCTGCCGCTGGCCGGGCTACTGGCCGGTGGGCGCACGCTGTGGCGCAACCTGCCCCTGCTGTTGTTGGGCTTCGTTGTGGCCGGGCTGGCGCAGGTGCTCATCCCCAGAGATCTGATCACCCGCTGGTTGGGCACCGAAGCCGGGGGCAAAGGTGTTCTCATCGGTTGCGTGGTCGGCGGGTTGGTGCCCGGCGCGCCGTACGCCACCTTCCCCCTCATAGCCGCGCTCTACCAGGGCGGGGCTAGCCTGGGCGCTGTGGTGGGGTTCGTCTCCGCCTGGGCGCTATGGTCGGTGTCGCGGTTGCCCGTGGAGATGGCCCTGATTGACGCCAGGCCAGCCCTCATCCGCTATGCCATCACCTTCGTCGTGCCGCCTATCGCCGGGCTGTTGGCCGAAGCCGTCGCCCGGCTGCTGTGAGACGCACCAACGGCAGAGGAAGCATGAAACCACGAAATGCTGTCAATCAAGTGGTTATCGCCACCGTCGCCCGTGCCCAGGCCAGCGCACTTACGGACAGGCTGACCCAGGGCGGCTTCTACGTCACCCAGATAGACTCCAGCGGCGGCATCCTGTATGAGGCTACTATTTCGCTGCTCATCGGCCTCGACCGAACGCGCCTGCCACGCCTGCTGGAACACATCCGCGAGTGCTGCCACGCCCGCCGGCGGTTCATCCCAGCCCACGTCGAGGCCCCAATGCTCGAGATTCAGCCGGTGATGATTGAGGCCGAGGTAGGTGGTGCGACCGTTTACGTGCTCAACGTCGAGCACTTTGAGCAACTGTAAAGCGAGGCTCAAATGAAACTGATAATTGCCATCGTCCGTGACGTAGATGCCGGGCCAGTGACTGACCAACTAGTAGCGCACGGCCACCGCGTGACTCGCGTCGCTAGCACCGGCGGCTTTCTGCGACGGGGCAACGTCACGCTGCTCATCGGCGTGGAGCAGCACGTGCAGCCCGTCATTGATATACTCCGGGACACGTGCAGTCCCCCCGAACCCGACCACCATCGCGCCACCCTCTTCGTCGTAGACGCCTCTCACTTTGAGCAGGTCTAGTTCCCGGTGTAAGGGATAGTATCCTTGGAGAGAGTGTCGCTGGCTTTGGTCATTGGTCATTTGGTCATTTGGTCATTGTCTGAGGCGATATTCTCTTATCTTCCCGTCCTGCCAAACGAACAAATCGGCGCACAGCGGGTGGTCGCGCTGCACTGCGTCGCGTCGTACCTGGCCGGTGATGGCGGCCACGTGAGATGGGTCGCGGTTGCTGAAGGCGATCAGAAAATCGCGATTGGGGACGCCGATCAACATCCGGCCGGGGATGCGCCCGGCCCACTTCGCCATCAGATCCGGCAACAGGACGCGCGTGGCAGCGTACCCGTCGTGCGTCTCGCACACAACCATCGTCTTGTCGTGCAGCCCGTGCGTCTCATAATCCCGGCTCGTCGTGCGCTGGCGCAGGTTCTCCAGCGCGTATTCGTGGATCATGTCGAAGGTGGCATCTGGCGCACTCGTCATTCGCGCCAGCATATCCTCGTTCACGTAAGTACGGTGGTGGGGAAAGTCAAACACATACGTGATGACCAACCCGGCGACGAAGGGCCGGTGCACCGGCGGCAGGCCTCCTCGCCGCTCTACCTCTTCGAGAAACCCGGTCGGGTTGAGCATAGGCAGCAGCGACTCGGCGGCCTGTTCTTCGGTCGGCGGTGGAGGGGGCGGGGGCACGCTACGGAGCGCCGCCAGGTGCGCCTGCACGATGTCATCCAGGCGGTGGGGAGAGATCTCGTAGGCCGAGTAAGCCGTGTTCAGGTTGGAGCGCATCGGCTCGCCGTGTAGGACGACGTACAGGTCAAGTCCCTCCCGTTTTTCGACGGTAAAGCCAGCCCGCCGCGTGGCGGCCTCAACGTGGGCTGCGAAGGACTCCTGGTCAAGCCTTTTGCCCGTGCGTTTACGTCGTGATTTACGTCTCATTTTGCACCTCTTCTTCAAGACCTGACAGGTTTCTAAAAACCTGTAAGGTCTGATCATAATCCGACCACCCGCACCACATTCTCCAAGGTCAAGAGACCAAGATCGGCACTCGGCTCCAGAAACGGTCGCACGTCGGCCACGACCTGGTCCCACGCCAGCGTTTGCAGCCTGTTGCGCGCCATCCCCCGCCAGTTGTGTTCGGTCAGAGGAAGACCAGCCCAGCCCGTCTGTTGCAGAGCATTGTTGAGCAGGATCAGATTGGGCGCGGGCCAGTCGGGATCGCTGAGATACCACAGCAGGTCGTAGACGTCCCTCCCCTTGAGGTAGGGCCGCTGCAAGATGGCGTGCAGTTTGCCGGCCAGCAGCGACGCCCGGTCGTGATGCTGAAGATGAAGCGTCACGTGGCGACGGATAACGGTCGTCGTCAGCACCGCCCCGGCGGGCGGGTTCGTGTCAACTTCGATCTTGACCGAGAGCACCTCGTCCCGGTGAGGCGAGAGACCCAACTCGTAGAGCAACCCGGCAAAACGGACGAACGCGCTGTGGACGACCCTCCGGTCACTCACTTTGAGTTCCACAGCGTAGCCCTCCGCAGTCAACTCCCCCCGAATAGCCCGCAGATAGGTGCGCAAGTCGTATTGTGACGGCTCGACTGAGTTCGCCGAAGTCCTGGCTCGTTCCAGCGCGAAGTCCAGGTCTTCTGAGTGGCGGGAACTGGCGTATAAAAAGCGCAGTGCCGTGCCGCCTTGGAAGGCGAGTGGGATCATCGCCCCGGCGCGCTGGAGGCAGCCAAGCATCCTGGCCTGCAAGTACTCGCGCGCCACGTTTCGCCCGTGGACGGGCGTGGGACAGGCACGGACGAGTTCGGCGACGTATTCTTTCATAATGCCTCGTACTCTGGCAGTTCAAAGCGCGCCAGGTCTGCCACGGACGCGGCCGCGCGCCGCAGTTTAGGGCTGCGGGCGAGATCGGCCTGGCGCTGTAGTTCGTCCAGGTCCAGGCGATCCAGGTTTTGCAGGCGCAATTCCCGCAGGTAGTCCGGCGCATCCCCACCCGCCTGCAGATAAATCAAGTCCAGCAGAGCCTTTTCCGGCGAGGCGACGAACGCTCGCTGCCCCGGGCTCAGTTCGGTCAGCCGGTAGCCGCGCAGCATCTCGGTTTTGACGTGGCGGAATTCGTAGATGCCCAACGGTGTGTCCCAGCGGGCGGGCCGCGCCGTCGTGACGCTGGTCGTTACCGGCACGTGCTCCGGGATAAGACCGTAGTGGGCCAGGGCCGACTGGCAACTGACGTAAGAGCCGCGCACTAAGCGGCAAGCGACGAGGAATGGATGGGGTTTGACTTTCTGGAAGGGAGGCGCCAGCGCGTACAGGCCGCGCCGCAACTTGAAGAGACGCCCGGCTTTTGTCCAACGCGACAACTGCCGCCGCACGTTCGCCGGATCCACGTCGCCGGCCAGTAGAAGGCTCGTTGCAAATACCGGCTCATCGTCCACAATCTTTACCAACCGCCTGAATTCCATACGGGTATAATACCATAAATGGCATATTACTGCAACAGACTGCAATCGGCACCGGCCTAGAAGAGCCAGGGCTAGGCCAAAAATCAGCCCACCACCGCCTGTCAGCCCACCACCGCCTGTTTACGGCGGTGCCTTTTCACATCGTGCATCACGCCCCCGCCGCAGGTCCTCCAGGTCAATGTAACGGCGGATCGTGCCCCCCTCCACCGACCACAGCCCGGTGGCAAAACGCTCGATGAAATAGCGGTCGTGGACGACGACCAGCACCGTGCCCTCGAAAGCGGAGAGTCCTTGCTCAAAACACTCCCGCGAAGGGATGTCCAGGTGATTGATTGGCTCGTCCAGCAGCAAAAGGTTGCAGCCAGAGGCCACCAGTTTGGCCAGGGCCAGCCGCGCGCGTTCACCCAGGCTGAGGCTGCTCACCGGCACAAAAACATCGTCGCCGCTGAATAAAAAATAGTGCAAAAAACTGCGCACCTCGGTCTCGCCCATAGAGGCCACCCGGCGGATCTCCTCAAAGGCATCGTTCGCCTCATCCAGCCCCTCCTGCTCCTGAGAATAGTAGCCCACGACGACGCCCGCGCCCAGCCGCATCCGCCCGGCCAGTACCGCCACCTGCCCCACGACACCGCGCAGCAGCGTCGTCTTGCCGCTGCCGTTGGGGCCCACCAGCGCGATACGCTCGCCCCGCCGCAGCGTCAGGTCCACGCCAGAAAAAAGCGGCTCGTCACCATAGCCCAGCGCCAGGTCCTCCAACAGCAGCACGTCCTTGCCACTGGCCGGCGTCTCGTCAAAGGTCAGTTTCATCTCCCAGGTGCGTTTTGGCTTTTCGACCCGCTCCCCCGATGCGAGCAGCCGCTCCAGCCGCCGCTTCTGCACCACCGCCCGCCGGGCCAAACCCTTGGCGATCTTACGATAGTGATAGTGGGTCGTCTCTCGCTCAATCCCCCGGGCGTGTCCCGCCAACCCCCGCACATCGGCCTCCATGCGGGCGAAACGTTCCTGTTGGTCTTTGTAGGCCGCCCACTGTTTTCCTCGTTCTCGCTCTTTGGTCCGCCAGTAGTCACTGTAGTTGCCGGGGTAGGCCGTGACGGTGTGGCTGAGCGGGTTTAGTTCCAGGATCGTGTGCACGGTGCGGTCGAGCAGCGTGCGGTCGTGGGAGACGACGAGCACAGCGCCGTCGTAACCGGCCAGAAAGCCTTCCAGCCACTCCAGGGCCTCGATGTCCAGGTGGTTGGTCGGCTCGTCGAGCAGCAAGAGCCGGGGCCGGGTCTGCAGCAATCGCGCCAGGCCGAGACGCGTCTTTTGCCCGCCGCTGAGAATGTCCACCGGCGTGTCCTGGCCCACGGCGTCAAGCCCCAGCCCGGCCAGGACAGCGTTTATGTCGTGGGACAGTCCGTAGCCGCCAGCAGCCTCCAGGCGAGCCAATGTATCGCCGTATTCCTCCATCAGATGGAGTAACTCGTCGCCCTGGGCGGCGGCTATCTTCTGGGCTAGTGCCTCTACCTGCCGCTCGGCCTCGCGCAAACCCTCCACGGCCTGGCGCATCACGTCGCCGACGGTCGCGCCGGGCTCAAATTCCAACGCCTGCGCCAGGTAGCCGACGGTCACATCGGCAGGCGAAAAGCGCACACTGCCCCCATCCGGCTGCTCCTGGCCGACGATGATCCGCAGCAACGTCGTCTTGCCGCAGCCATTGGGACCGACGAGCCCCACCCGCTCGCCGGGGTTGACGACGAAAGAGACGTTTTCCAGGATCACGTCGTCACCGTAGGCTTTGGAAAGACTGTTGACCTGAAGCATGGTTTACCGCTCTGGTCGCTCCAGTTCCAGGCACACGCGTAGCAGAAAGAACACAGCGCGGTTCTTCGCGGCCTGGTCGCTGGGGTTGGGGCCGAAGAGGTCCAGATCGTGCTGGATGCGTTCCAGATCGGCGCGTTTGAGGTCTACCTCGTTGCGCTTCGCTGCCCACTCAGGCCGTGCCGCCAGGCAATCGCTCAGCGCCTTTGCTCCGGCGATGGGGTCACGCACGACACGCTCGCGGATGTCGGCGATAGGTGTTATGCTGATGGCGGGGCCGGCCACCTTGCCACCCAGCGCAAGGGCGATGGAGAAGTTCAGGTCCAGGTCCTTGACCTTGAGGATGGGCGTCTGCTTGGGCTCGTCGGCATGCACTGCCTCGTTGACGTAATGGAAGACGTCGAGGACGTGGATCAGCCCATCGCCGCGCACGGCGGCCTTGCCGCCGAGCGCCTCGCGCAGGTGGTGGGTGAACAGGCTCAGGTCGTCCTGTGGCCGGACGTAGGAAAACTGGTCTTCCTTCGATGAGGCGATGACGACGCGCCCGCTGCCCTGGCTGAGGGCTTCGTAGTAGTCATCGGGCAGGCCGGCCTTCCACACGATGGTTCCATCGGGGGCCTTCAATTCCACCGAACCAGCCGCGTGGCAGGCATCCAGCATCACCAGCAGTCTGCGGGCGGGGATGGCGGCCAGCAGGCCGCTGAACTCGTCGCCAGGGATGGCGGTGTGGGCCAGATTATCAGGGTCGGCTTCGCGGGGACAGAGGTAAGCACGCCAGGCGCCGTTTTCTAACGCGCGCCCGCCGTGGCCGGAGAAGTAGACGAAGGGCATAGATTCGGGAGTCGTAGATTCGGCGAGCGTTTTGAGGGCCGCGCGGACGTTGGCGGTGGTGGCCCGCTCGCCGATCAGTACTTGCACGTTGCCGGGTGGGTAGCCACAGCGGGCTGGGTCAGTGAGGACGGCAGCGATGGCCTGAGCGTCACGCACAGTGGCAGGTAGGCTAGCGAAACGGGGATGGTTGTAGTCGCCGACGCCGATGAGAAGGGTATGAAAGCTAACCTGAACTGTCACGATGCATTACTCCTGTCTGGGAACCAGTAACTCCCAACCAACTTCGATGTTGGCTCGATCTGTAACCAGAGATGGATATTTCTCTCGATTGGCTTCAACAATGTCTTCCACCGACACTCCGAACTTCTTGGCGATTTTGCTCAGAGAGTCGCCTGGCTGCACTGTATAGATTGTGTAGGTAGGTGTCGCAGTGCAAGTCCGGGTTGGTCCCGATGAGGGAGTAACTCTCACTCCAGGGGTAGTAGTTGGTCTGGGTGTAACTGTGCTACCAGAAGGTGCAGGTGAAGTTGCCCCTGGACTGATGGTCGGGACAACGTGGATTGGGGATACCCATTCGCCAGTCAAAGCCCATCCTTCAAGCGAATACCACCAAGCCACCCCGCGATCAATGTAGTTAGCAACAGTGGTTTCACCCAAGGAAGGTCGCACATACCATAACAAGATGGGAGTAGCGAGAATCAAGACTACCCACCACTTGGACAGACGCCATCGTCCCTCAAAGGCATCAGCCAATTTGGTGATTCCAGTATGAATGAGACTGACTACCCCCTGCAATACATCACCGAAGGCGTATGAGCCGGGCAAAGGTCGGCGACCACTTTGTCGAAGCAGTTTGGTTATCCAGTATTCAGGCAGAAGCAAGAGCGATGTAATGCCCTCTGCCAGGAATAACAAGAGGCGAGCCAGTTTTTCAATCAGCCATGGAAATGACCGCCACACTGACCAGTAGAGGAACAACACAATGACGAGAACGATAAGTCCAGCACGCCACGGCATTGGCACTGGAAGCAAGATTTCCCAGATGACTCTGATGGCATCTTGCAACAGTTTGATCATGACATCCTCCTCCTGGCCAAGTATAAGTTATTTGCGACCTATTACCTATTCATCCTCTTCCGTACCGCCCTCCGTCTCCACCCCCTCGGTCTCGGGCTCGGCGACCTTTGTCTCCCCTTCCGCCGGTAGAGCTTTCCGCTCTTCGGCTTCGCCCAATGCCCTGGTTTCCAGCTCCGGCCCAAAGCTCTCCACAAAGCGTTGCAAAACACGTTTGCCGGCTTCCTCTACGTGGAAAGTCTCTAGTGCATCTTCTTCCAGCATGATCTTCAAGGCCTTCAACTGGCGGTCCATCTCGACCTGACGCTGTTGGCTTAGCAGCTGTGCCACTGTTGCCACGTCTTCGGGATGATTCGTGAGTTGCAACGCCAACAACTGCCAGTGACCTTCCTTGATAAGCGGACTATAGAAGTCCATTTTCATCCTCATCCGCTCGATTGTCAGCTCGTCACGTAGCTTTTCTAACTCGGCCTCTCTTCTCTCACGTTCCTTATCGCGCTCGATTTGCCTCAGTCTCCGAATATGGGCACGGGCATCCTCTTCCAGGCTCAACTTGACCATAAAGCGATTGAGTTTGAGAGCCACATTATATGCTTCGCTTTCCACAGCCTGGATAATAGCCCTTTCAGCAGCAGCGCTTTCCTCTACATCATAGTCACGGCTGATGTTGCGCATTGTACCGATAATCAATGGTTCTAGCACTGCACGGGCATCGGTGACGTTGCGTTGCACAATGATGACCGGATCGTCCACAGAACAAGTTACCTGGACCTTGGCTTGAAAGTCGAAGGCATCACTCTCACAGGGAAGGGCGCAATTGAAACTAAACGAGTATTCGGTAACGTCTATCTTGTAGACGGTTTTGTAGTTACCCCACCTGACTTCACCAGCCGTTAGCCGATCCCCTGGCCAGAGCGTGACCAACGGCTGCCCTTCTCGAAAGAGAACAAGAGCCACACCGGGCTCCGGGGTTGGGCGCGGTTGGAAAAGGCGCAAGCGGGGAACTTCCTCTTTGCCGATAATAGGATTGTACGTGTCTGCCATCTTCTAGCCTCCTTTTTAGCTGTTGTTCAATACCGACAGAACTTTGGCAGCAGATTCAGATTTTTCCCTTGGATGCGATGCCCAGCGATCCAGGTAAAAGCGTAACCGCTCTTTCTCGCGCTCGGTTCCTCGCGTTGCCAGTGTTACAATGACCTGCTCAACAGGGAGATATAGACGAGTATCGTCATCCACCGTTAACAGCCACTGGTGCAGTGCCTCCAAAGCAGGTTTGCGCACCGATTTGGTATTCAAGGCACAGCGCCACAGAGATGTCACTCTATCTCGATACGCTTCGTCCTCTCGCGCCAGCCACAGCAGTGTGGGCCATGCTCCTCCCTCTGGCTCAGCCTCAACCCTGGCTTCCAGCGCCAGTTCCAGAAAGATGAGCAGACCGGTTAAGGTGACAATCCTGGCTTTCGGATCGGCCGTCCACGCGATCAACGCATCGAGCACTTTGAGGTAGTAGTCGGGCACCAGCCGGCCAGATTCAAACAGGTTAGCCACACTGCGACTCAGCACCCCAAAAAGGCGCAAGTCTTCAGCATGAGCGATGGCGTGGAAATCTCGCAAAGCAGTATCAGGAAAGCGCAGGCCGACGAGTCCGCCGTAAGCTGCGGCTGCCGTCCAGCACAGTCGCCAGTTGTTACGAAGGGTGGCCCAATGGTGCAGTAGACCCAGAACTTGTGGCGCAAACTCTCCCTCCCAGGCCGGGATACCCAGGGCCAAGGCGGCTGCCGCCCGCGCCCGGCTATTCTGGTGGTTGGCCCAGGGTAGCAATACTTCCCCCCGCACATAGCCAAAGTTGTACTTACTCAGCTCGCCAACAGCCGCCGCTGCCCTGGCGCGCACGTTAAAGCTGGGATGAAACCCCAAATCCCGGAGCCAGTCGAGCAAGGGCCTGCGCAAGCGGTCGTACTCGTGCCAGGCGTAGCGCAGGACGGCGGGTTGAAAGGTAGGATTATCCAGCACGATAAGCTCCACCGGGCTGCGGCCGAACTCTGCTTCTTCGTACCCCTGAACCAGGTGAGCACAAGCCTCTTTCACCCGTTGGCTGCGCGTGCTGCCGAAGACCGAGTCGGGGACCGGCGATTCATCTTCCGCTGGCGGCGGCTTAATCAGTGATTGCAGGCGTTCATCAGCCTCGACCACAGCTTGATAGTTGGCGCCGTTAAAGACAGCCAGAGAGAGCATAAAGGTACGCTCTTCCAAGTCTACATGGGTCTCGAACCAGACTTCCACTTGCTCCCGGGCGCGAGCCTCAAAGCGAGCCAGGGCCTCTTCCAGCTTAAGCTCACTGCGAGCCACCCCGGCCAGCAGTTCCGCCAAGCGGTCTATCTCTCCAGGCAGCAAGTGGGTGCTCAAAAGTTGCTGCACAGCGTCGGCTTGACTCAGTTCGCGGGCTCTGGCGAGCATGTCCTTGTCGGTGAGGTACCAGGCCAGGTGCTGCTCCAGCAATTGGGCGCGATCCGGCACGTCGCTCCAGATCACCAGATAGTCACTCAGAGCTTCTTTGGCAAGAGAAACCCGGCTGTCTACAGTGACCACCAGATGGCTGTGTAGCTTCTTCAGTCTTCTGCTTAGATGGTTGAGAACAGAAGCGTTGAGTTTTTCTGCACTATCGGGCGCAAGGGTGTCAATCACGTACCCCCGTTTTGACTCAAGCTCAGATGAACGCAGTTTCTCCAGTTTTACGTCCGGGTTAATCTCGAAGATTTCCTCAGCGTGCAACGCCGAAAGCAGATGAAGAGCGGTGGTCCACTTGCCCCAGTGGGCCTGTCCCCAGAGGACGAGCGCGTGTTTTTCAGCCAAAGCTTTTTGAGCCCGCTCATAAGTTGGAGAGGTTACATAGACATTGCGGATCTCATAAATGATTTTTCAGCTCCATAGTGCGTCATTTGAATTGCGCAGAGGACGACGAAGTATCCAGATGGTAGGTAAACAGCAGCCGCCACGGTTCACCGTCATCCACAGGGACACGGACGTCCCGCTGGTTGAGGATAAT
>JAUWNP010000092.1 GCA_030612585.1 Anaerolineae bacterium
TCTGGCCCCCTCAGGTCAATTCGGACCAGGGCGGGCAGGTCCTGGCGCTGGCCCAGCGCCGGCGCGGCCAGCACCAGGGCAGCCAGCCCCAACCCCAGGAGAAGAGGTAGCAGACTGTAGCCTGTAAGCCGAACAGAGCCATCTGGTCTCTCAATCATATCCTATGCCACCGTTGCCGTTACTACTCAGACTACCCTCCCGCAGGTTGCGATTTGTTGTACTCGCAGGCTTGCATAGCCGTTGGGATGTGCTTTTGCGTTGAAAACCCGTCAAAACCTGCGGGAGGGTGAGTACTAATCCTACGGGATGATTAGCCGCTGTCCAACGTAGATGGTGTTTAGATTCCGCAAACCGTTGGCAGCGGCGATAGCCCAGGGCGTGGTGCCGAAACGCAGGGCAATAGACCAGAGCGTGTCACCTCGTTGGACGACATAGACCGTTTGTGAAGGTGGCGGCCACGGCGTGCCGGAACCGGAGACGAAAAGCCGCTGCCCAACGTAGATGGTGTAGGGATAGCGCAGACCATTCAGGGCTGCCAATGCCTGGTAAGTCGTCCCGAAGCGCCGGGCAATGGAATAGAGCGTGTCGCCTCTTTGGACGATGTAGTAGGTGGTCGGGCCGGTCGGCCCTCCGCTGCCAGAGGGTATCCAGAACACCTGTCCGGAGAAAATCTGGTTGGGGTTGACGATGCCGTTGGCCTGGACGATAGCCTGGGCGGTGGTTCCGAAGCGCCGGGCAATGCTGTACAGGGTGTCACCAGGGCGCACCGTATAGTAGAACCCATCGGGAGTGGGCGTAGGGAGTGGCGAGGATGCAACGAGCCGATCTGGGGTCCGCCCACTGCCAGCCGCTAGCCCTGTCACCGCGCCTGCCAGCACCAATGCCAGCACGACACTGCCGACCCTGGGGGCCCATTGTCTGAGCAGTGCGCGACCAATCTGGGCGCGCCTGGCCCACAGCCCGGACATCGCCCCGGACCCACGAAACTTGAAATCCGTCTCATGTGCGTTCATTTCACTTCCTCCTCTGATGACTGGTTCAATCCAATCCAGGCGTTCGAAACGCCGATTCCAAATCGCCCCGACCTCAGCCACGCACCGGTGGCGGAGGGGCAGATCTCCAGCGAGACATCATCCACATACATGGCCGTGACGCCGCCCCAGCCGTCGTTGTAGGCGCCAAATTGCAGTCTGATGGTCTTACCGGCGTAGACCCCCAGGTCAAACTGGTGGGACGCCCATTGTTGACCGTTCGTTCGCTGCCAGACCAGTGTGTTGATCCACTGGTCATACTCATTGAGGACCAGGACGTACTGCCTGGCGCTTGCCAGGACGGCTTCCTGGATGGTAGCGGCCAATGGACGTGCAAGGGGGGTCAGGTTGGCTGGGGACTCTCCGGTCATTGGATACAGCCAGAAGCGCAGCGTGACGCTGATGGCGTCGGCGGGGATGGTCACTGTTTGCTGAGCAATGGAGTGACTGTAGAGATCGTCAGCAGGTTCGACGATGCCCACGCGCATGGAGCGGTTGCCGCTGTGGACGGTCGCCGTGGTGTAGCCGGCAGGATACGGCGTGGTAATGAGTTCCCAGTCACCGTCGTACTCAAAGCCGCCGTTGGTAATCCCCTCAGCACACAAGAAGGTAGTGGCGCAAGCCCAATCGCTCCAGGGTGAGTTGCCGTAGCCGTTGAAGGCATAGATATGGAAGCAATAGTAAGACTCGGGCGCCAGGCCTCCGACTGTGTATGAGACCGTGTTGGCCTCGACGTTCGCCACCCAGGTAGCCCCATCATAGATGGTAAAGCCGGTTTCGTTGGATGAATTATCCTGCCAGTCCAACCGGATCTGGCTCCAACTGATGGGCGTGGCCTGCAGATGGCTGGGAACTACTGGTGGGACGGCAGCGGACACAGTGACGTAATTGGGGCGGACCAGTGTATCCATCTCACCCAGCCCACTGACGGCCAGGGTGACGGTGTATGATCCTGTCTCTGTGTAGGTGTGGGTCGGGCTGATTTGCGTGCTGGTGATGCCGCCTGTGGTGAGCGCAGTCGAACCATCGCCGAAGTTCCATAGGCTGGCGGTGTAGCCCCCGGCCGAAGTATTGGTGAAAACCACTGTCAGCGGAGCCACGCCAGAGGTGGGCCAGGCTGTGAAATCTGCCCGTACCGGCGTGTAGCCGCGCAGAATGAGGGGCAGATAGACGCTGCGGACGAGAGGATTAGTCACCTCATTTGACCAGGCGCAGCCACCCAGCGTCCCACCGGCGAGATAGATGCAGGCATGGTTTGTGATGTCGGCTGGAAGCGCCGCCGTGCCAGAACCACCCGCCTGTACGACAAAGCGGACCGTCACCTGGTTGGTGGGTGTTACCGTCAGTGTGCCTGTGATGATGCCGCTGGCATGTGTGATGACGCTTGTGGTGGGCCGCTCCACAAAACGTGTGAAGGTCGTAGTTGTTAGCGGGTCATAAAGCCCCAACTGTACGCCGGGCGCGGCCGAGATGACCAGAGTGTAGGTGAGTTCGTCACCATGTCTTACCTGACCCGTGGGGGTGACCGTCTTGGTCACACTTCCACTTTGGAGGCTATACGTGTCTTGCAGCACGGCGACCTGAACCACCGTACTATCGCTCCCGGCGTGTCCGCGCAAGCGGGCACTTGCGTCAAACCGACTGGTGTTCTCAACGAGCATTTCAGGCGTGGCTGGGTCAACTGGCTGCGATTGAGCCACCGCAAGCACAGCAACGCCAGGCACAAGAACCAGTAGCAGAGCGATGAACACGACGAATCTTGACAGGGTTAACTGTTGCGCTTTCATAGTTCTACTCCTTTCTTGATTGCACTAAAGGGTGAATCGCCCTAGTCACACCAGGATTTCTGGCGGGAAAGCAAAGACGCGCCAAGACGAGGGCCAGGCCCCTGTTGGCGCGCCAATAGTCTGGTAGATACAGGGAGTTCAACGAGTGGCAGATAGTCACGCTGCACCCCTCCTTCCTCCGACACCGAAACCCACGGAGGGCTTCCTCACTCTCCTGTTTAGTTGGATGCCACACTCATTATTATACCACAATATCTGGCGTTGCGGGGTTACAACTAACCAACTAACCAACTAACCAACCAACCAACTAACCCTACCCTACCTACCGCCCCTCTTGCGCGACCAACTCCCGCCCCAGGTCAATCAGTCCCTGCACGGTGGTGATGAACCCCTCGGCGGCCTCGCCGCTGGGGGGCGGGGCCGCCGCTTCGTCCTCCGCCGGTGGAGCGGTGAGCGCGCGGACACGGTCCACGCGAGCGGCCATGCCGGTGGGGACGCGGCCGGGGGCAACCAGTTCCGCCTCCACCAGGCGCGGGGAGGGCAGTTTGTCGTCGGGGGTACGCTCTTTAAAGAGGGACAGGTGCGCGTTGAGCGACCAGGCGAGGGCTTGGCGCACCGGGCGCATCACCTCCTCCGGAAAGCCACCCTCCAACACAACGGACGCCAGTTTGAGCCGCTTATCCGCCGTGTCGAACCCCTTGTTGGCGCGGCGCAGCCGCCTCTCCAATGCCTTGCGCTCGTCGTCGCGGGCCGGTGCAGGGATGGCCGGGGCCTGGTAGACGGGAGCGAGCCCGGCCGTCTGCTCCATCACCCCGCCGGTGAGCGCGGAGAGCGCCCGGTAGCCCTCTTGCTCCATCAGCAACAGGCCCGGCGTTGGGAAGTCGCCGTAGTGTTCGTTGAGTAACGTTTCGACCTTGGAGCGCAGTTTGGCCGGTCCGCGATCCACGACGACGAGGACGTTCCCATCCACTGCGAGAGTACTCTCGTGGCAGGCGGCGGGAGCGGAGGGGAGTTGCGGAGCCTGTCGCACCAGGAGGATACGGCCCGGGTAGCGCCCCACCAGCAGGTCGGCGAAGCCCTGCAACGTGGGCGCAGGCACGGCCTCTGGTTTTGCCTCAACTGCGGTCGGTTCGAGCACCAGTTCCGGCCTGATCGCCTCCCGCGCACCCAGCAGCACTTCGAGCCGCTGCAAGACACCCTGGCCCGCGTCCTTGAACGAGAGGTCGGTGACGGTGCTATCCTCGTTGAACGCTGCGTCGAAGACGGCCCGCTTGGCGGCCAGCGTGTCTAGCATGCGCTCCTCGATCGTGCCTTTGGCGATCAGGTTGACGACGTTGACGGTGTGCGCCTGGCCGTGACGGTGCGCGCGGGCGATGCGTTGGGCAAGCACAGCCGGGTTCCAGGGCAGGTCGAGGTTGACGACCATGCTGGCGGCCTGCAGGTTCAATCCCACGCCACCGGCGTCGGTCGAGAGGAACACTTTGCACTGGGGGTCCTCGAAGAACCGTTCAATGAGCGCACCGCGCTTCTTGGAGGGCACGCCGCCGGTCAGTTTGACCCAGCCCAGTTTGAGCCTCTCCAGCGCCGGCTCGGTCAGATCGAGCATCCGCGTCCACTGGCTGAAGATGATAGCCTTGCGCCCGTTGCTGGCGACTTCCTCGCCGAGAATCTCGCGCAACTCGCGCAGTTTGGGAGCAGTCTTCTCGCAGTCCTGGGGTTTGATCTCTGGATCGTGGAGCGCCAGGGCGTTGCAGATCAGGCGCATTTTGACCAGAGAGCCCAGAAGAATCTTGTGCTCCTTCGGCGTGAGCGGGCGCCGGCGTGCTCGCGCCATCAACTGGGCGACTCGTCGCTCGTATTCAGCATAAGCAGTCCACTGGGGATCGGTCATCTCGACGAAGAAGTTGCTGTCAATACGCTCCGGCAGGTCGAGCAGCACCTCCTCGCGCACGCGGCGCAGGACGTAAGGCGCGATGCGGTGGCGCAATTCGTCCAGGTTCTTGTAGCCCAGCACCTTGTAGGAACCGGAGGGCCGCCGTTCGGTATCGTAGTAGCGTTGGTTGAAGCGCCACAGGGGGCCGAGGATGGTGGGGTCAATGAACTGAAAGACCGAGTAGAGTTCGTCCAGCCGGTTTTCCAGCGGGGTGCCGGTCAGGACGAAGGCGTAGGGACTGTGCAGTCGCTTGACCTTGTCCGCCGTCTTGGTGCGCCAGTTCTTGATCCTCTGCGCTTCGTCGAGGATCACCAGGTCGAACTCCCGCCGGGCGATCTCCTCCTCGTCGAAGCGCACCAGTTCATAGTTGATGGTGTTGAAGAACTGGAGGTCTCGATAAAGACTGCGGCGCTGAATTGGGTTGCCCTCGATGACCTGGACGGACAGCGAGGTGAAGCGACGGATTTCGCGCGCCCACTGGTGCTTGAGCGAGGCGGGGCAGACGATCAGCACGTGCTGGATATCGCGCAGTTGCTTGAGCAGGGCAGCGGCGGCGATAGCCTGCACCGTCTTGCCCAGGCCCATGTCGTCGGCCAGTAGCATGCGCTGGCTAAAGGTCAGGTGGAGCACGCCCTCTTCCTGGTAGCCATAGAGCGGCGTCGAGAGGACGTTGAGCGAGCGGTTGCCCTGCTCCACCTGGTCGAGGAACCAGCGCCTCTGTTGTTGAACTGCCTCGACGTCCCGTTGATTCTTCAAGTAGTCGTGTACAGCCTGGTCCACGTGAATCTGCTCGCGGTCGCGGGCCGGCGATCGGTTCAGTTCGCTGAGCAGCGCGGGCAGGCTCTGCGTGACCTTGCCCTGCAAGACCCCTTCGGCGTCGAAGTAACGGGTCAGCAATGAGTATAGCCTCTTGCGTTTCGGGAAAGGCAAAGTGACGCGGACGGTGGTTCGCTCAGCGTGGTGGACGTACATCTGGGCAGTGGGCGGGGCCTGGGTGATGAACTCCTCCCACTGGTCAGCGAACTCTTTTGCCAGGTTAATCAGCACACCTTCGATGTGCTTGCACGTGCCGATAGTGTTGGTGCGATAATCGGGACAGGTGCAGGTGTTGAGCCGCTCGGTGAGCGAGCGAATCTGGACGGTATAGACTCGTTCGGACGTAGAACCCACCTCAAAGGCGCTGTAGACCGGGTGCCGGCCCTGGTTGACGATTTTGACGAGTTCTTCCTTGCCACGCTTACGGCGGCGATTGATCTGCTCCTGGAGCATATCCGTTTGTTGTTTGGTCTGGTTCATCTCGTTCTCCCTTGGATGTTATAGAACACCCTACAGCATTTGCGTTGTCCGCGAGAATTTGTAGGACAAGATGGCATCTTGTCCCACGTTGATTGCGGCTGGAGGCCGCGCTATGGAATGTGCTCGAATCCCTGCTCAGGAAAGTGCCGGTCGTATGTCTCTGCCAGATAATGATCGTGTTCGGTTGAGACATCGGATTGCCCGGAGTGAAAGCGTCCGGCAGCAGCAATAGCCCGTGTGAAGCGATGATTACCGCTCTCGTCGAGGATTTCGTACTCGCCCAGCCGCGTGCCTATGGGATCGCCGCTGGCCATCCTAGCCTCCTGAGATTGTGTCGTGCCGCCATTATACGCATACTACAGGCCAGATGCAAGAGCCACCTCACGCATCCCGTTTCACGCTTCACACTTCACGCCTCCCCCTACAACACCTTCGCCCCCGCCACCCCCGCCTGGTGCTGCCCTCCGCCCGTTCACGGCCTCATGCTGATTGTATACTATCCTGCCCTCCTACGCAAGCCTCCGCGTGAGTGACCACAGAACGACCGCTCCGACCTGCCCGGTTGAGGCGGTTCCATGTTTGGCTTGCGGCGATGGCGCTGAGTCGCCGCCTCCTCGGGCAACGGATTTTCATTGTTTTCTTGTCTTACTTTCACCTGCGTTATACCGCCGTTAGTTAGAATGGATTCCACACCGCACCTGCATAGGACCAAGGGAAAACACCTGACGGCTCGCTGAAGCCAGTAGTTCCGAGTTAGCCGAAGAAGGAGGTTTTGACGTGGACAGTCACGAAGAGCAACTGATGACGATGAATTTTCGTTGTTCGTGTTCACATTGCTCCACAAGAATGGAGGCCGTCGAATACAAGGGCGGCACCTGGCTCACTCCTGAGATGGCAATTTATGAATGCCCACTTTGCGGCAAACGCAAGATAGTCGTCTACAAACCAGAAACGGTACTGATGAACACCCTACAGCAAGCAACCGCGTGTTGACCACTCGCCCACGTAAGCCCATGCTTAAGTGACGGCGAAACGACCGCCCTGACCTACACGGTTGGGGCGGATTTGCGCTTACTACTCGCCGATGATCTTGACCAGGACGCGCTTCCTCCGACCGCCATCGAACTCACCATAAAAAATCTGTTCCCACGGGCCGAAGTCCAGACGACCATCCGTGACCGCCACGACGACCTCACGACCCATAACCTGTCTCTTCAGGTGGGCGTCGGCATTATCCTCGCCGGTTCGGTTGTGGCGGTAGCGGCTGGTGGGCTCGTGGGGGGCCAGTTGCTCCAGCCAATCCTCATAGTCCCGGTGCAGTCCACGCTCATCGTCGTTAATGAAGACCGAAGCAGTGATGTGCATAGCGTTGACCAAAGCCAGTCCCTCAAGGATACCGCTTTCACGCAAACACGCTTCGACCTTGGGCGTGATGTTAATGAACGCCCGACGCCCAGGAACGTTGAACCATAACTCTTTTCGATAGGTTTTCATACGGAGTTCTCCTCCTCATACTACGCTGAGATTTCTCGGAAAAGGGTAGGAGCCCAACCGTGTTGGGCGTTTTCCGGCCCCAGATTGTACACCGCCCCGCCCGCCTGCGCAAGCCGGCGCGTGAGTAACGGCGAAACGACCGCCCCGGCCTGCACGGTTGGGGTGATTTGCGGCGGTGGCGGCTGGTTTGTCCTTTGTGGGGATGTTTGGCATACTGAGTGTGTACGTTACACCAGTAGAAAAGACCCCAGAGCCCACACGGGCGCTGAGACTTGTCGAGAGTTCTTTGCCAGGAAACACAACAACGAATTTAGAATGGAGCGAATTTGGACCACACAGACTTTGTCCCAAGAGCACTCATTCGTTTATTTCTCCATTCGTTGTAGTGTTTTTATGCAGAACTCCCACTTGGCCATAATCCGTTCAATCCGTTCTCAAAATCCGTTGACAGCACGCAGAAAAGCCCCCACTGTTATTGACCCGGTTATAATGGTCCATACGTGACCGCTGCACAACCGCCCCGCCCTGCACGGTCGGGGCGGTCTTCTGTTGCTTGGCTAGCGGGTATAAGTTTTGACTTCTGCGCAAGGTTAGGCTATACTGTTCAAGACACCCAAAGCGGTGGGAGTGCCCTGAATATGAGCATTCACACAAATCGAATCAGAGAGGAGGTATCAGATGGCCATAGAGGAAGTCAGACGCATCAAGGCGCAACAGGCTGGCCCTTTGCTGAGCAAGAGCAACGTGGTGGCCTGTGGCGTCGGCTACAAAGAGGTTGGCGGGGTCAGGACCGACGAACTGTGTGTGATCGTCTCGGTCGCTAAGAAGGTACTCAAAGCAGAACTGGCACCCGCCGATCTCGTCCCTCAGGTCCTGGAGGGGATCAAGACTGATGTGCAAGAGACGGGGGTGATCCGGGCTCTGCAAGACCACACCATCAAGTGGCGACCAGCGCCAGGGGGCGTCTCCTGTGGGCACGTTGACATTACAGCGGGCACGCTTGGCTGTCTGGTGAGCAGAGGAGACCAGATCTACATCCTGAGCAATAACCACGTGCTGGCCAATTCAAATCAGGCCCAGCCCGGGGATCTGATCCTGCAGCCAGGGCCACACGACGGTGGTACCATTGAGGACCAGATCGCCATCCTGGAAGAGTTTGTGCCCATCAACTTCGGCACTTCCATCCCCACCTGCCCGATTGCCACCGGGATGGCTGCAATCCTCAACTGGATGGCAGGACTTGTAGGTTCCCAGCATCGCCTTCAGGCTTTCCAAGAGAACCCCGAGATGAATCTGGTGGACGCTGCCATTGCCAGACCCATTTCTGCCGACCTCGTGGAGAAGCGGATTCTTGAGATCGGGGAGCCCCAGGGGATTGGCGAAGGGACTCTGGGTCTGGCGATTCGCAAGAGCGGGCGCACCACAGCCTTGACCAGCGGTGAGATCACGCAGATAGATGCGACAGTGCAGGTAAGTTATGGCGCGGGGAAGACGGCCACCTTCACCGACCAGTTGATGGCGGGGGCTATGAGTTCTGGTGGCGATTCAGGGTCTGCGGTGCTGGATGAAAGTGACCGCGTCATCGGGCTACTCTTTGCTGGCTCCGACTCGACCACGATTATCAATCGTATCCAGAACGTCGTGGCAGCACTGAATGTGAATATCGCTCCCTGAAGACTGGACAGCACAAAGTTACATCACACCGTCCCTGCGTTTCTCAGGTGCAACGCACTGTTGCTACAAATCTGCCTGCTCTACGGTGCAATCCACTGCGAGTACTCGTGGCAGGCTGCTGGACGAAATCGCTGAAGTGGCAAGAAACAAGTGCGTTGCACCTACATCATCTCATATCCGCTGCTGTCCCGGAATCCGTGTTCTCCCCTGATGCAGGCACGATCACCTGCAGCCGGCCCGGCAGGATCGTGTATTCGACGTGGGTCGCAGATAACTCGAACAGTTCGCCGTCGGCCTGGATGGGGGTGGGCGGATCGCACTCGATCGTCAGGCGGGTGGTGCGAGCATAGTGCACATGCGGGTCCTCGACGTGACTGCCGTCGAAGGTCTTGGGCAGCAGACGCAGCAACTGGAGCCGTCCCAACTTCACGCCAAATATGAAGTCCAGGTAGCCGTCGTCCATCTCGGCGCGGGGCGTCATCAAGAACGCACCTCCGGTGCGGCGGGTGTTGCCCACGGAGACCAGCGCGACCGGCCCCTCGTATTCCCCATCATCCCAGGCAAGCCGCATGTGCCAGGGCTTGTGACGGAGAATAGTCTTGAGCGCGGCCACGATGTAGCGCGGCGTGCCCTTGATCCGCTTCATCGCCCTCTCGGTGATGGTCACCATCGGCTCCAGCCCGACCGCCGAGTTGTTGTCGAAATAGCGGCCGTTGACGCACCCCACGTCAACGATACGCGTGTGTCCCGCCAGGATGACCCGGCAGGCTGCTTCGATCTCCTTCTCCAGGCCGAGCATGTCGGTGAAATCGTCGGCCGAGCCGAGGGGGATGACACCCAGCGGGCCGACCATTCCATCGCTTCGGCTATGCTCAGCGCAAGCGCCAGCGGCCTGCATCAGGCCGTTGACCACCTCGCTGATGCTCCCGTCGCCACCAGCGGAGACGATGGGGGAGAAGCCCGCCAGCGCCGCCTCCCGCGCCAGTTCGATACCGTGGTTTGGCCCCTCGGTGGCGACCAATTCGTAGTCCAGGCCGATCTTCTGGCACACCCGCTCGATGTCGGGAATGGCTGCCTTGGCTTTCCAGCGGCCCGCATACGGGTTGACGATAATTTTGGTTGTATTCATTTCCTTTGTCCTCCCAGGCTCTATAATAGCGAAGATTGCCATTTTGCACAAGTGCGGTTGACTAAGTTGGCTGAGAGTGCGCTTGACGAAAGCGACGGTTTGCGCTACAATAGCGCAGCCGTGCGGACGGGCTAAGTCCCGCCCGCTTGGTTGCAAGATGACTATTCCGCCATCAGGCGCGGCAAGTGTTCGGGAGGTAATGAATGGCAGAGCAGGTTGAATTGACAGCCGAAAAGCGGGCAGTGCTGGGCAAGCAGGTGCAGCAACTGCGACGGCAAGGGTGGATACCCGGCGTGATGTACGGGCGTGGCTTCGACACCGTGTCTTTGCAGTTCAAGGCCCGGAGTTTGACGCAGGTGCTCTCGCAGGTCGGTGGTAGCCAACTCATCCGCATCAAGGTCAAGGGGCAGAAGCAACTTGAGATGGCCCTCGTGCGCGATGTGCAGCGCGATTGTATCCGGGGCACTCTGTTGCACGTGGACTTCTATCGTGTGATGATGACTGAGCGCCTCACGACTGAGATACCGTTGGCAATAGTGGGGGAATCCCCGGTGCTGGAACAGAACGAGGGTATTCTGCTGCACGGTATCTCTACCATTGAGGTTGAGTGTCTGCCTGGCGACCTGGTGGACACGCTAGAAGTGGACCTCTCCGACCTGGTAGAGGTGGATCAGGCGTTGCACGTGCGTGATCTGGCCGTCCCGGCCGGCATAGAGGTTCTCACCGGCCCGGACGAGATGATTGTACGCATAGCCCCGCTGGGTGCGGAGGAAGAGGAAGAGGAGGAGGAAGAGCTACTGCTCGAGGCCGAAGAGGTCGAGGTCATCACGGAGGCCCAGACCAAGGAGACATCTGCCGAAGAGGATTAGCGACCGGCAGGGCGAGAGACGAAGCGGAGACAGAGGAACAAGCCTGCCTCCGCTTCTCTGATTCTGGTTCTGGAATGTCCATCTCAGCGGTGGTAACAACTCAAGCATCGTCATTCTGAGCGACCGAAGGAGCCTGTCCTGAGCTAAGTCGAAGGAAGCGAAGAATCTCGCGTTGGCGATGATCCGACACCCCAACAACGAGATTCCTCGTCGCTACGCTCCTCGGAATGACGCATCACGGATGGGCTGAGCGTAACCAACGGCGCTTTTGATCTTGACAGGGAAAGACTTAGGGTATAGAATGAGACTATCTTTTGTGGGGTGGTGTAAATGGAGTACAAGGATTACTACCAAATCCTGGGTGTGGATCGAAACGCAAGTGAGAAGGATATTAAGCGGGCCTACCGTCGGTTGGCCCGCCAATTGCATCCCGACGTCAACCCAGACGATAAACGGGCTGAGGAGAAGTTCAAAGAAATTAACGAGGCCCACGAGGTCTTGAGTGACCGGGAGAAGCGGGTCAAGTACGACCAGTTGGGCGCCAATTGGCAGCAATGGCAGCGTATGGGCCGCGACCCGGGCCAGTTTGACTGGTCACAGTGGTCCACCGGTGCGCCAGGAGGCGTGCACTTCGAATGGGACGGTGATCTGGGCAATATCTTTGGCGGCGCGGGTGCGGACATGTTCTCGGACTTCTTCCGCTCCCTCTTTGGCGGAACAGGCGGTGCAGGGCGCACGCGCGCCACTGATGACCTCTTCCGCCGCACGGCCGGCCGGCGCACGACGCGCGGACAAGATGTGGAAGCCCCGGTGGAGATCACATTGGAGGAGGCATTCCACGGCGCCACCCGCGTGTTGGAGCAAGATGGACGCCGAATTCAAGTGAAGATCCCACCGGGAGCGCGGAGTGGATCAAAGGTGCGGATCGCTGGCAAGGGTGGCCCTGGCTACGGAGGCGGCCCGACCGGCGATCTTTACCTCAATATCACCGTCAAACCACACCCGGTTCTCAAGCGTGAGGAGGATAATCTGCGCTGCGACGTTGACGTGGACCTGTGCACCGCTGTGCTGGGCGGTCAGGCGCGAATCTCGACGTTGAACGGTGATGTATCTTTGAAGATCCCCCCTGGCACCAACGGCGGCAAAACCTTCCGTCTGCGCGGCAAGGGGATGCCGAATCCGCGCAATCCAAAGCAGCGTGGTGATCTGCTGGCTACAGTGCAGGTACAGGTCCCCCAAAAACTGAGCCCCCGCGAGCGGGAACTATTCGAGGAACTGGCCCGTCTTCGAGAGCCGTCTTCGAGAGAGGAAGTGAAATGACCTCACGAAAGCATTTGGTGCTCGTCGCACTGCCTCTGCTGTTGGCTCTGCTCGCCTGTACCTGCGGCAGCCAGGAGTTCCTATTCCTGCCCACTCCGACTGTGCCATCCATTTCTGTACCCGCACCCGTGCTCGTCGCTACGCCCACTCCCCTGTCAGGTGAGATCATCGCCGACGTGGACGCAGAAGACGCTATGCTGATCAACCTCTACCAGCGGACCAACCCAGGTGTGGTTTACATCGAAGTGCTGGTGAGAGAAGGAGAAACCAATATACCACTTGGCAGCGGATCCGGCTTCGTGATAGATACGGAAGGTCATATCATTACCAACAATCACGTCGTGGAAGAAGCAACCCTTATCCGCGTCATTTTCTCCGATGGCACTGTAGCCGATGATGCCCAGGTACTGGGCCGGGACCCGTACTCAGACCTGGCGGTGGTCTTCGTGGACGTCTCTCCCGAACGATTGGTGCCCCTGGAACTGGGCGATTCGAGCACACTCCAGGTGGGACAGCGGGTCATCGCCATCGGCAATCCCTTCGGACTGGAAGGAACGATGACCGTCGGTATCATCAGTGCACTGGGGCGCACGCTGCCGGCCCAGGTAATCCAGAACGCTGGCTTTCGCAACCCCGAGATCATCCAGACCGATGCGGCCATCAACCCGGGCAACTCCGGCGGGCCGCTGCTGAATACGCGCGGGCAGGTGATCGGCGTCAACACGGCCATCCGCTCGGCGACGGGCACCAACTCCGGCATTGGCTTCGCTGTGCCAGTCAACAGCGTCAAACACATCGTGCCCCATCTGATTGAGGAGGGTACCTACCACTACCCCTACCTGGGCATCACCTCCGACAATCGCTTCACCGTAGCAGAACTAGCGGGGCCGCTGGGGCTGCTGGTGACCCACGGAGTGCTCATCTCCGAGGTCCAGCCTGAGACCGCTGCGTTCCGGGCCGGTCTGCGGGGCGGCGACCACGAGGTCGAGATCATGGGAGCAACGATCATGGCTGGCGGTGACATCATCGTCGCCATTGATGGATATGAACTGCGCGATTTCGATGACCTGATCGCCTACCTGGTGCGCGAGACTGAAGTGGGACAGGAGGTTGTGTTGACGGTTATTCGAGATAGGACGGAGTTGGAGATTCCGGTGATATTAGGAGAGAGACCGTAGTCAATGACCAATGTAAGGGGGTTGCTGGCCAGATGGCCGCTAATATCTAAATAAGGGGGTAAAAGTGATGTTCAAACAAGAGGATTTGCGCGAACTGGTAGCGTTTCGGGCTCAGACGCCGATGTTGAGCGTCTACCTGAACGTGGACCCGACGGAACGCACGACAGATGAATATAAACTTTCGCTACGGCAAATGCTGAAGCATGCGGAAGGATTGGCTGCCCCCGAAGATATGGCAGCCGTAGGGCGGTTTTTTGATCACGAATACGATTGGTCGGGCCGGGGGGTGGTCGTTTTCTCTTGTGCCAAAGAGGAGTTCTGGCGCGCGTATCCCCTGGCCGTTCCCGTTGCTTCCGGGGTGACGGTGGCCCATAAACCATACATCTGGCCGCTGGCGGCGCTCGTGGATGCCTATGGCAGTTACCTGGTGGCACTGGTAAATCGGGAGAGGGTACGGCTGTCACTTTTTGGAATGGGCGAGTTACAGATCAGTGATGGATACGTGGGAGAGGATGTGCGCAAGTTGAAGAAAGGGCGCGGCTCTTCGGGCGGGCCGGGGCGTCGAGGGGGAGCACCCATCTCGAGCAAGCGCGAGGAGGAGATAGCACAGCGCAACATCCGCAAAGCAGTCAAGGCGACGCAGCGTTTCTGCCGCAAACACAAGCCACAGCGCCTGATCATCGCTGGCGCTGAACCGACGGTGGCCCGGTTTCGCGAGGCATTGTCCAAACGGTTCCAGAAGAAGGTGATCGGTTCGTTCAGCGCCGACGTGAACGCATCAGAGCCAGAGATACGGGATCGCTCCCTGGAGATTTTGCGGCAGGTGGAAGATGAACGGAAGACGGCCCTGGTGGAAGCGGTGTTCACGGCGGCGGCGAAGGGGCGGGGCGGCGTCATCCGCCTGGCAGATACACTCGGCGCGGCCCACGAGGGCCGCATCCAGACGCTGGTAGTAGCCCGTGGCTATCACCAGCCAGGTTACCAGTGCCGCAACTGTGCTTACATCACCGACCAATCATTGGAGATTTGCCCCTTCTGCGACGGTGAATTCGCGGAGATTCCCGACGCAGCCGAGGCACTGGTGACGAAGGTGATCGAAGACAGCGGCAAAGTGGAGGTGGTGGACGATCACCCCAAGATAGCAAAGTTCGGCGTGGGGGCGCTATTGAGGTATTAGAACGCGGATTCCAGGACAATAACGGATAGACAGTAACGGCTAACAGTAACGGATAGGAGGGGGTCGCAGTAGCGACCCCCTTTTGATTTGCGTTGCCCTCGGAGACCCTTGGGGTTTTCCGAAACCCCGAGGGTCTGGGCGTAAGTCTCCCTCCACTCCAAGTAGTGCTCGTACGAAGCGCCCACGGTGCCCACCTGCGCCGTCTCGAAGCAGGTAGCGATCATCACTTGCGCGTAGCGAAACAGCCGCTCGGCCCCCTCCGGCTCGGTTACCTCCTCGTGCTGGTTCGAATAGCGCAGGAGTTGAGAAAAGGCACGCCACTGCCCGCGAACTGTATCATTGATCCATCTAGGTCGGTCTGGAACGTAGACAGTGACGGCGACAATTTCGTCGTCACTGTTGTAGTCGCAGACTACGTGTAACTGTACATCGTACTTGATGGTCGGCCCGAGGATGAGCACGCGCCAACGGTCGGGGCATCAACAGATCTCCTCACATTGGTCCAGGAGTATCAATCCAGTCCTCAAGTTGCGACTTAACGCTGAGTAACAGAGTGCGCAGGTTTTTGTATGGTACTAGTCCTTCATAATGCAATCGTCCTAAAACGATGCCAGGGTGCCGTCCCATACTCTGAGCAAAAGCAATGATCTTGGCCCGCGAAAAGTATGGCTGGGTTGCGGCCACAAATTCAGTGAAGGCTGTGCGGTCAATGAGCCAGTCCTGGGCCAGTTGGTTTGCCTCGGTTTCCACATCGTTGCCATCACGCTCATCGAGGTTATCCAGGTAAAGACCCTCGTGCCCGGCTACAATGTGCGCCAGTTCGTGCAGCAAAGTGAACCAAAAACTGTCATTCCTGTCGTAGCGCAGGGTGAGGGCAACGACTGGATGTTCCTCAAAGATGAAAGCCGCTCCGTCAAGATAAGTGTGCGGGAGATGTGGCACGATGACGAAGTGAACGCCCAGGTTATGGAGGAAGGTTGGAACCTGCCTCGCCCTTTCTGGTACTGCGGAATAGGTCAACAGTGTGGGCAGCGCGGCACAGAGTTGGCCATGGTCATACGTCGCCACAGTTTGGATCCGCACCAGACGTTCGACCCGCTTGACCCAAGCGACCTCCGCTGCAACTTCCGGGCCGGATATCTGGCTCTGCCGGAAGGTCACGGCCAGGCAAGGTTGGTCTTCCAGGTTGGCGATTCCCAGGAAGTCACAGACTTCTCGCTCTAGATCATCCAGCGAGTCCGACGCCTGGATCCAGCCGCGCTTGATCAACTCGGCAACCGGTGTCAAACTGTAGAGACGGCTCTTTCGGGCAATCTCAGACTGATCAAGTTTTTTGCGTGCCTGGTGAACCTGGTAGTTGGTTTCCAGGTTCAGCCAGAAGTCAGGTGACGTCCCAAAAGCCGCGGCCAACTGTAACGCTGTCTTCGGTGTGATTTGCTTGCGTCCCCGAACGATCTGGCTGATCGTCTGCTCAGGCCGTCCCGTGATTTCGGCCAGGTTCTTCTGGGTCCACCCTCTGGCATCCAGCTCGCGCCGGATAATGCGGCCTGGCGGTGTTGCCCTGGCAGGTATTAGATCGGCACCCATTGTTCCCCCTCTTATGTCCCTCAATGGTAATCTTCAATATCAACGATCAACAGATATCTGCCCTGCTCGTCTTGTTCCCTCTCAATAATCAGGCGAAACTGCTTGCCCAGGCGGATGGAGTGTTGATGACTTCGTTTACCTTTGAGTTTCTCGTAGCGCAGCCCTCTGAGTGCATAGAGGTCTCGCTCGTCTACGGCTGCTCTCATGACGCCCATGACCTCGAAGAAAGCGTCAATAACTGCCGGTGGGTATTTATGGGCACCCTTCTCTTCGGTGTAGAGTGCTTCGATTTTCTTCGACTTGAACCGGAACCTCAAAG
>JAUWNP010000049.1 GCA_030612585.1 Anaerolineae bacterium
GCCGAGGTGACCATCGTCGGCATGCCCGGCGTGCAGGAGTACCACAGCAAACTGGGCTATCCGGTGAAAGTGGACGCCGCCGCCGATACGGTCTCGGCGGACGATTTCGACGCCGTCATCGTGCCGGGTGGCTACGCGCCTGACCGGATGCGCCGCCACCAACCTATGCTCGACCTGGTGAGAACCGTGTTTGAGCGCGGCGGCGTCATAGCCACCATCTGCCACGCTGCGTGGGTGCCTATCTCGGCGGGTATCATGAGAGGCAAGCGAGCCACCTGTCTCTCGGCGATCAAGGATGATCTGGTCAACGCCGGAGCCGCCTACGTTGACGCAGAAGTGGTGCAGGATGGCAATCTGATCACCTCACGGACGCCCAGCGACCTGCCCGCTTTCTGCCGGACAATCATCGCGGCGCTGAAGTGAAACCTGCGCCCAAACAAAACTATCAGTCGGGTGCGTTTCAAATGAGTTGTAGGACAAGTTGGTAACTTGTCCCAGGGGCAATTTGCCAAATTGCCCTACAACCGAGATGAAATATATCCCTATCAATCAAAGGAGGTCAAGTCAGAATGGGTACAAAAGGAAGAGCGATTGTAGGTATAGACGTGGACAATCTCATCAAGGTGCTCAACAAGGCCCTTGCAGACGAGTGGCTGGCCTACTATCAGTACTGGGTAGGAGCCAAGGTGGCCAAGGGGCCTATGAGGGGGGCAGTGACTGCCGAACTCATCCAGCACGCCACCGAAGAACTCGGGCACGCGGAGTTGCTGGCGAATAGGATCCTCCAACTGGGCGGCACCCCGCTGCTCAAGCCTGAAGACTGGTACAAGATGACCAACTGCGGGTACGAGGCTCCCGAGGATCCCTACGTGGAGGTCCTGCTGGATCAGAACATCAAGGGCGAGCAATGCGCCATTGGGGCCTATCAGCAATTGGTAGAACTCACCAAGGAGGCCGACCCGGTGACGTATGAGATGGCTCTCTCGATTCTCACAGACGAGATCGAGCACGAGGAGGACCTGCAGGCCCTCGCTGAAGACATTCAATTGATGAAAGAGAGGAGGTGAAAATGACATTAGCGAGCACAATTCAGACCGCGGATTGGAAAAAGGAGAAGCACGCGCCGGTGATCGAGTGCCCAGACATGGTGAAGGCGGGCGAGGTCTTTGAGGTGCAGGTCAGTGTGGGGAAGGAGATCGCTCATCCCAACACCGCCGAGCACCACATCGGTTGGATCGCGCTCTACTTCCAGCCGGAGGGGAGCAAGTTCCCTTACCAGGTAGGCCGCTTTGAGTTCAGCGGGCACGGCGAGGGCACTGTGTTCACGACGCCCTCGGCGAGTGTGTCGTTGAAGGTGAACAAGCCCGGCGCGTTGCGCGCGATGTCCTTCTGCAACATCCACGGGCTGTGGGAGAGCAGCAAGGAGATTGGTGTAAGTTAATTCCATAGATTAAGCTAAAAAGGAGAAAATCATGGCCAAAGTAACACGAGAAATGGTAGAAAGGGCAGGGGGGGACGTTGACCAACTGTTAGAACTGTTGGTCAAGAATGCAGCCGCCGAGCTCACCACCTATTACTACTACACAATTCTACGGGTGAACCTGATTGGGCTGGAAGGGGAGGGCATCAAAGAGATCGCCGAGACGGCCCGCATCGAGGATCGCAATCACTTTGAAGCTCTGATCCCTCGCATCTACGAGCTAGGGGGCAGACTTCCAGACGACATGAAGGAGTTCCATGATATGTCGGCCTGCCCGCCGGCCAATCTGCCTGAGGACCCCACTGACATCAAGGCTATGCTGACGGTGCTGGTGGAAGCCGAACGGTGCGCCGTGCGTGGGTACACCCATATCTGCAACATGACCGCCGGCAAGGACCATCGGACCTACGACCTGGCTCTGGCGATCCTCAATGAGGAGATAGAGCACGAATCGTGGTTCTCCGAGTTCCTGGGTGAGGGGCCATCCGGCCACTTCCTGCGCCGCGGGGAGACCTCTCCCTTCGTATCCAAGTTCCTGAGGTAGACAGGGAACGTTTAGGAGTCCAAAGCACTTCCGCCGTAGTAGCACCGGCTCGCCGGAGGCTTTGCTATGCTCAAGTCTCCGGCTCAAAAGCCAAGCCCCTTCGGGGCTGAGATGAGCTCGCAGTGCTTTGCTGGCTGAGCCCGGTGGTTTCACTATCGGGCGGGCTGGAGATGACCAGAGCCCAGGCGACGCTCCAAACATTCTGATAAGGTCAGAATAGGGCAAGGGGAGGCCCTGTGTCAGTAAGGGCCTCCCCCAAGCCCTCGGTAGGTCTTGGAAATGCGAAGGTTGACGAAAAAGGAACTCGCTCAATACAATGGCAAGGACGGGGCACCGGCCTTCATAGCCTACGAGGGCAAGGTATATGACGTATCTCGCAGCTTTTTGTGGCAGAATGGTCAGCATCAGGTTCTGCACACGGCTGGAGTGGATTTGACTGCCGATCTGGGTCAAGCCCCCCACGGCGCAGATTTGCTGGAAGGATTTCCTGTGGTTGGAATGCTGGAGTAAGAGGGCGCTTTGAATGGATATTAGCAAAGAGTTGCGAGAGCAACTGCTGGTTTACCAGAGAAACGAGATTACTGAGCATCACGTCTACAAGAGGTTGGCCGGAACGATCAGGTCTCCTGAGAACAAGAGAGTTCTGGAAAAGATCGCCGACGACGAGCTCCGGCACTATCAGAGTTGGCGAAACCACACGCAACAGGATGTCAAACCCGACAAACTGACGGTCTGGAAGTACTACTTGATCAGTCGTATCTTCGGCTTCACCTTTGGAATCAAGCTGATGGAGAGGGGCGAGGAAGATGCTCAGGGCAATTATGAACAACTGCGAGAGACGATCCCGGAAGCTGATGCTATTATTCGCGACGAGAAGGAACACGAAGATGCTTTGATTCAACTTCTGGACGAAGAACTGCTGCGCTACGTGGGTTCTATCGTGCTGGGCCTGAGCGACGCGCTGGTGGAGCTGACCGGCGCTCTGGCCGGACTCACGCTGGCGCTGCAAAATACAAAGCTGATCGGGTTGACCGGCTCGATCACGGGCATCGCTGCGGCCTTGTCAATGGGGGCGTCGGAATATCTCTCTACAAAGTCCGAAGGGACCGGTCAAGACCCGGTGAGGGCTTCGATCTATACAGGTAGCGCGTATATTGTGACTGTGCTTATTCTCATCCTGCCTTATCTGATATTGGAGAACTTTTACGTTTGTTTGGGTTGTACGTTGGCTGCTGCGGTCTTGATCATCGCTTTCTTCACTTACTACATCTCCGTTGCCAAGGGCGTGCCGTTCAAAAACCGTTTCCTTGAGATGACCGGACTGAGTCTTAGTGTAGCGGCGTTGAGTTTCTTCGTTGGCTTCGTAATCCGCTCTTTTTTGGAGGTTGACGTTTGATAATGTTCAGATGGGGTCATGATAATTCAATGGTTTGAAAATCTACACCCAATATTACAGGCATTGTCGGCCACCGGCTTTACCTGGTTCGTAACCGCCTTAGGATCCGGCGTGGTTTTCCTTTTCAAGAGTATCAACAGGAAAGTGCTGGATGGTATGCTGGGGTTCGCCGCGGGAGTGATGATCGCCGCGAGTTTCTGGTCACTCCTGGCGCCGGCGATAGAAATGGCCGAGGAATCGAACGTGCCTTCCTGGCTTCCCGCTACGGCGGGTTTTCTGTTGGGAGGAGCATTTCTCTGGCTGGTAGACAAGTTGTTGCCGCATCTCCACATAGGGTTTCCGATGGAGGAGGCGGAGGGTCTGAAAACGAGTTGGCATAGGAGTGTTCTCCTGGTGCTGGCAATCACTCTGCACAACATACCCGAGGGGTTGGCTGTAGGTGTTGCTTTTGGGGCGTTAACTGCTAATCTGCCCTCCGCGACGTTGGCCGGTGCGGTTGCCCTGGCGCTGGGTATCGGTATCCAGAACTTTCCCGAGGGCGCTGCTGTCTCAGTTCCCCTGCGCCGGGAGGGAATGTCTCTCCTCAAGAGTTTTTGGTATGGGCAGTTGTCTGGCATTGTGGAACCCATTGCGGGTGTTATCGGCGCAGCAGCGGTCATCATGATGCAGCCTATTCTACCCTACGCCCTGGCGTTTGCCGCCGGGGCGATGATATTTGTGGTGGTTGAAGAACTGATACCCGAATCGCAGTTGGAGAAGAACACGGATATTGCGACGATGGGGGCGATGCTCGGTTTTGCGGTGATGATGACGTTGGACGTCGCCTTGGGTTAAGAGGAGTGAAGCATGATAACCAATCAGATGACCATCAGGATTGGCGCAGCGGCGGGCGACGGGGTGGAGTCGAGCGGCGCCGGCTTCTGCCAGGCGCTGGCCCGGAGCGGATTGCACGTCTTTGGCCTGCCCGACTACTACTCGCGCATTCGGGGCGGGCACAACTTCTTTTCCATCCGCGTGAGCGACCAGCCGCTCTACTCTCACGCAAAGCCGGTGCACCTGTTACTGGCGCTGACCGAGGAGACGATCCCGCGCCATCGGGACGAGGTGGTCAAAGGGGGCGCCATCGTCTACGATTCGGGGCTCAAGGTGTCGCTGGAACAGTGGTCAGGGAACGACGTCCTGTACTTGCCTGTCCCTCTAAGTGACATCGCCAAAGAGAAAGCCGGGACCGTGTTGGCGCGCAATACCGTGGCGTTGGGTGTCGCGGCGGGGATGACCGGCTTTGACCTGGAGCAGATGGAGAGCGTCATCCGTGACAACTTTGCCCGCAAGGGTCAGGCGGTGGTGGATGGCAACCTGGCGGCCATCGAGGCGGGCTACCAGGAGGGGCGAAAACAGGCCGCCGATTTTCCCTTCAGGCTGGAGCGGAACCCGGACGCGCCACCCCGGATGCTGGTCAATGGCACCCAGGCTTTCTCCCTGGGGGCGCTGGCGGGCGGCTGTCGCTTCGTGGCCGGTTATCCGATGACACCAGGCTCGCCGGTGCTGCATTGGATGGCGGCCCACGCGGCCCGTTATGGCGTGGTGACCAAGCACACCGAGGACGAGATCGCGGCGATTAACATGGCTATCGGGGCTGCCCACGTGGGAGCGCGGGCGCTGGTTCCGACCTCGGGTGGGGGATTTGCGCTGATGGTGGAGGCATTGGGCCTGGCTGGCATGACGGAAACGCCGGTTGTCATCTACAGCGCCCAGCGGCCGGGACCGTCCACCGGCTTGCCCACCCGCCAGGAGCAGGCGGACCTGCTCTTTATGCTCCACGCCTCGCAGGGAGAGTTCCCCCGCTTCCTGCTGGCTCCGGGTACTCACGAGGAATGCTTCACGGCCGGCTGGCGCGCCTTCAATCTGGCGGAAAAGTACCAGACCCCGGCCCTGGTGCTCAGCGACCACTACCTGGCCGTGGCCATTCGCACGCTGGAGATCAATGCTTTTGACTTTGAGGCAGTAGAGATTGAGCGGGGGGCGCTGTTGAGCGAGGCCGAGTTGGATGCTCTGGAAGGAGGGTATCTGCGTTATCGGATCATCGACTCGGGCATCTCGCCGCGGGCGGTGCCCGGGCATCCTAGGGCGGTCTACGTCGCTGCCGGCAACGAGCACGACGAGAGAGGAGCCATTACCGAAGAGCCGGGGATGCGCAATGCGCAGGTGGAGAAACGGCAGCGCAAACTGATCGGTATGACCGAGGAGATGTCCGGCCCACACCGATACGGTCCCCAGGAGGCAGAGATCACCTTTGTCAGTTGGGGCTCCACCTACGGGCCGCTGCGGGAGGCGGTGGATCGCCTGAACGCTGAGCAAGTTGATCGGGCCAATCTCCTGCATTTCGTGGACCTGTGGCCCTTCCCGGCCGAGGCGACGACGGCAGCTCTGGGGCGGGCTCGACGGCTCATCGCCGTAGAGGGTAACGTAACCGGTCAACTGGCGACACTCATCCGGGCAAACACCGGCCAGACGATGGACGACACAATCCTCCGATATGATGGCCGTGCTTTCACCCCCGAGTACATTATGAGTTTCGTGTTGTGAGTTTCGAGTTTCGAGTTTCGCGTTGTGAGTTTTGAGTTTCGGGTCACCTCGAAATCCAAGACTCAAGGAAGGGGGATTCTCGTGGCTACTATTGAACGGTATGAGGAGATCAAGGGCTGGCAAAAGGCACGGGAACTGACGAACTTTGTCTACACTTCTACCAAGCAGAAAGTCTTTGCCCGCGATTTTGGCTTGAAGGACCAGATTCGGCGAGCGGCGGTTTCGGTTATGTCCAATATCGCCGAGGGCTTTGAGCGCGGGGGACGGCGTGAGTTCATTCAGTTTCTCTCTATTGCCAAGTCGTCGGCCGGTGAAGTGCAATCCCAGTTGTATGTTGCCCTCGACCAGGAGTACATCACGCCAGAGCAATTCGACAGAGGCTACATCTTGTGCGACGAGACAATGCGCCTCATCGGTGGTTTCATTGCCTACTTGCAGAAATCACCCGTCGAAGGTGCAAAGTACAAGTAGTTCCGAGTTCCGAGTTGGGAGTGAACTTGAAACCCGAAACTCAAAACTCGAAACTCAAAACTCAAAACTCGAAACCCGAAACTCAAACGGAGGCGTAGAGATGGTCACGAAAAGAGACTTCGACAGCCCCGAGCGGCCCACCTGGTGTAAGGGATGTGGCAACTATGGCATTTTGAACGCGATCAAGATGGCCCTGGCCGAGCAAACAATTGCGCCTCACGAGTTGGTTATATTCACCGGGATCGGCTGCGGGAGCAAACTGCCTCACTATATGAAGGTCAACGGTTTTCACACCATTCACGGTCGGGCGTTGGCAGTCGCCACCGGGGCCAGGTTGGCCAACCACGGCCTCAAGATCGTGACCGTCCACGGCGACGGCGACGGATATGGCATGGGGCTGGGCCACTGGCTGCACGCCGTGCGGCGCAACATCGATCTGGTGGACATCGTGCAGGACAACCGGGTCTACGGTCTGACGAAAGGCCAGTACTCCCCCACCAGCGAACCAGGTATGCGTACCCCCACTTCGCCGGAGGGAGCCATTGACCGGCCGGTGCAGCCGCTGGCGCTGGCCATCGCCGCCGGAGCCACCTTTGTCGCCCGGGGCTATCCGGGCGAATTGTCTCACCTGGTCTGGCTCATCGGCGAGGCGTTACAGCATCCGGGTTATGCTTTAGTGGATGTGCTGCAGCCCTGCGTCACCTTCAACCGGGCCAGCGCCTACGACTTTTACAACGAACGGGTTTACAAGTTGGAAGATGAAGAGGGGTACGACCCCCAGGATCGAACGGCGGCCTGGGTCAAGGCTCAGGAATGGGGAGAGCGCATACCCATCGGCATCGTCTATCGGGGCGAGCCAATTCCAACCTACGAGGAGCAAGTGCCGGCGCTGGAGGCTGGTCCGCTGGTGCAGCAGCCGCTGGAAAGATTACGGTTGGAGCAAATAGAGGCGCTGCGGGCGGAGATTGTTTAGAGAGGCAGGGGGGGCAGGAGGGCAAGGGAGCAGAGGAAACGCATAGGAAAAGAGACTTTTGTCACAGACAAACGACTGCCTCGATGATACAATTATGGCGATCATTTCAAGAAAGGGGGAAAGTGTCATGTTAGGCAAGAAAGTACAAGGTGCGATCAACGAGCAGATCAAGAACGAACTCTATTCTGCCTACTTGTATCTCTCGATGGCAGCCTACAACGAAGCAGCTAACCTGCCCGGTGTGGCTCATTGGATGCGCCTGCAAAGCCAGGAAGAGGTGGCACACGCCATGAGACTCTTCGATTTCGTCAATGAGCGCGGAGGGCGCGTGGTGCTGCACGCCATTGACCAGCCGCCGGTGGAGTTCGGGTCGCCGCTCGACGTCTTCGAGAAGACACTTGAACACGAACGCAAGGTGACGGCGATGATCCACAACCTCTACGAACTTGCGCTAGAGGAGAACGACTACCCGACCCAGGTGATGCTGCACTGGTTCATCGAGGAGCAGGTTGAGGAGGAGGACAACGCCTCTCAAATCGTGGAGACACTGAAAATGGCCGGGGACCATGGCAATGCCCTGATTATGTTGGACAGAGCACTCGGCCAGCGGAAGGCTGGGTAAGCGACACCGGTCTGTAATGTGCGCAGAGGTTCGTGCGCATTACGGTAAGGAGTGATGTTCGATGGAAGAGGTTAAGAATTGGTGGAAGTGCTCTAACTGTGGCTATACCCTTGAGGCTCCCACGCCACCCGAGGTCTGTCCCAGTTGTAAGGAGAAGTGCATCTTCGTTGATGCCACCTGCTACATCCCTGAGTGTGGCGGGCCGGGCCACATTGACCCGCAGATTGGGCAGAAGCGGTAACGAGCCACACAACCTGGTGTGTTTTCGAAAATCTGGGGCAATGTAGCCGAGGCTTGGGCACGAACTCAACCGAGCGGTTTTCATACCTCGCGGGTCAGCGTGCTATGGAAAACGCAGCTATGCCCTGTATACCTCACGAGGAGGATTTATGCCAGAGGCAAAAGGTAGTATCCCTGGTCCCCATAATGAGCACCACGCCATCTTCTATGGCTTGTCCACCTGTGTTTGGTGCAGGCGGACGCGCCAGTTCCTGGAAGACCAGGGTGTGAAGTTCGACTACGTCTACGTGGACCTGCTTAAGGGCCAGGAGCGGAAGGAGGCGATGGAGCAGGTTCGCCGCTGGAACTCCGCCGTCTCATTCCCCACCATCGTGGTGGACGACGGCCAGTGTGTCATAGGGTATAAGCCGGATAAACTAAAGGAGGCGCTGGATCTATGAGCGAGGAGATATCCATCTCCCCTGGGAAAGTGGACACTCTCTGCGAGCGGCTGGACCAGGAGGCGGAAGCATCTGGCTACAATCTCAACCCTGACCAGGAATTCACTCGAGAGCTGGTGGAAGGGCTGCTGATCAACGAACAGCGGTATGGCTACCGTGCCTGCCCCTGTCGGCTGGCAGACGGAGACAAGCAGAAGGACCTGGACATCATCTGCCCCTGCGACTACCGCGATGCGGACCTGGTCGATTGGGGAGCCTGCTACTGCGCTCTCTACGTCTCCGACGAGATCCTGCGGGGCGAACAGGAGGTTCAATCCATCCCAGAGCGCCGCCCGCCCGAGGGACAGCGCCTCCAGGGCCGGCCGGCGCGTGCGCCGGATCGGCCTGGCGGGGAGCCGCCCCTCCCTGTCTGGCGCTGCCGGGTCTGCGGTTACCTCTGTGCCCGTGAGAAGCCTCCTGGCGTCTGTCCCATCTGTAAGGCCAAGAGGGAGCGGTTCGAGCGTTTCTGGTAAGCGCCGCGCCATTGGTCAGAGGTGATAAGGTGAGTCGAATTGACCAAGAGAAGAAAGTGCTATTCATTTGTTCTCACAATTCCGCTCGTTCGCAGATGGCGGAGGGATTGCTACAGAGACTATATGGCGACCTCTATGAAGCGCACAGCGCTGGTCTAGAACCCTCAAGTGTGAATCCCTATGCCATTGAGGTAATGGGAGAAATCGGTATTGATATCTCAACACGTTGTTCAAAGAGTGTTGACGAATTCCTTGGGATTCGATTTGACTATGTGGCCACGGTTTGTGATCAGGCAAGGGAGGCGTGTCCCTTCTTTCATGGAGGGGAGAAACATCTTCATAAGGGTTTTGAGGACCCCGCTGAGTTCAGCGGGACGGAAGGTCAAACGCTGACCGCCTTTAGGCGGGTAAGAGATGAAATCAAAAGTTGGATTGAGGAAACTTTTGGAGGAGAAAGAGCACAAATGGACTGGAACACCCCACAAGGTATTCTACGACGAGGCATGAGCCTGGAACGGGATGGCTACAACTTCTATATTCAAGCCGCTAAGCGAGCCTCGGGCGAGCGAGGCAGGGCCATGTTCCTCGACCTGGCTGCCCAGGAGGAACAACACCTGCGGCTTCTGCTGGCCGAGTACCTGGCGCTGGAGGAGGGGCGAGGCTGGCTGCCCCACGAAGAGGCGATGCAGGCGGACTTCCCCTTGGATCCCGCCAACCCGGACCTGCCGGGGGAGGAGCCGCCGGAGCCTATGCCTGTCTTCGCCCCCGGCCGGGAGATTTCCCTGGAGGGGGACATCGCCGCGCTGGAGTTTGGGCTGGAGACGGAGCGTATCTCCCGAGAACTCTATGCTCAGGGTGCGCAAGAGACAGGCGACGTCTATGCCCGCCAGGCCTACCAGTTCCTGACCGGCCAGGAAGAGGAGCACTACCGCCTCCTGCAGAACACCCACGAGTATCTCACGCAGAGCCAGACCTGGTGGGACAGCGAGGAACTGCCGTTCTTCACCGGGTGAGGAGTCAGGAGGAACGACGTGACGGCACCTGGTGGGGATACCTTTCAAAGCGAAACCAGGTATCAACGCGGCCATTTGCCGGGCGGTGGGTTGGACTGGGCCAACAAACCCGCGACCTACAAACACTACCCCTCGGTGCCCAAGATTCCGCTGAGTACTCCACAGACCACAGGCGGCGTGTCCTTATGGGACGTAATCAGAAGGCGTCGCAGTGTGCGCCGCTACCAGGACTCCCCGCTGCAAGAGGCGGAGTTATCGCAACTGCTCTGGGCGGCTCAAGGGATCACCCTGGTCAGCCGGGGCTTTGGATACCGAACCGCCCCCTCTGCCGGTGCCTTGTATCCGGTGGAGACTTACCTGGTGATTCACGCCGTCGAGGGGATCGAGCCCGGCGTCTATCACTACGGTGTCGCAGGGCACGAACTCGACCAACTGAAAACGGGCGATTTTCGAAAGGATGTCGCCCGGGCGGCCCTCGATCAGGAGATCGCCTATTGGGCCAACGTCGTTTTCATCTGGACGGCGGTCTTTGAGCGCTCGAAGTGGAAGTACAAGCAACGGGCCTACCGCTACGTCTACCTGGACGCCGGGCACATCGCCCAGAACGTTGCCCTGGGGGCGGTGGCCCTGGGCCTGTCCAGTTGTCAGATTGCGGCGCTGTACGACGACGAGGTGAACGCGTTGCTGGGCGTGGATGGCGTAGACGAAAGTGCGGTCTATATGACGGTCGTCGGGAAGCCAAAGTGAGTGGATGAGTAGAAGAGTAGATGATGGGATGTTGTTGGGGGATTGAGGTGCAGTCGCGTCTGACAGAAGACCTGTAAGGGAGCAATGCGTGAGCAAGTTAAAGGATATGCACGCCCCCATCTTCTGGGCTGAGGGACACCCCGGACCACTGTCGGTGGAGGGGTGGCAGGTCGAGTTGGGCGGGTTGGTCGAGAAGCTGGTCACGCTGACCTACGAGGAGATCATTGCGCTGCCCAAGTCTATCATTGACGCCCGGTTGACCTCCGTGTCGGGATGGAGCGTGCGGGGCAAATGGGGCGGCGTACGGGTCAGTGACCTTCTGGCCGTCGCCGGAATCAGGCCGGGGGCCACGCACGTCCAGTTTGTCTCCTACCGCGATCTCTATACGACGTGCATCCCGCTGGACGTGGCATTGAAGGAGCGCACCCTGTTGGCTTACGACTTTGACGGCGAGCCGCTGGATGCCGACTACGGCGGCCCGGTGCGCGTGTTCTGCCCCTACCTGTGGGGATACAAGTCGGCCAAGAGCGTGATCGCCGTCACGCTGGAGGATCACTCGACTCCCGGCTATTGGGAGGTGCGCGGCTATCCCGACGAGGCGCAGATCACGGCCGGGCGCGTGCACGACGTCAACACTCACACGTGGCGGCACATACCCGGCGGCGAAGTCATCGAGTTCCTGGATTGACGACATCCATCACCGTTTGGGACAGGGAATCAGCAAAGAAACTGGAGAGGGAGCGGTGAGCAAGAGACGATTTCTTGTCGCTATGGTGCTCACTTTGTCGGCTACAGGTTGCGGTCAATCAGTCACATCCCCCACTCCCGCGCCGACAGACACTCCAATTGCTGTTCCCACTGACCCATTTACGCCAGGCCCTATGCCCTCCGCCCCCAGCGCCGGCGAGACCTGGACTCGCCCTGCCGACGGCATGGTGATGGTTTACGTGCCGGCCGGTGAGTTCCTGATGGGAGCGACCGATGCGGACAGCGAAGCGAGCGAGGATGAAAAACCCCAGCACAGGGTCTACCTGGACGGGTTTTGGATAGACAGGACTGAGGTGACCAATGCCCAATATCACAAGTGCGTGGATGCGAGAGCATGCAGGGAGCCGTGGTGCTGGGACGAGAGTAACTTTGGCTATCACGACCGCTTCAATGCCCTCGACCAACCGGTGGTGTGCGTGCTGTGGAACAATGCGCACGACTACGCCGCCTGGGTTGGAGGACGGCTGCCGACGGAGGCGGAGTGGGAGAAGGCGGCGCGGGGCACCGATGGGCGCAAGTACCCGTGGGGAAACGAAGCGCCGGATTGCAGCAAGGCCAACTACAAGGATTGTGTGGGGGGTACAACCGTCGTAGGTTCTTGTCCAGAGGGGGCCAGCCCATACGGAGCACTCGATATGGCGGGCAATGCGTGGGAGTGGACAACTGACAAGTATGGCGAGGACTACTACACTAACTCGCCAAGCCACAATCCCCAGGGACCGGCTTCAGGAGGGTTCCGGGTGATGCGCGGAGGGGCGTTCCTCGGTGATCCGAGGAACATCCGTTGCACCGCCCGCTACAGGGGCAGCCCGAAATACCGTCCCTGGTGGTATGGGTTTCGGGTAGTGGTGCCCTATACTGCCCCGGGACCCTGACCCCCACTACTCAGCCGCTTGGCCTGGAGCCAAGTCGGCGGGAGTGGGTGAGCAGCTACAACGGAGGAAAAAATGGTAAAGACAGGTGCAATGGCCCCAGCGTTCACGCTGACGTCCGACGACGGCACGCAAGTGAGTTTGTCCAACTTTCGCGGCAAGAAGGTGGCACTCTATTTCTACCCCAAAGCCGACACTCCCGGCTGCACCCGGCAGGCGTGTGCGATCCGTGATGTCTATCCTGACATCGAGGGGGAGGACGTCGTCGTGATCGGCATCAGCCCCGACCAGCCTGACAAACTGGTCAAGTTCCGCGAGAAGTATGGCTTGCCGTTCATCCTGCTCTCGGACCCGGACCACGAGGTGGCCGAGGCCTACGGGGCCTGGGGCGAGAAGAAGATGTTTGGCAAGACCTACGAGGGCATCATCCGCAGCCATTTTGCCATTGACGAGGAGGGCCGGCTGATGGAGTTCAAACTCAAGGTTAAGCCGGAGAAGACGGCTGATCTGGTGTTCCGGTTGACTCGGTTGTGAGCGCTTGATGCTCAATTAGCGCTCCTTGTGACGGGATACGGAATACGCAACACGCAACACGAAAAACAGCCGCTTCACAGTGCTTGTCACGGTCGGTAGATGCGTGTCTCCGGCTTGAAAGCGGCCCACGAGAACCAAAAGTGGTTGATGCTGACGGCGGTGTCGTTAACCACCACGCGCACTTCTTGCAGAACGTCGTAGGGGTAGGCCACAGCCTCGCCGTTCAGGGCTTGTCCTGAGCTCGCCGAAGGGTCAACCGTCACCACGCGGGCCATGGGGGGGGGAGCACATCTGGCGTATTGGAGCCATCGTACAGGAAGGGCGGCCGGTACACGTCATCCTCAACCCCAAGGTCGCTCTTCTGGGGGCGGCGTGCCACGGTTTGGAGAATTCCCCATGAATGATCGTCTTTTTCAAACCAAAGAAGGCGTTTGGGTACCGGCTGTAACGGCGGAGCAGATGCGGGAAGTAGACCGCATCGCGATGGAGGAATTCGGCCTGGGTATCTTGCAGATGATGGAGAACGCGGGCCGGAACCTGGCCGAGAACGTGATGGATATGCTCGGCGGTACCAGTGGCGAGGTTACGGTCCTGGCGGGGTCGGGCGGCAACGGCGGCGGGGGGCTCTGCTGCGCGCGCCATCTGCACAACCGGGGCTTCCGGGTCTGGGTGGTGCTCAGCAAAGAGGCGGCGATATTGAGCGGGGCCGCGCGCAATCAACTCCAAATCCTTCAGTCGGCGGGCGTGCAGCCGGTGGATCCTTCCCAGGCCGAAGACGTGATCTGTCGTGCGCAGATCGTTGTGGACGCGCTGATTGGATACAGCCTGCGCGGGACGCCTCAGGGACGGGCCGCCGAACTGATCGATCTGTGCAACCAACACGCGGCGCGGGTGCTCTCCCTGGACATTCCCTCGGGTCTCGACGCCACTACGGGCGAAGCGCCGGGGCCGGTGGTACATCCTGAGCGGACACTGACCCTGGCCCTGCCCAAGATCGGGTTCCAGCGCGTGCCCGGAGACCTCTACCTGGCCGACATCGGCATCCCGCTGGAGGTCTACCACCGGCTGGGATTGTCTTTTGAGTTGCCTTTTGGGGAACGGTATTGGATACGGTTAGAACGAGGTCCGCACACACCTGAAAGCGGGTAAGAAACTGGCTGCTGAGGGCGTCAAAGAGGCAGGAGAGAGGAATCGTACATCTAATACAAGGAGGTCAACATGCTCAAGAAACGGTACATCAAGTCACGCAAAGTGTGGAAAGTCACCTTCGAATTGCCGAAGGCTGAACTGCCTGAAGCCATCGAGGTCGAATCCGTCCACCTGGTGGGCGAATTCAACGACTGGGACCCCACCACCACACCGATGACTCGTCGCAAGGGCGGCGTCTTTCGCGCCGCGCTGGAACTGGAGCCGGGGCGGGAATACCAGTTCCGCTACCTGGTCAACGGCGAGCACTGGTGCAACGATTGGCACGCCGACGCCTACGTTCCCAGCAGCCTCGGCGAGGACAATTGCGTTGTAGTGACATCGGAGGGTGGAGATGTTTAACTTTTCAGATCGTGTGGTGATGGTGACCGGCGCGGCCGGCAACCTGGGGAGCGCCGTCGCCCAGGCTTTCCAGGCGGCTGGGGCGAAACTGGTGCTGGTGGACCGCGCTGCCGACCGCCTCCAGCGTCTGTTCCCCGACCTGGTTGATTCTCCCAACTACTTTCTGGCCACGTCCGTTGACATGACCGACGCCGACGCGGTGGAAGCGATGGTGGACGAGGCGATCAAGCGTTTCGGCCGGGTTGACGTATTGGCCAACACGGTTGGCGGTTTCCGCGCCGGAACGCCGGTCCACGAGACATCCTTCGAAACCTGGGATTTTTTGCTCAACCTGAACGCTCGCACGGTGTTCACCGCCAGTCGGGCGATCATCCCGCACATGCTGCGGGAGAGGAGCGGCAGAATCGTCAACGTGGCTGCTCGCGCGGCCTTGAAGGGGGGCGCCAGGATGGCCGCTTACAGCGTATCCAAGAGCGGCGTGATGCGCCTGACCGAGAGCATGGCGGCCGAACTCAAGAAAGACGGCATCAACGTCAACTGCGTCCTGCCCGGCACCATTGACACGCCGCAGAACCGGAAGGCGATGCCCAATGCAAACCACAGTCGCTGGGTGAAACCCGAAGCCATCGCCGATGTCATCCTGTTCTTGGCCTCCGACGCCGCTGGCGCGGTTCAGGGCGCGGCCATTCCGGTATACGGGAAAGGCTAGAGAATGGAACTCAACGGAAAAGTGGCGATTGTCACCGGCGGGGCGGTACGCCTGGGCAAAGCCCTGGCACTGGCGCTGGCCGAGCATGGCGCCCGGCTGGCCATTCACTATGCTTCATCCGCCGGCCCTGCTCAGGAGACTGTGGCGGAGATCGGGGCGCTGGGCAGCGACGGGCTGGCGATCCAGGCCGATCTCAGTCGGTCCGGTGAAGCGGTGTCCATCGTCGAGCGCGCGGTGGCCCACTTTGGCCGGGTGGACATCCTGGTGAACAGCGCCGCGATTTTTCAGCCCGGTAATTGGGACGACACGACGGAGGCCAACTGGGACCGGCACTTTGCCATCAATCTCAAGTCTCCCTTTTTCCTGAGCCAGGCCTTTGCCATGCACGTGGGGCGGGAACGGCCCGGGCACATCGTCAACATCGCCGATTGGCGCGGCGTCCGCCCCGGCACCGATCACGTAGCGTACACCTTGACCAAGGCGGCGCTGATCGCCATGACCAAGAGCCTGGCGTTGGCGCTGGCCCCCAACATTCAGGTCAACGCTATCGCCCCGGGGATGATCCTGCCCCCGCCGGGCGAGGACCGATCCTACCTGGAGCGAAAGGCGGGCCAGATCCCCGCTCGGCGGGTGGGCTCGCCAGAAGAGATCGCCAAAACGCTGATCTTTTTGCTGCGTTCCGATTTTGTCACCGGAGACTTGATCTTTGTGACCGGCGGCGAGCATTTGTAAAGTGGGGAGACGGCGATGACCGATCAGATTCAGATCAAAGACCTTTTTCTCAGGGCCATCATCGGCATCAACGAGGAGGAACGGAGCAACCGTCAAGACGTTTTGATCAACATCGTGCTCTACGCCGACACCCGGGCGGCCGGCGCATCCGACGACATAAACGATGCGGTCAACTATCGCACCATTACCAAGCGCATCATCAAACTGGTCGAGGAGTCCAGGTTCTACCTGGTGGAGAAGATGGCCGCCGGAATCGCCGCGATCTGCCTGGAGGATCCGCGTGTGGAAAAGGTCAGCGTCCGGGTAGAGAAACCGGGTGCCTTGCGCTTCGCCCGCTCGGTCGGCGTGGAAATCCACCGCACGCGTTCTGACTTGGAGACGAGGCGTAGATGACACGGGTTTTGATCGCACTGGGCTCCAACATCAACAGCGAGCACAACATGCGCGAGGCGGTGCGGCGGTTGGCGTTATGCTGCCGGCTGCTGGCAGTCTCGCCCGTCTATGAGACACTGCCGGTGGGCAAGACCGATCAGCCGAACTTTTTGAACGCGGCAGCCCTGATCGAGACCGATTTGACCGCTGCGGAACTGAAGACACGTGTGCTGCAAGCCATCGAACGGGAACTGGGGCGAGTGCGCACCGCAGACAAAAACGGGCCGCGCACCATTGATCTCGACATCGCTCTTTTCGGCGACCAGGTATTAGACGTGGGGCCGCGACACATACCCGACCCGGACGTCGCCAAACAGGCACACATTGCGGTCCCGCTGGCCGATCTAGCGCCGCGACAGCGCCATCCAGAGACCGGCCAGACCTTACAGGAGATCGCCCAGAGCCTGCCGGCCGGTGGGTTGGCGCGCCGGCCCGACGTTGTGCTCTGGCATAGAACAGATTCCAACCAAGATAATGAGAAAGACAAGGAGACAGAAAATGGTTAAGCCTTTAGAAATTCGTCCCGCTGATTACGACGTTTTCCGAAACGACCTGCTCGACGTGCCGGAGCAAGCGTGCACCGGCAACATTGAATGTGCTGTGGTGGATATCCTGGAAGCGATTGGCGAGGACGTCACCCGCGAGGGGTTGCTGAACACACCCGCGCGGGTCTCTCGCATGTACGAGGAACTGACCGCTGGCTACCACGTGGACCCCGTGCGTCTGATCAACGACGCCATTTTCGACGTGGCTTATGACCAGATGGTGGTCGTCAAGGATATTGACTTCTATAGCCTGTGCGAGCACCACATGCTGCCCTTTATCGGCAAGGTTCACGTGGCCTACATCCCCGCTGGCAAGGTGATCGGCTTGAGCAAGATCCCCCGCATTGTAGAGATGTTTGCCCGTCGCCTGCAGGTGCAAGAGCGTATGACGCAGCAAATCGCCGAGTTCCTGGACGAGACGCTGCATCCGCTGGGAGTGGCTGTGGTGGTCGAGGGGATGCACATGTGCGCGGCCATGCGTGGCGTGAAAAAAGCCAACGCGCGCATGGGCACCAGCGCGATGTTGGGCGCTTTTAAGGAAGACCAGACCACACGCAACGAGTTCTTTGCACACATCGGGCGCGGTCATATCAGCTTCTAGGGTAACTGCTCAGCAACCCTTGCGAAGGTTACGAATAGCCTTCTTGGTGATATGAATTTCGCCTATTGAAGTCACTTTCGGCTTGAGAATCATCCTCTAACCTTCGCAAGGGTTACCAGCCTGAGCAGTTACCTTCTAGGTTTGTCTGGATTCGATGGAGTAAGAGATGACGAAACTACACGAATTAGCCAATCTGGGCCAGGCCATCTGGCTCGACTACATTCGCCGTTCTTTTATCACCTCCGGCGAACTGCAAGCCCTGATTGATCAGGGGGTGCGCGGCCTCACGTCCAACCCATCAATCTTTGAGAAGGCCATCGTCGGCAGCGCCGACTACGACGCGGACTTGCGCCCCCTGGTCGAGGCCGGCAAGTCGGTGGGGGAGATCTACGAGTCGCTGGTTCTGGACGACATCTGCCGTGTTGCTGACATCCTGCGCCAGGTCTACGATCAGACCGGCGGGGCCGATGGCTACGTCAGCCTGGAGGTCAGCCCCACCCTGGCCCGTGATACCGATGGCACTATCGCTGAGGCGCGACGTCTCTTTGCCGCGCTGGATCGCCCCAACACCATGATTAAGGTGCCGGCCACTCCTGCCGGCATCCCGGCCATTGAGACTTTGATCGGCGAGGGGATCAACGTCAACGTCACTCTGATCTTTTCCCTGGCCCAGTACGAGGCCGTGGCCGAAGCCTACCTCGCTGGCCTGGAAAAACTGGCGGCGGGTGGCGGGTATGGAAACCCGCCCTACGGAGATGTCAGCACGGTTGCATCGGTGGCCTCTTTCTTCGTCAGTCGGGTGGAGAGCGCGGTAGATCGTCAATTGGATGAGCTCATCCATTCTGGTCAGCACACCACCGAATCCCTAATCCCTAATCCCCAATCCCTGAAAGGCAAGATCGCCACCGCCAACGGTAAAGTCGCCTATGCTCGTTTCCGCGAGATCTTTCACGGCGAGCGTTGGGAGAAGTTGGCTGCCCAGGGCGCGCGCGTGCAGCGTCCACTGTGGGCCAGCACCAGCACCAAGAACCCGCTCTATCCCGATACGCTCTACGTGGACGGTCTCATCGGGCCCGACACGGTCAACACCGTGCCCCCCGCTACCCTCCAGGCGTTCCTCGACCACGGCCATGTTGACAGGGCTGCCCCCCTGGAGGTTGGCGTGGACGAGGCCCGCGCCCAGTTGGCCCGCCTGGCCGAATTGGGCGTGGACCTGGACGGGATCACTCAAAGGCTACAAGATGATGGGTTGGCTGCCTTCGCCAGGTCCTTCGAGGCACTGATGGCCAGCATCGCCGAGAAGCGTGAGAAGTTGCTGGCCGGCTGGCAACTTATGACCGTCAGCCTCGGCTCGTACCAGGACGGGGTGGATGCGGCCCTGGCCGAAATGAAGCAGCAGCAGATCATGGCCCGCTTGTGGGCCCACGACCACACCGTCTGGAAGCCAGAGCCGGCGGAGATCACGAACCGGCTGGGCTGGTTGCACATTGCCGAGGTGATGAGCGACAACCTGGATCGCCTGAAGTCGCTGGCCGGGGGTGTGCGCAGCGATGGCTACACCCATGCCCTGCTTTTGGGGATGGGTGGGTCTAGCCTGGCCCCCGAAGTCTTCCGCAGGACCCTCGGAGCCAGGGAGGGCGACCACGAGGGTCGCCCCTACCTGGATTTGACCGTGCTAGACAGCACTGACCCCGGCGCTGTGCTGGCGTATGCCGAACGACTCGATTTGTCTAAAACCCTGTTCATCGTCGCCACCAAGTCGGGCAGCACGGTGGAGACTCTCTCTTTCTTCAAATTCTTCTACAACCGGGTGATCGAAGCGGTAGGGGCCGACCAGGCCGGGGCGCACTTCGTCGCCATCACCGACCCCGGCAGCCGGCTGGTTGACATCGCCCAGAAGCACAATTTCCGGGCGACCTTCCTGAACGATCCCAACATTGGGGGTCGCTACTCGGCCCTCTCCTACTTCGGGCTGGTCTCGGCGGCGCTGGTCGGCGTGGACCTGGAGACGCTGATCCATCGGGCGCTGACGATGGCCTGCAACTGCGAGAGCTGCAACTGCGCGATTGCGGGGGACAACAACGGCGCACGTCTGGGCGCAATTATAGGCGCTCTGGCCCAGGCCGGGCGGGACAAAGTGACCCTCATCACCTCCCCGGCGATTGCCAGCTTTGGCGACTGGGTGGAACAACTGATCGCTGAGAGCACCGGCAAGGAGGGGAAAGGCATCCTGCCGGTGGTGGGGGAGCCGCTGGGGCCGCCTGACGTCTACGGCGACGACCGCCTGTTCGTCTACCTGCGGTTGGAGGGCGACGACACCCACGATGCGGCAATTCAGGCTCTGGAAGACGCGGGCCATCCGGTGGTGCGTTTGCGCCTGAACGACCTGTACGACCTGGGCGGGCAGTTCTTCCTCTGGGAGATGGCCACCGCTGTGGCCGGACATCTGCTAGGCATCAACCCATTCGACCAGCCCAACGTCGAGGCGGCTAAGGTGTTGGCCCGAAAGATGGTGGCCGAGTACAAACAGCAGGGCACGCTCTCTGCTGTCGAAGCGGCCCCGCTCACGGGTGCAGCATTAGACCGCTTCCTGGCCCAGGCCCGACTGCGTGACTACGTCGCTCTGCAAGCCTACGTCCAACCGACCGCCGAGACCGACGCGGCGCTGGCGGCGCTGCGCCGCCGGCTACGCAACCGGTTCCGGTTGGCGACGACGGTGGGCTACGGGCCGCGCTTCCTGCACTCCACCGGCCAACTACACAAAGGTGACGCCGGACACGGGCTCTTCATCCAGTTCACCGCCGACGATCCACGCGACGCGGCTATCCCTGACGAGGCAGGGTTGCCGGAGTCGTCCATCAGTTTCGGCGTGCTCAAGATGGCCCAGGTGCTGGGCGACCGACAGGCGCTTTTGGATGCTGGTCGGCGGGTGATCCGCTTCCACCTGGGGGATGACGTGGTCGGCGGGCTGAAGCGGCTGACGGAGGCGATGGCTTGATTCAAGCCATGATCTTCGACCTGGACGGCACGCTGGTGCAGACGGAGCGGCTCAAGGCCCTCTCCTACGCCCGCGCCGCCGTCGAACTGTGTCCCCATGCGATCGGCGAAGCGGAGGTGGTGGAGGCTTTCAAAGACGTAGTGGGTCTCTCGCGCCGAAAGGTGGCTATGGCGTTGACGGAGCGGTTTGACCTGGAAGAGAAAGCCCGGGCGCGTATGGATGAGTTCGGCGTGAGTGCACCCTGGCAGGCCTTTGTGCAGGTGCGGCTACGTTTCTACGAGGCGATGCTGGCCGACCCAGAGGTGCTGCGCTCGAACCAGTGGCCGCACAACGTTACCCTGCTCCGTATGGCCCGGCAGACCGACTGCAAAACAGCCCTGGCCACAATGTCCCGCCGCAAGCAGGCGCGGCGCGTGCTGGAGGCGCTGGATCTGGCCGATGCGTTCGACTTTGTCGCCACGCGAGACGACGTAGAGCACGGCAAGCCCGATCCCGAGATCTACCAATTGGTGGTGCGGGAACTGGACGCTTCCCCGCCTGATTGTCTTGTCATTGAGGACTCGCCCTCTGGGGTGAAGGCTGCCCTGGCGGCTGGAATGTGGTGTATTGCCGTGAGCACGCCTTTCACTCGCCAAAGGCTTCACACCAAGGGATTGCTGGACGAACGTTGGATCGTGGACGATCCGGGCACGCTCACGACCGTGGTGCAGCAGATGGTCACGGAACAAGAACACGGATTGGCGGATTAGAGGGCTTGGGGAGTGGGCAAGATGAATGAGGATATTTCGCAACTCAAACAACAGGCCGCTGAGCGTGCGGTGGAGTTCGTGGAATCGGGTATGGTGGTGGGGTTGGGCCACGGCAGCACGGCTATCTTTGCCGTGCGCCGCATCGCCCAACTGCTGCGCGATGGCCGACTGGAGAACATCCTCGGCGTGCCGTGCTCGCTCCAGGTCGAAGCGGAGGCACAGCAACTGGGCATCCCGCTGACCACGCTGGACGAACATCCCGTCGTAGACCTGACGATTGACGGCGCGGACGAAGTGGACCCTGACCTGAACTTGATCAAGGGGGGCGGCGGGGCACTCCTGCGCGAGAAAATCGTCGCCCAGGCCAGCCGCCGTGAGGTCATCGTGGTGGACGAATCAAAGCTCTCACCCGCGCTGGGCATGCGCTGGTCGGTGCCGGTCGAGGTTGTTCCCTTTGGCTACCGCTCGCAGGCGGCTTATCTGGAATCGCTGGGGGCGGAGATAAACGTGCGACAAAGCAGTGATAGCACGCCTTTCAAGACCGACCAGGGCAACTTGATTCTGGACTGTCGCTTTGGGCCGATCCCGGATCCGGCCCGGCTGGCGGCTCGGCTGAACAGGCGTGCCGGAATCGTGGGGCACGGCTTGTTCCTGGGGTTGGCGACGGACGTGATTGTGGCGGGTGTGGAGGGAATCCGACACCTCGGGAGTCAAACATCAAACGTCAAACGTAATACATAGCGATTGGCCCTGGTACGCCCCTGAGCGGCCTGGAAGAATTGATTGGCCTGGTTGATCTGATCCAGGTGATGACGGTCAATCCAGGGTGGGGCGGACAGCCGTTCCTCCACGGCCAACTGGACAAGATCCGGCGACTGCGGCGGATGCTGGACGAGCGCGGGCTGGCCGTCCCCATCGGTGTGGACGGTGGGATCAGCCCGACCACTGCGCCGCTCGTCGTGAGCGCCGGGGCGATGGTGCTGGTAGCCGGGTCGAGTATGTACAACGATAAGGCATCGGTGGCTGAGAACGTGGCCGCTCTACGAACAAGCGTGAAGCGTAAAACATGAAGCATGAAACGTGTTGTGTGATGCGTGATGATAAGGAGCATAACAGTGAACCATCCCACTCCAAACCCAGAACCTGCTGCCATTGTGATTTTCGGCGCCTCGGGCGACCTGACGCGGCGCAAACTGGTGCCGGCGCTGCACAGCCTGGGGTGCGAGGGCTGGTTGCCCGCGGCCACCCGGGTGATCGGCATAGCGCGTAGTCCTCTCTCCGACGCAGCCTTTCGCGACCGGCTCTACGAGGGGGTGGACCAGTATGCGCGCCTCGAGTCTAGACCGGGTATCTGCGAGCTCTGGCCCAGTTTTGCCGAGCGCTATTCCTACCTGGCAGGCAGCTACGACGACCCCGATACCTACCGCCGTCTGGTCGAACGGCTGGCGCAACTCGACGCTGAGGCCGGCACCCAGGGCAACGTACTCTTCTATCTGGCCACGCCTCCCGTGCTGTATCCCGTGATCGTCGAACAGTTGGGCCAGGCCGGGCTGAACCGGTCAGACCAGGACTGGCGACGCATCATCATCGAAAAGCCGTTCGGGCGCGACCTAGAGAGCGCTCGCCAACTGAACGAACGGATCCGCGCCGTCTTCGATGAAGGCCAGGTCTACCGCATTGACCACTACCTGGGCAAAGAGACCGTCCAGAACATCCTGACCTTTCGCTTCGCCAACGCCATCTTCGAACCGCTCTGGAATCGGAACTATGTAGACCACGTGCAGATCACCGTGGCGGAGAGCGTCGGCGTGGAACACCGCGCTGGATACTACGACAAAGCCAGCGTGCTGCGGGATATGTTCCAGAATCATCTGCTACAACTGCTGACCTTGACGGCGATGGAGCCCCCGGCTCTCTTTGAGGCAAATGGTTTGCGGGACGAAAAGGTTAAGGTGCTGCGGGCGGTTCGTTCCGCAACCTGGGGCGTGCGTGGCCAGTACCGTGGCTACAGCGATGAGCCGGGAGTAGCCCCCGACTCCCAGACGCCGACCTATGCCGCGCTCAAGTTGCTGGTAGATAACTGGCGCTGGCACGACGTCCCATTCTATCTCCGTTCCGGTAAGCAACTGGCGACCAAGACTACTGAGATCGCAATTCAGTTCAAGCGCGTGCCCCACTTGATGTTTCCTTCGACTTCGCTCAGGACAGGCCCTCTGCCGCCTGGGGAAGGAATTGCGCCAAATGTTCTGTCCCTCTGCCTCCAGCCCGACGAGGGAATCCACCTGCGCTTCGAGGCCAAGGAGCCCGGCGCTGGGATGCGTACCCGTTCGGTGGATATGGAGTTTCACTACGCGGAGGATTTCGGGGCCAGTGCATTGCCGGCAGCGTACGAGCGGCTACTGCTGGACGCGCTGCAGGGAGACGCCTCCCTCTTTGCGCGGGCCGACGAGATCGAGCTGGCCTGGGGGCTGATTGACCCCATCCTGGCTGACTGGGAACGGCCCGACGCGCCCCTGCTGGCCTTCTACGACCCGGGGAGCTGGGGCCCATCCGAGGCGGACGACTTTCTGGCCCGGGACGGTCGGGCCTGGTACCACGGCTGCGGGGGGCACGGGGGCGAGTGATGGCGGACGTGCAGGTGTACCCAGATGCCAACAGCCTGGCGCGTGCGGCGGCAGAGCATTTCGTCACCCTGGCGGCGGAGGCGACCACCGCCCGCGGACGGTTCGTCGTTGCGCTTTCGGGCGGGTCAACCCCCCGCGCTACCTATACGCTGCTGGCAAGCAGAGAGTTTGCCCCGAGGGTAGATTGGTCCTGTGTCCACGTCTTCTGGGGAGACGAGCGATGTGTCCTGCCCGGCCACCCCGACAGCAACTACCGTTTGGCCCGCGAAGTCTTGCTGGACGAAATTCCTATTCCCGCCGATAATATCCATCGCATCCGGGGCGAACTGGATCCCGACCAGGCCGCCGTGGCTTACCAGGCAGAACTGGAGACTGTCTTGGGCGCGGACGGGCGATTCGCCTCCCGCTCACAACCCCCGCCTCGGGAGCGGCTCGACCCCTGCTCGCAGCCCACGTCTCGGGGGCGGCTCGACTTGATCCTGCTGGGAATGGGCGCAGATGGCCATACTGCCTCGCTCTTCCCCGGCACGGCTGCGATTCATGAGCAGACCCGCTGGGTGGTGGCGCATTATGTGGAAAAACTGGGCGCGTGGCGCGTCACGCTCACGCCCGTCGCCATCAACGGCGCTGCTCACGTCACCTTTATCGTCGCCGGCAGAGGTAAGGCCGAGCGGCTGTGGGAGGTTCTGGCGGGTCCGTACCAGCCGGATGTCCTGCCGGCGCAGATCGTCAGGCCAGCCGACGGTCGCCTGTGGTGGTTGGTAGACGCGGCGGCGGCAACTCAATGGAGGAAAAATGTCCAACCACCTGGTAAACGAAACCAGCCCCTACCTGCTCCAGCACGCCGACAATCCGGTGGACTGGCACCCCTGGGGCGAGGAAGCGCTACAAAAGGCAAAAGCCGAAGGTAAGCCGATCTTTCTCAGCATCGGCTACTCGGCCTGTCACTGGTGCCACGTGATGGCGCACGAATCGTTCGAGGACGAGCGTCTGGCCGCGATCCTGAACGAGCACTTCGTCAGTATCAAGGTGGATCGGGAGGAGCGGCCGGACCTGGACCGCATCTACATGAGCGCGGTGCAGGCACTGACCGGCAGTGGTGGCTGGCCTATGTCTGTGTTCCTCACACACGATGGCCAGCCTTTTTACGGCGGCACCTACTTCCCCCCGATGCCCCGGTATGGGATGCCCTCGTTCACGCAGGTCTTGTTGAAGGTAGCCGACGCCTGGCAGAACCGGCGGCAGGAACTCGTAGAGGGCGGCAGGCGCGTGGTGGCAGCGATTGAACGACAGAGCGTGCAACGTGAGGACGTGCAACGTGAGGGCGTGAAACGTGAGACGTTGGATATCGCCTTCGAGAGCCTCAATTGGTTCGACCGGGCTCACCACAGGCGGGGTTTTGACAAGATGCACGGCGGGTGGGGTGGTGCGCCCAAGTTTCCTCAGCCGATGGTGCTGGAATTCTTATTGCGCTATCACCACGCCACGGGTGAGGATCGGGCAAGGCACATGGTGTCACTGACCCTGGACGCGATGGCCTACGGGGGAATGTACGATCAAATCGGCGGCGGCTTCCATCGCTACTCCGTGGACGACCATTGGCTCGTGCCTCACTTTGAGAAGATGCTCTACGACAACGCGCAGTTGG
>JAUWNP010000146.1 GCA_030612585.1 Anaerolineae bacterium
TGCAGTTCGAGTTGTTCCGCCAACTGGGCGGTAGTTTCTACGCCAATATCTTCGTCAGCATCGGCGAGATTTTGGGTTTCTTCACCGTGAGGTAGAATACTGATGAACGATCAACAGCCATCACGCATGGATCAGATGCTCGACTTGTTGGTGGGGGAGATCGAGGAGCGGATGCGGACGCGGATGGGGCCTGCTCCCGCCGCTGAACCCCCCGCCGTCGAATCGCCTATCCCGCCTGTCGCGCCCCCGGCCGAAGCGGTGGCACCAATGGAGCCAATGGAGATGGTCGCAGAGCCGGAGGTCGAGGTGGTGGAACCGGTCGCAGAGTTCGAGGACACGGAGCCCGAGGTGGAGTGGCGGCCGCCGGAGCAGGCCGCATCCCCCAACGCCACCCGCCTGATGGGCCGCCTGGCGCTGGGATTGCTCGTCGCCATCGTGCTGATCAACATCCCCTTCAACCGCCATGGCACCACCCTCGCCACCGCCATGCCAGATAGTGCCGCCGTCGTGATCCGGGACGGGCTGGTCGTCAAGGAGGAGGACGACGAGGAGATTTACGTCTACCAGGACGAGCAGTTCCGCTGGATCAGCAGCCTGGACGCCTTTGAGCATTTAGGTTTCACCTGGGGGGACGTGCGCGTCGTGGAGGACGGCTTCCTGGACCAGTTCGAGATAGGGACACCGCTGCACGTGCTGCTTAAGTGTCATAGCAGCCCTCACATCTACCGGCTGGAGGGTGGGGAGAAGCATTGGATCCGTGACATCGCGACCTTCGAGGCGGAGGGGCACGTGTGGCAAGACGTGCGGCTCGTGGGATGCAACTACTTGCGCGACCTTCCCGATGGTGAGACGATCCCGCCCGGCTTTGGCCCGCCGCCGCAGCCCTGAGCCTTCCGCCCGAGCCTTCCGAATGGGCATTCACATCAGCGCTCGTTCCATCAGCCAGCCGGTGTGGGAGCGGCTCTGGAAGGGACCGTTCGCCGCGCGGGTACTGGCCGTTTTCAAGCACGCCTGCAACCTGGTAACCCCCGAAGGCCGCGTGGTAGCCTTGGTGCTCCCGCAGATCGGCGACGGGCCGCTCAACGTCGTGGTGCACGGAAGGCCCGGTGACTTCGCGGCCGTCGAGCCCGGAATGTCGGCCCGGCTGGAAGGGAGACGGCTGCGGGTTGGCGGGTTGGAGATCGTTCTGGAGGGGGCGGTGGTCTGGGAGCCGCGCCCTGATTGGGACAGGCTGCGGGCTGGCCGGGATGGTATCACAGCGTGCCTCCCCTTTCTCTGGGCTTTCGCCCTGCGTAACGCTCCCGCCGGCAGTTTCCTACCGCTTGCGTGGGAGTGGGCAGGCGGGCCGGATCATTTAGTAGAGGCAGTAGAGGCTGGCTGTGTGTCTGAGGCCCTTGCCCTCGTGGCGCGAGAGGCCGCCGAGGCCCTGCGGGCGGGGTGGGGGGGGGACCCCGGTCAGTTACGGGAGGGCGCGGCCCAACTGGCGGGACTGGGGAGCGGCCTGACCCCCGCTGGCGATGACTTTCTCACCGGCGTGATGCTCTGGGCATGGCTGGCCCACTCCAACCCCCGTGTGTTCTGCCGCACCCTGGTCGCAGCGGCCGCCCCCCGCACTACGACCCTCTCCGCCGCCTTTCTGCGGGCGGCTGCACGAGGCGAGTGTAGCGCAGCGTGGCACACGCTGCTGGCGGCGCTTTCACACGGGAGCGACGTAGAGGTTGCCAGAGGTGTGCTGACCCACGGCGCCACATCCGGCGCGGATGCGCTGGCGGGGTTCCTCTGGGCAGGGCTCCACTCGACGGCCTGATGTGTCCCCGCTCAATATAGTGCGAGACACAATGCCCGGCCTGGCATCATTGTTACAGTATAGGACAACAGCGGCGGAGAGCAAAATCCCCGCCGCTGCGGCTCTACCAATTTACCAATCCTTCCCCGTTATTACTCAGTTACCCCGTGATGCGTCATTCCGAGTGAGCGTAGCGAGCCGAGGAATCTCCGCTTGTAATGCAAGAGTGACTCGGTGTGGAGATTCCTCGACTCCCTTTAGTCGCTGCGCTCCTTTCGGTCGCTCGGAATGACGGTATCTGAGTAGTAATCCTCCCCCTTCCGTTCCTGCAGCGCCAGGAAGATCTTCTCCGCCGATAGCGGTAGGTCGCTGAAGCGGATGCCGAGCGCGTCGTTGATCGCGTTGGCAATCGCTGGCGCGGTTTGCACCATCACGTGTTCGCCCACGCCCCGCGCGCCCCACGGGCCATCCTCCAAAGGCGTCTCGACGAAGTCGCCGTGAATCTCCTGCGGCGCATCCACAGCGGTCATAATGCGGTAGTCCACCAGACTGCGGTTGAGAGGCCGGCCTTTCTCATCGAACCTGAGTGCCTCGAAAGCCGAACTCATCCCGTGAACCGCGCCGCCCTCGATCTGCGCCAGGACAAGGTCTGGGTTGATGGCCTTACCCACGTCGTAGGCACTGGCTATCTTGAGCACCTCGATTTGACCGGTCTCGGTATCCACCTCCAGGTCCACCGCTTGCGCGCCGACGGTGTAGTGCACCACGGCGCGGGGACCCTGGCCGGTCTCGAAATCCAGGTTGGTGACGTAGGTGGGCATGAACTTGCCTCGCCCGACGATAGGTCCACCCTTCCACCCCTCGAAGTTCTCGTTGGGCAGGCCGTAGATGACCATGTTTTGGAGTGGCTGTTCCCGCTCGGACCTGTAGGAGACGACCTTGCCGTCCTTGATGTCCAGGTCTTCAGGATTCTCATCCCAGTGATCCGCCACGATCTCCAGTATCTGCCGCCTGGCGTCCTCGGCGGCGGCCTTGACCGCGTTACCCATAGTCCAGGTGATGCGGCTGGCCACCGTCTGCCACTCGTAAGGGCTGTATCTGGTGTCTATCGGAGCGGAGACGCGCACCCACTCGTAGGGCACGCCCAGTGCCTGGGCCGCCATCTGCGCAGCGACGGTGAAGGATCCCTGTCCCAACTCCTGCGCCCCGATCTCGACGTAAACCGTCGCGTCCTCGTTGAAGCGCACGATGGCCGAACTGCCAGGGTTGGGCGGCATAGCCGGGGCTTTCCACATGATGGCGATGCCCTTACCGCGCTTCTTGTGCGGCGCAGAAGGCTCCTCCTTCTTGCCCAAGCCAATTGCCTCGGTGACCTTGTTTATGCAGGCCACCAGGTCAATAGCGGGCATCTTCATCCCGGTCAGGATGGTATCGTCCGTCTTGACACAGTTGCGACGTCGAAACTCGGCCGGGTCCATCCCGATCTTTTCGGCCAGTTGGTCCATGATCTGCTCGATGCCCCAGTGGATCTCTGGCATGCCGAAGCCGCGCATCGGCCCGCCGATGGGCAGGTTGGTGTAGACGGAACGCGAATCGCCTTTCACGTTCGGAATGTCATAAGGGCCAGTGCAGGAGTAGCCGGCAGCGCGGGCGATGTTGACGCCGTAATCGTTGTAGGCACCGCCGCCAAAGTAGTACTTGGTCTCCATCGCCAGCAGGTTGCCCCCGGCATCGCAGCCGATCTTGGTGTGTGCCACCAGGCTCTGGCGCATCGTCGTGCCGACGAACTCCTCCTCGCGCGTCAGACGCAACTTGACCGGATGCCCCTTGACCGCCCGCGCCAGGACCAACGCGCACGCTTCCATCGTCACGCCCGCCTTGCCACCGAATCCGCCGCCGACGTAGGGAGACACCACACGCAGGTTGCCGTGTGAGATATCCAAACTCTGGGCAAGCAGATCACGTTGGGCGTGGGGTGACTGCGTACTGGTCCACAGTGTGACATGCCCCGATGGCTCCCAGAGGGCCACCGATATGTGAGGCTCGAGCGGCACGTGCTGGATCTGGGGTAGGTAGAAGGTCCCCTCCACGATGGCATCGCACCTGGGCCAGGCGGACTCGACGTCCCCTTTGCGGAGTTTGAAGTGCTCCGAGACGTTGGTGCCTGGTTCGGGGAAGATGAAGTTGACCACTTTGTATTCGCCCAAGTCAGGGTGGAGCAGAGGCGCATCCGGCTCGAGGGCTTCCAGCGGGCCGAAGACCGCCGGCAACTCTTCATACTCCACCTCAATGAGTCGAGCCGCCTCCTCTGCAACCCCTTCGCTGGTCGCAATAACCCCGGCGACAGGCTCCCCGAAGTACCGCACGCGCTCGCCAGCCAAGACGGGGCGATCTATGAGGTACATGCCAACCAACTCAGGAGCGTCCTTGCCGGTGACAACTGCCTTCACGCCAAGCACCTTCAGTGCCTTGCTCGTGTCTATGCGTTTGATCAGGGCGTGGGCGTGGGGGCTCCGGGCCAGCCGGGCGTAGTAAAGGTTAGGACCGAATTGTATGTCGTCGGCAAAGATGGCAGCCCCGGTGATCTTGTCGTACGTATCAACGCGGGGGAGACTCTTGCCAACCGGATCAGAGGTGAACTGGGTCATTTTGCACCCCCCTTAAGACTCCCAGCCCCCGTCTCGGGGGCGTCTTTCGCAGCCGTCTGCACAGCCTGGATGAAACGCAGGTAGCCCGTACAGCGGCATAGGTTGCCAACCAGGGCTTCCCGTATTTCCTCCTCGGTCGGATGGGGGTTGCGCTTCAACAGAGCATGAGCGGAGATCAACACCCCCGGCGTACAGAAGCCGCACTGAACGGCATTATGTTTTCCAAAAGCCTGCTGCAACGGGCTTAACTGGCCGTCGTGAGCCAACCCCTCGACCGTGACGATCTCGGCCCCATCCGCCTCCACCGCCAGCACCAAACAGGAGTTGACCGGCTCACCATTCATCAAGATGGTGCAGGCTCCGCACTCCCCGGCCGTGCAGCCGTTCTTAGTGCCAGTGAGCGCCAGTTTCTCTCGCAGCATCTGCAGCAAAGTCATGTTCGACGGCACGTCCAGATACTCTTTACCACCGTTCACAGTCACAGAAATTGTATGATTTGCCATCTTGCTCCTCATGCTTGCTCCTCACGTTTCACGTTTTACGTTTCCCGCAGCCGTCCCCATATATCCCGCAGCCCCCGCAACGTAAGGTTCCGCACCATTGCCTTCCGGTAGGCAGCACTGGCGCGCACGTCGTCTATGGGGGTCGCCGCCTCCATCGCCTTTTCGGCCGCGAGAGCGAAGGTCTCCTCTCCCGGAGAATTCGCTGCCAGCAGTTCCTCTGCCTCTAGTGCCCGTAACGGCACCGGCGCGACCGAGGCCAGCCCGATGTGGAAACGGTAGCCGGAGGGAGCAGTCCCATCGGGGAAGCCGAAAACCGCCACACCAACGATAGACAGGTCGCCGATCTTATTGCGGCCCAGTTTCAGATACCTCCCTGCGCTGCCGGCTGGTGGGGTCGGGAAACGGATGGCCGTCATCAACTCACCTGCCTGCATGGCCGTCTTGCCTGGGCCAAGGAAGAACTCGCCGGCTGGTATCTCTCGCTCTCCGCACTTAGACCCTTCGGGTTTCGGAAAACCCGAAGGGTCGGGTCCGTGGAGAACGATCCGCCCCTCCAGCACCAACGCGGCTGGAGCGGTGTCGGCAGCGGGAGAACCGTTGCATAGGTTGCCGCCCAGGGTGGCGCGGTTGCGCACCTGGTATGAGGCGACGGAGTTGGCCGCCTCTGCCAACAGCGAGTAGTGGGCCTGTACATCGGGGTGGCGGGCCACCTGGTTCATCGTGGCCGCCGCGCCGATGGTCAGCCCCGCCTGCTCGTCATACAGAATGTCCCGCATACCGGGTAGATGCTTGACGTCCACGACGATCTGGGGGCGGATAAATCCATCGCGCATGCGGACGAACGTATCGGTGCCGCCCATCAGCAGCCGCGCCGCCTCCCCGTGCTTCTCCAAGAGGCCAATCACCTCCTTGGGCGTGCCTGCCCGTACATAGTCGAAACTGGGAAGACCAGGTCTTGCTAGCATATCATTCACCTCCTGATAATCTTGCACACGGGCTGTCGCCGCTCGCACGGCGAGTAGGGATCGCTGACAAAGAAGCGTGTGATCCTTTCTAGCCGCCTACTATTGAGACACCAGCGTGATGGCGTCAACGGGACAGAGCCCCACACACAACCCGCATCCATCACATTTCTCGCGGTTGACGCTGGCCACATCACCGACCATGTCGATGGCCTGGTAGGCGCCTGAAGCGCAGGCCCTGACACAGTTCTCGCACCCCGTGCATTTGTCCTCATCTACCTCAGCAAGCAGCCTTACCGAGATATCCAGATCAGAGAGTGTCACGATCTGGGGCAGGGCTTTGCCTTCGATGTCCGCTGGTGACGAACATCCATGTTCGTCGAGATACCCCTCGAGTCCACGGGTCAGCTTATCAATAGTCGAGTAGCCGCGCCACATCACCGCACTGCAGACCTGCACCAGTGATGCGCCAACAGCTATGTACTCTGCCGCACCTTGCCAGGTACTAACGCCGCCGCAACCGACGAGGGGAATGTCCACTCCTTTGGCTATGCTCGCTGTGCATCGCAGTGATACCGGCTTCAACCCAGGCCCGCTATACCCACCGAAGATCCCGATGCCCTCCACTGAGGGCAATGGGCTGAACGTCTCCAGATCGATCCCCGCTAACCCCGACAGAGTGTTTGTTGCGGTTATGGCATCAGCTCCAGCCTCTTTGGCAACGCGTGCCAGGGAGACGATGTCAGTGACATTCGGTGTAAGTTTTGCAATCACAGGCAACTGGGTTGCTTCTCTTACCCAACTGATGGCCAGCGCCAGAAATTCCGGATCCTGACCCAACTGGGCACCTCTCCCTTCCGCGAAATTCGGGCAACTGACGTTCATCTCAAAGGCGTTGACTCCGTGTGGTTCGAGTCGCCTCACAACCTCTTGCCATTCATCAGGGTTGGCTCCACCCATGATGCTGGCAATGATCGGCCGAGCAGGGTAGGCATCGCGGATCAGATCAATCTCATCTTCCCAACGTTGGAGGGGCAATTCGGTGATCAACTCGATGTTGACCATACCCTCGATGCGCCGCCCTTGCCGGAGGATATGCAGCCGTGGACAGGGATCAGTTGTTGGCTCCAGTGCGATTGTCTTCAAGACAGCACCGCCCCAACCTGCCTTGAAAGCCTCTTTGATCATCTCCCCTCTTGTTGTGGGAGGGCCGGAGCCTAGCAGAAATGGATTGGGGAAGGAGATTCCCAGAAACTCAGTCTGTAACTTTGACTTTGACATAGATCTTCCTCCCTGCTGAGTTCAAACGCGAGTCTGGAGCAGGGGTAACGGCCGAGGAGAGATGCCCGCCTTCCCCCCTCTTTCCCCCCCAATGGGGGGGAGGAAGGGGGGAGGGGCGCTGAAGAACCTGACCATAGGGGCGGTCTGTCTCTAGCTCACCGTCTTGAGCTACGATTCCCCCCCGCAAGATCGTCATTGCAGGCTTGCCCAGGACTCGCATTCCCTGATAAAGGGTATGGTCTGTTCGCGAATGGAGTCTCTGACTATCAATCGTTGACTCGCCTTCCTCATCATAAATGACAAAGTCAGCATCACTTCCGATTGCGATGATGCCTTTGTTGGGATATAGACCAAAGATCCTGGCAGGATTTGTGGACATCAATTCCACGAGCCTTTCGATGGAAATGTGTCCCCTCCGGACGCCGTAGGTGTAGATTAGCGGCAAGCTAGTTTCTACGCCCGAGGCGCCACCGGGAACATTGCGGAAGTCACCGCGCCCTTTGAGTTTCTGTTCCAACGTGTAGGGACAATGGTCAGTGGCGATCATCTGCAAGTCGCCCTCAGCTAGCGCTCTCCAGAGACCTCGTCGGTCCTCCTCCGTGCGGATCAATGGTGCCAATACAAAGTGGTGCGCTTCCGGCTTGCCGGACTTGTACACGTCTTCAGTGAACATAAGGTATTGTGGACAGGTTTCACCCGTGATGACCAAGCCACTACGTCTTGCCTGTCCAATCATACGTGCACCCTCCTGGGTGTTCACGTGCACGATGTGAATAGGCGTTCCTATGAAACCGGCATAAGCGATAACACGATTCGTTGCCTCCACGTCTGCAACGTAAGGATGTGCTTCTGGGTAATAGTCCATCGTCGTCTTTCCGGCTCGGACGAGCTGCTCCGTCGAGAACGACACCAGCACTCCATCTTCTGCGTGGAAGCACACGAGGGCTTCTAGTTCCTTTGCTGCTTTGAGCGCTCTCAGTATCTCTTCGTCGCTTAGTCTGAAACCTTCATAAGCGGTGTATATCTTGAAACTGGTGAATCCTTGCTTCACAACTTTGGCCATGTCGGATATCGTTTCCCCGGTCACCTTCCGCAGGATCATGTGAAAGCCAAAGTCCGCATAGGATTGCTTGCTAGCGACCGCCATGCGTGCGTCCAGCGTGGGGATGAGTCTGCCGCTCTGATCGGGGACCACGTATTCGATCACGGTTGTGGTGCCGGCACAGACAGCAGCCGTTGTGCCGGACTCCCAGTCGTCAACGGAGTCAAAGCTCGTCGAGGGCCACGGAAGGTGAACGTGGGTATCAATGACACCAGGCATCACCAACTTATGCGCCACGTCAATCGTTCTGTCTGCCGCCAAGTCTAGCCTTTGCCCGATCTGAACGATCTTTCCATTGGATACAGCGATGTCAGCGTGGAACCGGCCATTAGAGTTCACACAGTCGCCGTTCTTTATGAGCAGTTGCAACATCTGATCCCCCCATACAAGAATGCTTCAGCCCACTAACAACAGCCTCAGGTCATTCACGTTGGTTCCCGTGTGACCCGTAATCATGGCATCGCCGAGCTCCTGCAATACACGGGATGCATCATGGTCATGCAGAGCACGGAATACGTCAATCTCCTTAACTCTTCTCACTCTTTCACGTACGGCTGTCCGAGTGCTTCGGGGCTTGTTGCGCCCCACCTGGTCCTAAACCACTTTGTTGACATAATCAGCAAAACCCCTATGGTTATGACAAAGGGAACCGTCCTCCAGATGTACCTGGACAAAATGCCAGGGAGTACTAGTTGTGGGTTGAGCGAGAGTTGCCACAGGGTACCAAAAAGTAAGGAGCCACCGAGCAGGATCAAAGGATTCCACGTGGAGAAAAAGACGAGGGCCAGAGCGATGAAACCCCAGCCCATGAGAAAGTTATAGTTCCAGACCGGGTTGTAAAACAGAGAGTAAATCGCACCCGAAAGCCCCCCGAGCATCCCACCGATTGTTGCACAGAGATAGCGAGTTTTCGTGACGTCTATACCTGAAACTTCCGCGACTGATGGATTCTCTCCCACCGATCTTATCCTCAGCCCCAGGCTCGTCCTGGAAAGCACGAACCACGAAACGACTACCAGCGCGATCCCGACATAAAAGAATGGGGAAAGACCCAAGATAGTGGGTATCCTCTCCATCCCCAAAGGCCCTGTGTATGGGTTGCCTATGTAGGTGGTGAGGCCGAAGCCGAGGATCCATATGCCCATCCCGCTCACTACTTGGTCAACCCCCAACGTTACGGAAAAGAATCCGTGGAGAAAGCCGAGCAGGCCTCCGATGGCAATCCCCATCAGAAAGCCGAGCAAGTAGCTCTCAGTGGATTGGGCGGTGATGAAACCCAAGGTGGCACCGAAAAGCATCACACCCTCGATCCCAACGTTCAGAACTCCTGAGCGCTGGTCAATGAGTTCGCCGAGAGCGGCAAATGTGAAAATCATTGAGGCTTCTAGGCTTCTAGCGATAAACTCCCACATCTAACCTCTTCTCCTCTGTTTTTACCCTTTATGATCCCTTCGACGGGCTCAGGACAAGCTTATAACGGTAAAAGAACTGAAAAGCCACGAGAGTAATCATTAAAACTCCGAGCAGGGCAAAGTCCACGCCGAAGCCTATATGGAGTTTTCCCTGGACGAATCTGCCACCTATGGACAATCCTCCGAAGAGCAGCGCTACCGGAATCGCCGCTAAAGGGTTTCCGAGGGAGATCAGTCCACATATTATCCCATAGAAAGCCAGATCGCCGAAATACCCGTAGTTTCTGGCGATTTTATACACGCCGGGGACCGCAGCGAAGTAGTGATACCCAGCCAAACCAGCCACGGCGCCTCCGATGACAAAAACCAACAGCGATATCCTGAATGGGCTGATCCCAGCATATCTGGCCGCAGCCGGGTTATGACCGTGGGCCTTGATTTGATATCCGATTCTGGTTTTGGCGAATACGAAAAACAGCAAGCCGGCTACCCCAAGAGCGAGGAAGATGGTGAAAGGGACGTCCATGATCAGAGGCGCGTGAACCGAGGGGGGTAGATCGAAGCTTTCACCTCTCCCGCCGGGATTCATGAAGGGACCCCCCTCTTTGATCATGTGTGCAACCAGCCAGAAAGCTATAAAGTTTATTATCATGGTCACCACGATCTCGTTGGTGTTAAACTTCCCCTTCAGAAACCCGGCAATCGCTCCCAGCCCTGCACCGCCCAAGGCTGCTGCGATCAACATCAATGGGATGAGAATTGCAGGTGAAAGATCCGGGGGAGGAAGTGCCTTTCCGCCAAAGGCAAACAGGACTGCGAAAGCGCCCAGCGCCCCGGCGTACAGTTGCCCCGGCATCCCGATGTTCCAAAGCCCGGCTCTAAAAGGGATGATGAACGCGGACGTACACAACAACAGGAATATGAACCTGTTGATCGTCAGCGGCAGGCCATAAGGGTTGGCGAAAGCGTAGGAAAAAATCTCTCGATAAGCGAGCAGCGGGTTGATCTTAGCCAGGATAAAGACGATGCTGAACAGCGCGAGGGCGAAGATTATGGCGAGGACCGAGATGATCGCTGCCTTCCAGCCGATTAACGTCAACCTCTTCTCAATCTTCAATTCGTGGCTACCGATCCTCATGTCTCTTACCCCCCTTCATCCCGCCCCCCAAGCCCCCTTCCTTAATTCCCCCCCAACTT
>JAUWNP010000113.1 GCA_030612585.1 Anaerolineae bacterium
TGCGCCGGTCGGAGTAGCGGGCCGCTACCTCCAGCGCCGCCCGCCCCATGCCGATGGCCCCGGCCGCGCTGGTCATGCGCTCCGGGATCATCATGCGGTAGAAGATCTCCCCCGCCCCGTTCTCCACCCCGACCAGGTTCCCAGCCGGCACGCGGGCATCGCGGAAGACGAGCCGCCCCGTCCCGCCGCCCCGGGTGCCCAGCAGGCCGTAGAGATACTCCACCTCCACGCCCATCCCTCGTTCCACAATAAGCGCGCTGATGGATTGATGGGGCGGGGCTTCGGGATTAGTACGGGCGTAGACGAGGAAGAAGTCAGCCTCCGCCGCGCCGACGATGAACCGCTTCTGGCCGCGCAGGACGTAGTGGTCGCCCTCTCGGCGGGCCTCGGTAGTGGTGCCGAAGAAGTCGGAACCGCCCCGTGGCTCGGTGAGCGCTTCGGCACCGATCTTCTCCCCCGCCAGCAGTGGGCGCAGCCAGCGCTCCTTCTGCTCGGCGGTGCCGAAGACGTGTAACGCCTCGCCGACGATGCTGGGCATCACGTAGGCGCAGGTCAGCGCGGTGCCCAGCACTCCCACCTCCTCGATGGCCACAATCTCGTCCTCCCAGCGCAGCCCCCGCCCGCCGTGCTGGCGCGGGAAGCGCAGCCCCAGAAGGTTACGCTGCCCAGCCTCCCGCACGAAGTCACGCGGATACTGCACCCGGTCGGCGTCCATATCCAGGATCAACTGGCGCGGAACAGACCGCACGAACTCCCGCACCTCGTCCCGCAGCGCGCGCTGCTCCTCGGTCAGCATTGCTTCAAACATCGGTCACCTCCATCAAGGTTTGGCTTCCAGCAACCCGCCCCCAGTTTACACCCAAATCCCCTCCATGACAACACGAAGGCTGCCTGGCGGCCAGACGGTTGGCGACTGGGAATCCGGTGGCATTCAGACTGCCACCTGCCACCGGGAAATGATCAGAGGCAGGGCGGGATAAGGGGGGGGAGGGACAGGATCAGATCAACGACAGCGGCTATGAGGCAGCCGAGGCCGCGGCGGGCTGGATAGATATACAGTCCGGCACCGGGCACACTTGGGCACACAGGCCACAGCCTACACAATCTTCCTCATCGACCACCGGCTTGCGGTCTCCGCCGAAGTCAATCGCCTGATGCCCTCCGTCCTCACAGGCGACGTGGCATAGTCCGCAGCCGATACACAGGTCAAGATTGATGCGAGAGACGACGTCAACGCCGTGGGGTAGTTCATCGTGCTCTGTCAGGTGCGGGAGGGACAGCCCAACAACTTCCCTGGGGCTCAAGTAGCCGGCTTCCTCCAACCAACGGGCCAGGCCGTCGCGGAGATCGGCAACAATGCTGAATCCCTTGTGCATAACCGCCGTGCAGACCTGCACGGTAGTCGCTCCCAGCAGCAGGAACTCCACGGCATCCCGCCAACTGTAGATACCGCCCACACCGGAGATGGATATCTGGACGGCACTGGCGATGTCAGCCACACAGCGCAGGGCAATCGGTTTGATGGCGCGGCCGGTGTAGCCCCCGTGGGAACCGTAGCCCTGGACCGAAGGCAAGGGGGAAAGGCTTTCGAGGTCTATGCCTACTATTCCCTCCACAGAGTCAATGGCGCATATACCATCGCCACCTCCCTGCGCGACCGCTCGAGCGATCGCCGCTATATCAGTAACAGCTGGACTGAGCTTGACATAGATGGGAACGCGAGTCGCCGACTCCTTAGCCCAGCGGGTGACCTTCTCGGTCAGTCGCGCATCCTGGCTGATCATCCAACCATCTGCCGCTTGCTCATCCTCGAGCATAGAGCCCTGAGGACAGGAGATGCTCAGTTCGACCAGGTCGGCACCAACTTCCTCCGCCCGCCGGATCAGGGTGTCCCACTCCTCCCGCGTGCTGGCCACAATGCTCATCGCCACGCGATGATCGGGGAACCGCTCCTTGAGCCAAAGAACATCCTGAGCCATGCTCTCGACGTGTCGCTCCGAGATCAGATCAATGTTGTGCAACCCGACCATACGACTGCCCGACTGCAAACTGGCCATGATCGGATAGGCGATACTCACCTCTTCTGACTCGACAGACGTAGTCTTGAGCACAGCCCCGGCCCACCCTGCCTCAAACCCACGTGCGATCATCTCCTTGGAATCAGTGGAGGGAGCTGCGGCCAGCACAAAGGGATTCTGGAAAGTTACGCCACAGAACTCGACGCTAAGATCAACTCCGGACATTGTTCTCCTCCCCTCACCTCGACAACCAACGATGAATAGCGCGACCAGCCTCCATCCCCTTTGCGAGAGATGCGACAACTGTGGAGCCGCCACTTGTGGCCTCTCCGGCAGCGAAGACTTTGGGATAGTCGCTTTGGAAAGTCTCCGGGTCAGCCAAGATCGTTCCCTCCGCTGTTAGGGACAAGCCGAGAGTCGCGGCCAATCTCGCGTCCAGTGCCTGCCCCAAAGCCACAAGCACACTATCACAGGACAGTTCATACGACGGTGTCCTGGGATCTGGCTCCACCCCTCGCCGACCATCCTCTTGCACGCCCGTCCGCCGCATGGGTTGAACCTCGACCGCCTGCACCTTCCCGTCAGCGCCTCTCATCGCCCTGGGTATGCTTAGCCAGCGGAATTCCACCCCCAGAGAAACCGCCTCCAGGTACTCACTGCGCCAGGCGGGCATCTCCTCCATCGTACGCCGGTAGAGAACAATAGCCCGCTCCGCTCCCAAGTGCTTGGCCACCATCGCTGCGTCGAGAGCCACGTTTCCGCCACCCACAACGACAACGGTCTCGCCCAGTCCTGGACAGGAGGTTTCGCTGCGGGCGTATAGCCGCACCTGCTCCAGGAAGTCCAGGGCCGGTACCACGCCCGACAGTTCGACTCCAGGAATCGCAAAACTCTTGGATGCTCTCAATCCTATCCCCAGGAAAACAGCATCGTACTCCTGCACAATCTTCTCCACCACCGAGGTGTCGATCTCTGTACCAAGATGGAACGTGATGGCCAACTGCTCCAGCCGGGCCAGGTCACGGTCTACAACCTGCTGGGGGAGACGGTATGCAGGGACAACCTGGTTCACCAGCCCCCCAAGGGAAGACGCAGCCTCATAGAGGTGTACCTCGTGCCCCAGGCGGCGCAAGGCCACTGCGCAGCCCAGCCCACTCGGCCCGCCGCCGACAACCGCTACCCGGCGGCCTGAGTCGCACTCCTCAACAACAGGTTCCGGATGCTGAAACATGCTGGCCACGAAGTACTGCAGCGCACCAATCCGGATGGGGCTCTGTCCCAACCCACTCAAGACACAGGCACCCTCACAGAGATCAGCAGTGGGACAGACCAGACCGCAGACGGTGGCCAAAGGATTGCGGTCAACCAGTAGATCGTAGGAACCTCCAAGGTTCTCCTCCGCCAGCCGCTTGATGAACCCCGGGATATCTATGTGGACAGGGCAGGCCTGTATACAAGGGGCATCATGGCAATAGAGGCAGCGTCGGGCTTCCACGAGAGCCTGGCTGCGGTCAATCAACAGAGGAGCACTCCTTTTGCTTGTCAGAGCAATAGAGTGATCTAGATTATCCATAGCACAACTCCTTCAAAATCCCCCACAACACCGACTGGAGAGACGGCCTATAGCCGAGCCCAGAGATTCGTCGCGTGCGATTGCGCCTGCGCCAGTACCTCGGCCTCATCCACGCCTAGCACCTCTCCATCCCTCAAGACAATGCGCCCATTCACCAAGGCGGTCTTCACACCTCCCCCATTGAGCGCAGCCATGATATGTCCGCTCAGGTTCCATTTTTCCACAGGGGTAACAGGGCGATAAGCGACCAAAATGAGATCCGCCGCATATCCAACGGCGATCTTGCCCAACCGGCAATTGAATATCCGTTGTGCGAACCGTACGTTGTGGTCATAGACCAACCTGAGGGCCAACTGGCCCGAGAACGCACTGGGATCCCCCTTGCCCAAGGTCTGCAGAAGACTCGCCGTCACCATCTCCTGCGGAATGTCGTAGAATCCGTCGGAGCCGAGCCCCACCGGCTGACTCAAGTCAAGCATATCCACTACGGGAGCAATTCCCACGCCGTTGCCCATGTTCGATTTGGGGTTGTGGACGTTGAACGTGCCCGTATCCTTCAAGACCTCAATGTCCGCTTGATCAATGTGAACGGTATGTGCGACCAAAGTCTCCGGACCCAGGATGCCCACATCAGCCAGAAAATCAGCGATGCTCTGATCGTGGCTCTGTGCGAACTTAAGTACCTCCGGTAGGTGCTCAGCCATGTGCATGTGGCAACCGACTGCCAATTCACCCGCCTCTTGTGCACATCGCCGCAACGTCTCATCCGAAAGACTGAAGACGGCGTGAAGACCGAAGAGCCCTTTGAGAAGGTTGCCATCCCTGGCCTTCGTCTCAAGAATGAAGCGGCGGTTCTCGGCGATCCCTTGATCACGACTGACAGGACCATCCCGGTCGGAGACCTCGTAGGCCAAGCAAGCGCGCAGGCCGACCTGCTCCACGCCAGCCGCCAACTGGCTCAGGCTATCGGGCACGGCCATAGGACTGGCGTGGTGGTCCAAGATGGTCGTGATGCCGCTCTTGACGGAGGCAATACTCCCGACCAGGCCCGACACGTAGACATCATTGTCCCTCAGCGCCTTATCAAATCGCCACCAGATACGCTCCAGTATCTGGGGGAAGTTGCGCGGCGGCTCTTCCGCGGCGGGCATGCCGAGGCTCAGTGCAGCGTAGAGATGGGTATGGGCGTCGATCAGGCCGGGTAGCAGGAATGTACCGGTCCCGTCCAGGCGATCTGCGTCGGGGTAACGCCGTCTTAACTCATCTACCGGGCCAACGGCCGCGATCTCCTCCCCTTCCACCGCCACAGCCTGGCCGTCGAGGAGTTCAGCAGCCAGTGGGTCGGCTACCACAGCGGCGTTCTCGATCAAGATGCTCATCCTGGTCCTCCTGTTTCAGTTAAGACAGATTGTCTAGATACCGGCGAACGAGTTCCCCCTTCGGCTCCTCGACCGTCAGCCGACCTTCTTCAACCAACACCTCGCCGCGCAGAACCGTGGTCACAGGCAACCCATAGACCTGCCAACCCTCGTAGGGAAGACAATCGCTGTTCATATGCAGCTCTGCCGCGCGCAACACTGTCTCATTCTCAGGGGCGATGATGACCAGGTCAGCATCGCTGCCGATGGCGATGACCCCCTTACGAGGATAGAGCCCGAACACCCGCGCCGGCTCAGTGGCCCAAATCTCCACGAAGCGGCTCAAGGACAGTCTACCTTTGACCACCCCCTCGGTATAGATTAGGGGCAGCCTCGTTTCCACCCCCGCCATACCGCCCGGAACACGAGTGAAATCATCCAGGTGGGCCTCTTTTTGCTCTTTGGTATAAGGGCAATGATCGGTCGCCAAGATAGAGAGGCTGTCATTGGCCAAGGCCTGCCATAGGCTTGCTTGATCCTGGGCACTCTTGATGGGAGGAGCGCACACAAGATAGGCAGCCTGGCGTGGCTCACCAGCGTAGCCCTCATTGCTGAAGAGCAAGTAGTGAGGACATGTCTCCCCGCTGACCGGGAGCCCCTCCCTGCGCGCCTGGCCGACCAACTCCGCCCCTTGGCTGGTGCTCACGTGATGCACGTGCACGCGAACGCCCATCAGCCGGGCATAGGATAGAACCCGACGGATTGCTTCGACCTCGCACAGCGGGCCGCGAGCGCGCGGGTAGTTGGCCAAGGCCGTTTCCCCATTCGCCACCAGTTCCTGAGTCAGGTAATCGGCCAACAGGCCGTTTTCAGCATGCACCCCCAGGATTCCTCCTGCCTGGGCGATGGCCTTCATCACCCTGAGCAGATCGGAATCCGGCAGACGAAATCCCTCGTAGGCCATGAACACCTTGAAACTGGGGAAGCCTTTTTCTACCAACTCTGGAATAGCGGCAACCTTGCCGCCCACTTCGCCGCGAATGTTCACATGGAGGCCAAAATCGACCCACGCCTGCTCACGGGCAAGAGCCAGTTTCCTCTCCAAGGCCTCGACGAGGCTCTCCTCCTCTTCGGGGATGACGAAATCGAGGACGGTGGTCACACCTCCAAAGGCAGCAGCCTTCGTCCCGGAGGCGAAGTCATCGGTGGAGATGAGAGCCCCTGCCGGCCAGGGTAGATGCACGTGGACATCTATGCCACCAGGCAAGACCAGTTTGCCACGCGCGTCAACCGTTCTTTCGGCCGAGACATCCAAGTCTCGGCCCAGCGCCACGATTCGGCCCTCATCAATCAGGAGATCAGCGTCGAAGATACCATCAGGGTTGACACATCTCGCACCCTTGATCACCAACTGACTCATCTGGATACCCCCGCTTCCTTGATTGCCTGAAGCACCTTCTCCCTGGTGGCTGGCAGAGAAGTGATGCGCACTCCCACGGCGTCGTAGATAGCGTTGAGGATAGCGGGAGCAGTGGCCAAGGAAGGTGCTTCGGCGAATCCTTTCAGCCCCAACGGCCCCTGGGGATGGGGTACTTCTACCAGGATTGGGATAATCTCGGGGGTCTTGTCAGCCGTGGGGACACCGCATTTGCGCAGCGTGTCGGTGATGTTAACGCCCTGCTCGACGAGAAACTGCTCGGAAAGAGCATATCCCATCCCCTGGACGACGCCCCCGTGGACCTGTCCCGCTACGGCTCCCCAGTTGATGACCTTCCCCAAATCGTGCGCAGCAATCACCGTCAACACCCGTACCTCTCCACTCCTCTCGTCCACCTCGACCACCGCCACGTGGGTACCGTAGGTGTAGCACCAGTGGGTGGGCCGCGATGCGAAGTCCGGCTGCCCGTAGTGGCTTTGCTCCTCCTCCAGCAATGAAGCCGACGGCGGAGCCCCGTAGCGCCGCTCCATTACAAACCGCTCCCCCAGGTCCCCGATAGGGATCTTCTGGGCCGAAACGGTGTCTACCAGAAAGGTGTCCTCAATCCGGATGTTCGCAGGATCCGTGTCCAGCCTCTCCGCCGCACGCGCGAACAGTTCCTCTTTCAGGGCACGGCAGGCCATCAGCACCGCGTTGCCCGTCATGAAGGTCTGGCGCGAGGCAGTGGTGGGGCCCGTTGGTGGAGTCAGTGCCGTATCTGGTCCAATCACCTCTATGCGATCCAGCATCACGCCCAGCTCTACAAAGGCCAGCCGGATCAGTCCGGCGTGGGCTCCCTGACCATACTCGTGCTGGCTGGCCCGGATACGCACCTGCCCTGCCGAGTTCAGTTCGACCTCTGCCCCGGCACTCTCCGACAAGCCGTGGCCGAAGCCGATGTTCTTCACCGCCGATGCCACGCCGACGCCAATCCGCTTACCCTCGGCAGGCTGGGGTAGCGAGAGCCGCTTCAGTGCCTCCTGAGCAGCGGCGATGGTCGGCTTGACCCCTACCACCCCTTCCTCCAGTACATGATCGGCCGCAGTAGGCAGGCCCACGTCGAGAGCGTTGCGTTGACGTATCTCGAAGGGATCCATCTCCAGACGCCGGGCGATCTCATCCAGGTTGCTCTCCAGCGCGAAGGCCACCTGGTTTACACCGAAGCCCCGCATCGCGCCACTAGGAACGTTGTTAGTGTACCAGACCCAGCCCTCCAACTTGACGTTCGGTACGTAATACGGGCCGCAGGCGAAAACCACCGTGTTCTCCAGCACGTCTGCGCTCAGCGAAGTATAGCACCCTCCATCCAGCACGATCTCTGCCTCCACCGCCAGCAGCCGCCCCTCGACATCTGCGCCGGTCTTGAAGCACATTCGGGCTGAGTGCCGTTTGGGGTGAGTCCGCAGCGACTCTGCTCGCGTGAGGGTAATCTTGACCGGACGCTGACTCAGGAGCGCACCGAGAGCCAGAAACTGGTAGATCAGGATGTCCTCCTTGCCCCCAAACGCACCACCCATGGGGAGTTGCACGATGCGGATCTTCTCCTCTGGCAGCGCCAGGATGCGGGCCAGTTGGGCCCGATCATCGAAAGCGCATTGGGTCCCCATCTTGAGGAGAATCCCGCCATCGTCGGTGGGCATGCCCACCCCGGCCTCTGGTTCCAGGAAGGCGTGCTCGATGCGGGGAGTGGCATAGGTATGCTCAACGACCACTGCGCACTGGCGAAAGGCGGCCTCGACGTCTCCCCGCACGATGCGGGCGTGGTGGCAGAGGTTACCGTCCTCGTGAACGCGCGGCGCGTCGGGCCGGGCCGCCTCTTCCGGCGAGAAGACGCCCGGCAGTGGGCGGTACTCCACCCGGATCTTCTCCAGAGCCGTCTCGGCAATCTCCTGTGTCTCGGCGAAAACGGCCGCTACCGGATCGCCAATGAAGCGCACCTTCTCGGCCGCGATGGCCGGCTGGTCCAACTTGATAAGCCCAGCCCGGTTCTCTCCAGGGATATCTTTCGCCGTCACCACCAAGGCCACACCTTCCACCGCTTCTGCCTCAGACGTATTAATATCAAGGATCTCGGCGTGGGGATAGGCGCTCCAGAGAATCCTGCCGTAGAGCATCCCCTCCAGCACCAGGTCGTCACTGAACCGCACAGCGCCGGTCGCCAGTTCAATGGCCTCTTTGCGCAGGCGTGGCGCATCCGCCCGCTCCTCCGCCAGCAAGACGATCGGGTCCACTGCCCGCTCCCCCCGCGCCAGCCGGTCTGCCGCGCTCTCGATCGCCTCGACGATTTTCACGTAGCCAGTGCAGCGGCAGAGATTCCGATTGCGGGTGAGCGCGGCCTTGATCTCGGCCTCAGTCGGCTGAGGGTTCTCATCCAGCAGGGCTTTGGCCGCCATAAGTATGCCGGGGGTACAGAAGCCACACTGAATCGCCCCGTGCTCAATAAAGGCTGCCTGGAGAGGATGGAGATTGCCATCTGATGCCAGCCCCTCGATGGTCTCTACTCGTGCTCCAGCCATCCGGGGTGCACTCATCCTCACCAGGCAGGAGCGGACGGCTTTCCCGTTTAGGATGACAGTGCACGCACCACAGTGGCCAGTGGAGCAGCCGTTCTTGGTGCCGATGAGGTGCAGTTCGTCCCGCAGGAAGCGCAGAAGGGACATCTCAGGCGGTACCTGAGCACGTACAGGTTGTCCATTGAGCGTGAACTCGACGGGAATGGTATCCGGCATACTCCCCCTTCCTCCAAATCTTTCAAAGATTCACTACAGAATGCTGTCGCCGTGCTGGTCGAGGGACCTGGGAGCAAGCGCACCTAGGCAGCGGAACGGCGTCCGGTTGGTCCTGGCACACCTATGGCATGGCTTCCAGCACCACCTCCGGCGTGGCCGGAAACTCCGTCACCATCACCCCAATGGCATCATAGATGGCGTTGACGATAGCTGGCGGTACAGTGCCAGTAGCGGCCTCTCCCACTCCCCTGGCGCCATAAGGCCCGCCAGGCAAAGGTTCCTCTACAATGATAGGATGAATCCTTTCGCCAATGTCGAGGGAGGTTGGGATCAGATAGTCGGCCAAGGTAGAGGTCAACATCTTCCCATCCTCCACCACCGCATCCTCTGTCAAGACATAACCCGCCCCCATAAGCGCTCCCCCCACCAACTGGCCTCTGACCGCTTCCGGGTTGAGAGCCCGGCCAGCGTCGTGGGCGACAACTAACTTCAGGAGCTCAACCAGCCCTGTCTCCATATCCACTTCCACATCAGCCACAGCAGTGGTAAAGGTATGCCCGTTATCGGGGTGATCGATATGGAACCAACTCTCCGCCACCAGGTTGACTCCAGTGCTATGGCACTCGTTGGCTACTTCTGCTATGGACACTCTCTCCTGCGGTTGCCTGGATACGAAGATCCCCCCCTCCCCATAGATGAGTTGATCCACCTTGACCTCCAGCATCTCCGCTGCTTTGGCCAACAGTTTGGCTTTCAGTTTCTCCGCTGCCAACCGGACGGCATTGCCGGAACAGTAAGCCGAGCGGGAAGCCACCATAGGGCCGGACTTGGGGGTGGTGGCGCTATCACCATAGACCACGGTGATTGCTTCCATTTCCAGCCCCAGGCTCTCAGCAGCCACTTGGGCCAAGACAGTGGTGATGCCAGTCCCGATCCCACACACTCCAGAGCGGACTACGAGGGAACCATCAGGGAATAGTTCGAGGCGCGCCCCGCTCCCAGCCATAGATCCCCAGGGAGTACCGGCCACATCGAAACCAGGCATAGCACAGGCTATCCCTCGCCCAACCGATTTGGCTGTACCCGAAGGCTCCGGGTGAGGGCCAGCCGCCTTCAAAGCCTGCGCGGTGGTCTCTGGCAACGATACTGGGCTGTCCAGGGGCAGAACATAAAGGGGAGGAGTCACGCCTTCCTTCACTGCATTCTTCAGGCGGAACTCGCCTGGGTCAAGACCCAACTGGCGGGCAGCGAGAGCCATCTGGCACTCTATAGCCAGGATCGCCTGAGGCTCCCCGTAGCCCCGACATGCGCCCGAGATTGGGCTGTTGGTAAGAACGGCTTGGCCATGAATCCTGATATTCTCCACGGCATAAGGGCCAGCCAGTTGTCGGCAAGCCACAGGCAATACCCACGGCGAATGCGAGGTATAGGCCCCAGCATCGGCCACCACCTGGGACTCAATAGCCACAACACACCCTTCCCTGGTCACCCCCAGGCGATGCCTAATCCTCATCGGGTGGCGCTTGGTAGAGGCAAGCAAGGACTCCTCACGGCTCCAGACCATCTTGACTGGCCGACCAGTCTTGAGAGCCAGAAGGGCCAAGTGGATCTGGAGGGAAGCGTCGGTCTTGCCGCCAAAGGCTCCACCGGTGGGCATAGCCACTACCCGCACCTTGCTCTCCGGCCAGGCCAAAGCCTTGGCAATTGGCCCCCGCAGGTAAAAGACGGTATCTTGAGCTCCACTGTAGACCGTTATGGTGCCATCAGGGTCAAGCGTAGCGAGACCCGCCTCAGGTTCCAGGTACGCGTGTTCTTGACGGGGAGTAGAATAGACGTTATCTATGATGATATCTGCCTGGGCCAGACCCTGTTCTACGTCCCCGACCTCCAAGCGAAATTCGGCGCACACATTCCCAGGCTTGTCGGCGAAGAGCTGGGGAGCTCCAGGCTGGACGGCCGATTCAGGGTCTGGCACCACCGGCAAGGGCTCATACTCTGCCTCGATAAGCTCCAGGGCCTGTTGGGCAATCGCCTCCGATTCAGCGGCCACCAGAGCCAGAGGATCGCCTAGCATACGGGCCACCCCTCCCACCGGCACCAGCACCGGTTGGTCAGGGGTTGCCACCCCAAAGCACTTGGCACCCGGCACATCCCGGGCAGTGAGAACCGCTACCACCCCGCTCAGTGCTTGCGCTCGCTTGATAGCGAGACGCTTTAGTTTGGCATGAGGATAGGGCGAGCGCAGAGTCTTAGCGTAGAGCATGCCAGGGACGACCCGGTCGGCGCTGAACTCCGTCTGGCCAGTTACCTTGCCCCACCCGTCTATCCGGCACACCGAGCGGCCGATTACTCTATATTCCTTCTTCACCGGACTGTTCCTCTCCTCTCATACGAGTTGCTGCTCTTTGTACCGCATCAATGATCTGCTCATAACCTGTGCAGCGACATAAGTTACCAGCGATGGCCTCCCTGATCTCTTGGCGGCTGGGATTGGGATTGCGGTCCAACAAAGCCTTGGCTGTCATTAACATCCCTGGCGTGCAAAAACCGCATTGGACTGCGCCCTCGTCCAGGAAGGCTTCTTGTAGAGGGTGCAACTGCTCACCTTGAGCGAGCCCCTCCACGGTCATTACCTCCCGTCCCTCTACCCTGGGGGCTGGCACCAAGCATGACGCGAAAGGCTGACCATCAATGAGCACGGTGCAACTCCCACAATCGCCAGCATTGCAGCCCACCTTGGTACCGGTAAGCCCCAATTGATCCCGCAGTACCTCAACCAACGTGGCTGATGGATCAACATCCAAGTCCACTTCTTGCCCATTTAGCACAAAGTGTAGCTCTTTTCGCATCCTGGTCCCTTCTTGAAGTTGCAAGGTCCATCTCCTCAATCTAGCAACCCGTATCAACGGGTAGACCTTCAGATCTTCTCTACCTGACAGAGAAAAGAGCGATCCCCAGTGCTGCCTACCACCGGATCACAGACTTGGTCGTCTACCAGTATGTTCATCTCGGCCTCCGGGAAACACTCCCCCCAGCAGCCAGAGATACTCACCACCCCCGGCAACGTACCATCCGTGACCTGTGCCTTCATCCGGATGCTCCCTCGCGGTGAACGGATCATCACCCAATCCCCATCGCCAATCCCCCGCTCACCCGCGTCCCGAGGATGTATCCACACCCACGGCTCCGGCTCCCGCTCCCGCAATGCCGGTATGTGATGAAACTGTGTGTGCACGTAGTTCACCGTCTTCCCTGCAGAACAGCCAATCAAGGGATACTCACCCGCCATCTCCGGCTGGCTGACAGGACTCTCCGCTGGCTCCTCCCACCTCGGCAAAGGATCATAACCCCTATCCTCCAGGGTCTGGCTGAAGAACTCTACCTTGCCCGATGGGGTGGCAAAACCATTTTGCTCATACTTCCGATACTGCTCCCCTTCCTTGAAACGAATACCCTCCGGATGGGCCTTCAACTGCTCAACCGTGATGCCACTGGGCGCCAACTGGAAGTTGATCGCCTCCTCCACATCCTTCCAGGGGAAAGCCTCCTCTAAGCCCAGCCGGTGGGCTAACTCAAACAGAATCTTCCAATCCGGCCAACAACCCTCTACCTCCACCGCCTTCCGCTTGAGCAAGACATAATCCTTGGTCTCACCGAACATACTAGAAACTATGAAGCCGGTCTTTTCGTACTGGCTAGCAGCAGGCAGCACCAGATCCGCCAGTTGAGCAGTGCGAGTCATAAAGAGTTCGGCTACCACAAGCAGTTCCAACTTCTTCAGCGCCTCCTCAACTCGCTTGTGGCTCGGCATAGAGATCGCAGGGTTGCCGCCAATGACCAAAAGACCGCGAACAGGATAGGGTTTCTTGCTCAGTATGGAGTCAACGATGGCTGGGAAGGGAATAACTGAGGACATGTCGGTGAATAGATCATAACTGCCAATGCGCTTCACTTTCTGCTCGGCCGACAGGAGCCCCTTACCCTTCAGGCTCACCCACTTCACTAGCTCCTCAAAGACATTCCCCCCCGGCACATCTAGCGTGCCAGCCACGGCTCGCAGGGCTGCTATGGCCCGCATCGTCTGGAAGGTGTTGGTATGATGCTCCAAACCGTTGCCGGCGTGGATCGCCGTTGGCCCCCCCGTAGCGATGAGCCGGGCCGCCTGACGGATCTTCTCTGCAGGCACCCAGGTTATCTCTGCAGCCCGCTCCGGCGGGTATTGCCCCGCCAATTCCGCCAGATGGTCAAACCCGACCGTCCACCGGCTGACAAACTCCTGGTCGTAGAGCCCCTCCTCGATCAACACCTGTATTAGACTGAGGGCTAGCGCCCCATCGCTGCCAGGACGCACCCGAAGCCATAGGTTAGCCCGCCCCGCTATCTTGCTGCGCATAGGGTCAACTACGATCAGCTTGGCCCCTCGCCTCAACGCCTTCTGGATCATGCGCCAGAAGGGCAGGTGGGTATCCGGGCGGCAAGCGCCCCACTCGATCATCACATCTGTCCGCTCATAATCGGGGGCAATTACTCCCCCGTAGGTGACATTCTCCGCCACCACCCGGGGGAAGTAACAGATATGACTAGGGGCTGATGTATTGGGAGAGCCAAAAGCAAACAGGAAGCGCAAGGCATAATGCCAAGGGGCTCCCCAATCGGCCGCCTGACCACGGTAAAGAGCCACGCTTTCGGCCCCGTGCTCGTTTTTCAGCTGAGTAAGCCTCTCCGCCAGAATCTCCAACGCCCGCTCCCAGGAGATCTCCTCCCATTGCCCCTCGCCTCTGGGTCCCACCCGCAACAGAGGCTGGGTTAGCCGCTCCGGCGCGTGAACGATCTGGGCAGCATTGGCACCCTTGGGGCAGAGTGCGCCTTGAGAGGTGGGGTGTTCCGGCAACCCCTCAGTTTTCACCAGCCGGCCGTTCTGGATATAAGCCCTGACCCCACACCCTACCTCACACAGCCTGCATAGGGTGCTGACAACACTTTGGCTCTTCGTTTCCCCTTCGGTCACTTTCTAACTCCTTGTTCAGTTTCTAACTCTCTGTGATTCTCAAAGACCAGGTAAGCCTTCAGAT
>JAUWNP010000293.1 GCA_030612585.1 Anaerolineae bacterium
CCGGCCCCCCCCCCCCCCCCCACCCCCCCCCGCCCCCATGTTTTTTATAGATACGGCCAAAAGGTACATATCATCTATTTCTCACCACGACTCTCTGCCCAGCTAGCAGTCTCTCCGCAAGCACCTTCATCGGTGGTAGCAGTGCTGAGCTAGGATGAGCCCTCGTCTTACAGACAGGAGCGATAAGCTGTCGTAGGGGGTCTACTGCTTGCACAGACTAGCGGGGGCCCGGGGGGGGGTTGTGGCGTAGTTCCTGCAGGGGTTCGGGCAGATAATAGGCGTAGCGGCCCGGCAGCGCACGGATGAGCGCGGGGCAGGCCAACAGGCTGATTCCCAGCAGCACCAGCGCCGCGATCAGGGGGAGGACGTAGCATGACTTGACCATATATCCATCATACCAGATGTTGGCGCATGGTACAAGGTGGGGAGTGGAGAATGGAGAATAGAGAATGGAGAATTGAGAATGGGGAATGGAGAATGGGGAATGGAGAATAGAGAATGGGGAATGGAGAATAGAGGGAAGCACATCCTTGTCGTCGGCATTGTGCTGGTGAGTCTGGTCGCGTGTCTGCCGGCGACGCCTGCTCCACCGACTCTCATCCCGCCTTTGACCGCCACACAGCCTGTCACATTCACGCCTGCACCGCCCCCTGCATTTACGCCTGCACCGCTGCCCACATTCACACCCACGTCGTCGCCTACCTTGACGCCCACCGTTGCCCCTGCTCCTTCGCCGACCTTCACGCCCGTTCCTACTCCCGACGTCGCCATCGTCCGTGGGCCCTACCTCCAATCGGTCACGACTAACACAATCATCGTTGCCTGGGAGACCGATCTGCCCAGCCATGGGGCGGTCGCTTATGGTGAGACAGAGGAGTATGGTGCGAGCGTGGCCGATGCGACGACGGGCACGCGCCACGCCGTCACCCTCACCGGCCTTGCGCCCTACACCACCTACCACTACCGCGTCGAGAGCGGCGGCGTGCCTCTGAGTGAGGATGGCTACGAAACAACCTTCCGCACCGCCGCTGCACCTGACCAGGATAGTTTCACCTTCGTCGCCTTCGGCGACACGCGCACGCAGCATCAATTTCACCAGGTGGTGGTGGAGCGCATCGTCGAGGTGGAGCCCGACTTCGTGTTGCACACCGGCGACCTGGTGGCTATGGGCAGTGCCTCACCCCATTGGGAGACTTTCTTTGAGATCGAGCGGGAACTGCTGGCCCGCGCTCCTCTCTTCCCCGCGTTGGGCAACCACGAGGTCAACCACCCTCGTTACTTCGATCTCTTCTACCTGCCCGGCAACGAGCGCTGGTATGCCTTCGACTATGGCAACGCTCGTTTCGTCTGCCTGCAGGTGGACGGCATCGCCGACTTCGGCCCCGGCAGCGAGCAGTATACCTGGCTGGAGGAGACGCTGGCCGCCAATACGCAGCCGTGGCTTTTCGTCTACTTTCACATCCCGCCCTACAGTTCGGTACAGGACAACTTCGAACACTACGTGCGCCAGACGCTGACCCCGCTCTTTGAGCAGCATGGCGTAGACGTCGTATTCAACGGCCACAGGCACAACTACGAGCGCAGCGAAGTGAACGGTGTCACCTACGTCGTCACCGGCGGGGGTGGAGCACCGCTGCACGCGATACAGGGGCGGGAACCGGCGCAGGTCGCGTTCGCGGTGGCATATCACTTCGTGCTGCTGGAGGTTAGCGGCAATCATCTTGAGGCGACGGTCATTTCCAGCACGGGCGAGGTGCTCGACGAATTTGAGCGCAGCGCGGATTGATTGAATGAGGAATGATGGAATATTCTCCCCATCTGTGGTAGAATAGTGCCCGCGATGGAGACTGAGATGTCCGCTGTCATCACTGTGGTCGGTGGAGGGTTGGCCGGGAGCGAGGCCGCCTGGCAGGTCGCCGAACGGGGCGTGGGGGTGATCCTGTACGAGATGCGCCCGCGCAAGATGACCCCGGCCCACGTCGGCGACCGTCTGGCCGAACTGGTCTGCTCCAACAGCCTGGGTTCCAACCTGCCCGACCGGGCTGCTGGCCTCTTGAAGGCTGAACTACGGCACCTGGGCTCGCTGGTGCTGGCCTGCGCCGATGGTACGCGCGTGCCAGCCGGTGGTGCGCTGGCGGTGGACCGGGAACTGTTCGCCGCCGAGGTCACTCGCCGCGTCGAGGCCCATCCGCACATCCGCGTGGTGCGGGAGGAAGTGACGGCGATCCCCGATGGCCCGGCCGTCGTCGCCACCGGCCCCCTCACCTCCGACGCACTCGCGGAGGGTATCGCCGCGCTGACGGGCCAGGAGCACCTGTACTTCTACGACGCGCTGGCTCCCATCGTGGCCGCCGATGCGATTGATATGTCTGTCGCGTTTCGGGCTTCCCGTTATGGGCGGGGTGATGCCGACTACATCAACTGCCCGCTGACGGAGGAGGAGTACGACTGTTTCGTGGAAGCGCTGGTGGCGGCGGAGCGTATCCCGCTGCACGGCTTCGAGCGGGAGGATGCCCGTTTTTTTGAGGGCTGTCTGCCGGTGGAGGTGCTGGCGGCGCGCGGACGGGAGACGCTGGCCTTCGGGCCGCTCCGCCCCGTCGGCCTGACCGACCCGCGCACGGGGAAGCGGCCCTACGCGGTGGTGCAGTTGCGGCAGGACAACCTGGCCGGGACGTTCTATAACCTGGTCGGATTCCAGACCAATCTGCGCTACGGCGAGCAGGAGCGGGTATTCCGTCTCATCCCAGGGCTGGAGCAGGCGGAGTTCGTGCGTTACGGGCAGATGCATCGCAACACGTTCATCAACGCGCCGCTCTTGCTGGAACCGACGATGGGGTTCCGGAACCGGCCGGGGCTCTTCTTCGCCGGGCAGATCACCGGCGTGGAGGGGTACGTGGGCAGCGTGGGCAGCGGGTGGGTGGCGGGGGTCAACGCGGCCCGTTTCGTGCTGGGGCAGCAACCATTAGCCTTGCCGCGCACGACGATGCTGGGGGCGCTGTGCCACTACGTGAGCCACGCTGAACCGGATGTGTTCCAGCCGATGAAGGCTAACTTCGGCCTGCTGCCGCCGCTTTCGCCGCCGGTGCGCAACAAACGGAAACGGCATCAGGCCTACGCGGAGCGAGCCTTGGCGGACCTCGAATTCCAAATCCCAAATCCCAAATCCCAAAGCCCAAGCCTGGCCTTCGTGTAGTCATTGTGATAGAGAATGGAGAGAGAGTGCCGACGAGATATTCTTGGAGGAGAAATCAGGCTATGCGAACAGTAACGACGCCGGTTATTCTTGCCACACGTTTTGCGTATCGCGCATCACACATCATGTATCACGTTTCACGTTTCACGTTTCACGCATTTGGTGTTTTTGCTATCTTGCTGCTTGCGCTCTTGCTCGCTGCGTGCGGCGCGCCGGAGATGTCGCCGACGCCGACGCCGACACCGACGCCGGAGCCTTTGGTCTTCGACGGCGAGGCGGCCTACGCCCACGTCTTGGCCCAGTGTGACCTGGGTTTCCGCCCCACCGGGTCGGAGGCGGGCTGGGCCACCGGTGACTACATCATGGCTCAACTGGAGGCCCAGGGCTGGACCGTCGAGACGGAAGAGTTCACGTACCGCGACACGCCTGTGCGTAACGTCGTCGGCTGGGCTTCAATGGGCTCAGATCAAGGGATGGGGGAGGAACCGGTGATTGTGCTGGGCGCTCATTACGACACCCGTCTCAGCGCCGACGAGGAAGACCCCAGCGTTCCCGTGATGGGGGCCAACGACGGGGCTTCCGGTGTGGCGGTGCTCCTGGAACTGGCCCGCACGCTGGACCGGGACAAGTTGCAGCACCAGGTCTGGCTGGCCTTCTTCGACGCCGAGGACAATGGTCGCCTCAATGGCTGGGAGTGGTGCGTCGGTTCATCCTATATGGCAGAGCACCTGGAGATTCTGCCTGAGGCGGTCGTCGTCGTGGACATGATCGGCGACGCTGACCAGCAGATCTACCTGGAGCGTAACTCCGACGCAGCGCTGCTGACGCAGTTGTGGGAGATCGCCGCGACGCTGGGCTACAGCGATACGTTCATCTCCGAGTATCGCTGGTCAATGTACGACGATCACGTACCCTTCGCCCAGCGGGGCATCCCGGCCGTGGACATCATTGACTTCGACTACCCCTATTGGCACACCACCCAGGACACGCCCGACAAGGTGAGTGCCGAGAGCCTGGAGCGGGTGGGGCGGGTGGTGGAGGTGTGGCGGGAGGAGGGACAAGGTGACACGGGGACGAGGTGACACGGGGAGGGGGAGACGGGGAGACAAGGAGGCTATAGGATGCCTATACCAGCACACTTAGAGAATATACCCCCTTACGTTTTCGCCAC
>JAUWNP010000096.1 GCA_030612585.1 Anaerolineae bacterium
ATTGAGATCATTGACAACGGCAAAGGGATGGACGAGGAAACGCTGGCCCGCGTGCTCGACCCCTTCTTCACCACGCGCCAGACGCGTCACGTAGGATTGGGGCTGCCGCTCTTCGCCGCCGCCGCCGAACGGTGCAACGGCGAATTGCACATCGAATCGCAGGTGGGGCAAGGGACGCGGGTGACCGCCACCTTCCAGCACGGCCACATTGACCGCGCCCCGTTGGGCGACGTCAAGGGCACGCTGCTGGCATTCCTAATGACCGAGCGGCCCGTTGACCTACACTACGTCCACCGGGTGAACAGCCGCACCTTCGAGTTCGACACGGCGGAGTTGCTGGCCGAGTTGGGCGACGTGCCGCTCACCCACCCGGCCGTGCGGCGCTGGCTGGGGGAGTTCATCACCGAAGGGGAGGGTGAACTGCGGGTCACGTCTTGCACTTGACGATCAAGGTCGTAAAAACGGAAGTTAGGGCGAAACCGCCGCGATGTGCTCAGTGGAGGATCTGAGGAGGAATTACTATGAGTAAGGATGAGAACAAGACATGTTTTGTAATCGCGCCGATCGGCGAAGCCAATTCAGAAGTCCGGAAGCGGTCCGATCAGGTTTTACGACACATCATTCAACCTTCAGCCAGTGTCTGTGGTTACGAAGCAATACGAGCTGATCAGATCTCCGAGCCGGGCATCATTACCAGTCAAATTATTCAGCATGTTGTGAATGACCCCATGGTCATTGCTGATTTGACCGGTCGGAACCCAAATGTCTTCTATGAGCTTGCTATCCGTCATGCTGTCAAGAAGCCTCTCGTCCAAATCATCAAAAAAGACGAGCAGATACCCTTCGATGTTGCGGCTACCAGGACTGTTGAAGTGGATATTCATGATTTGGACAGCGTGGAGGGAGCCAAGGCCGAGATTATCCGACAGATGAAGTCGCTCCAAGAGGGCGTAGCGGAAGTCGATAGCCCGATTTCCGTTGCATTGGACCTTCAAGTACTTCGCGAAAGTGGAAAGCCTGAAGAAAGACAGCTTGCTGATGTGCTCGACGCAATCAATGAAATCCGGTCAGATCTGGCGTCGGTGAAAAAGAGATTGAATGATATGGCTGACGTCCCCCTGCTCCCCAGGCGTAGGCTTGTACCCAAGGAGGAGGTGCAAGCCCTCCTAGATGCGCTGCAGAAGAAACCGGCCGACCTGCGGGAGATTATTGAAGAGGAGCTTCCGTTATCGCTTCAAATTCGCCAGTTAGAAGGTGCCCAGGCACGCTAAGACATCGGTTTACACTTCCTGACCCGCTTCTAACCTGCTGGTGCTTGCAGGAAGCCTATCGCTGCCTACATGTGGACCACACAGTTGTTTTGCCGGTATATATGTCGGTGACGCCGAGAGTCAGCTATCCACACAGCGCGTTGAAAGTGTAAACCCGCTGTTTAGGCTGTTGAAACGATACCGAGATTCCTTTTTAAGGAGGCCTCAAGCACGCGTTGTCTTCCATGAACTTGTGCGGGAATAGGGGGCGCCGCGGCATCGCCTAGCACGGGCCATATACTGCACTCCCTTTCGTCGCTGGGCTTCGCCACATTTCGTCTTCAGCGAAACGTCGCATAGCTCGAATACGTTGCAACGCATACCTTGGAAATCACACGCCAGTTTGTGCCAGCACCCGGTGTCGAGATAGATATGCAGCGAGTTCTGACGACCCAAATTCGACTGCGGATGAATCGCTACGAACTGATGGACCGCCGCTTCCGCCACAAGTACGGGATACGCTTCGAGGAGTTCCGGGACCGGCGCGTGGTCGAGAAGCAAGGATACAGCTTCGAGGTGAAGGCCAATTATTGCGACTGGGAGATGGCCGTTACAGGGCTTGCCGCGCTGAGGGAGCATTGGTAGATTGGTGATTGGTTGAGAACGGACTGTGAACCTGTGGATTGAAACCGCGCATCAGGGCCTCGCCAGAGTCGGCGAGGAGGTATGCGGGGAAGCGGTAAGAACTTTTCAAACCGAAGAGCGTTTTTTTGTTATCCTTGCCAGCAGCCCACAGGGTGGGGCGGAGGGATCCGCCCGGGCCGACGCGACGGCGGAGCGCGCCATGGAGATGGCGCAAGCGGGAGATGCGCCTGACCGCGTGGCGGAGGCCCTCATAGTCGCACCTCCCGCCAGCGAGGAGATCACTTTTTCCATTCTGCAAGTATCGGACGGAGACCGGGCCCACCTGGTGGAGTGCGAAGCCTTGCCCCTATGCCTGATCCGGCGCGGCGAGGTGGAGTTCCTGCCGCTGAGTGAAGAGGTTGCCCACGGGCGGCTACTACGCGAGTGTTACTTCTGGCTGCAAGATGGCGACTATATGGTGATGGTCAGCCAGGGCTACCTGCGCCCCCGACCCCCCCATCCCCCCTATCGGGGGGACAGAGGGGGGTGGGGGTGGAACTGGACCGACGTCGCCGTCGCCGTGCGACGCTGGACAGACACCCGCTGTGACGCCGACGAACTGCTGGGCGCACTGGTGCGCACCTACCGCCGCCTGAACCCCGAAGCGCCCCGGCAGGACGTGACCGTCGTCGCTATGCAAGCCCGCCCTGTGCGTACCGTCATGGTGTGGACTGGACCGCCGGTTGACCCGGCACAGGACGAGGTGGCGTTGAGAAAATTGATGGCTGAGCCAGGTACGCGGGCCATCTGCGGCGACACCACCGCCCAGATCGCCGCCCGGCTGCTGGGGGCCGAACTAGAGATGGAGCCCCGCCCCGAAGACGGCTGGGCGGAGGTGCCGCCCGTCGCACGCCTGGAGGGAATGGACCTGGTCACGGAGGGGTTGGTGACGATGGGCAAGGCGCGGGAGCGTATGGCAGGGGCAAAGCGGGTGCGCGATCTCCCCCGGGGGGAGGACGGAGCCACGCGGTTGGCCCGTGCATTGCTGGCAGCCGACAGGATCCACTTTATCGTCGGCTTAGCAGTTAACCCGGCTCAGGCTGCCGACGCCGCCCGCACTGTCCCGCTACGGCAGGCAGTGGTGGAGGAATTGATGCACGACCTGAAGGCGCGGCGTAAGTTGGTGTCGGTTGAATACTTGTAACGAATTTACGAATCTACGAATCTACGAATTTACGAATTTACGAATTCACGAATCTACGAACCCAGGAGATGTGTATGACAGCGAGGTATCACCAATAGTATGGATAAATTTTACTATCACAGACGAGAGGTGTAAATATGGAGCAACCTAAAATCGGCGTATACATCTGCGAATGCGGCATCAACATTGCCGCCACGGTCAACGTACCGGAGGTAGTCACCTTCGCCAGCCGGTTGCCCAACGTGACCGTCGCCCGCCAATACAAGTACATGTGCTCCGAGCCCGGCCAGAACATGATCAAAGACGACATTCGGGAGTTGGGCCTCACCCGCGTGGTGGTCGCTTCCTGTACCCCACGCATGCACGAGCCCACCTTCCAGACCGCCGTCGCTGAAGCCGGCCTCAATCCCTACTACTTTGCCATGGCCAACATCCGCGAGCACTGCTCCTGGATCATCAAGGACATGGGGCTGGCGACGGCCAAGGCGAAGCGGTTGGTCAGTTCGGCCATCTATCGGGTGGTCTACCAGGAAGCACTGGAGTCACACAAGGAGCCGGTCACCCAAGCGGCGCTCGTCGTCGGTGGGGGCATCGCCGGCATCCAGGCGGCGCTCACGATGGCGGATGCTGGCTACCCGGTCTACCTGGTTGAGCGGGAGCCCTCCATCGGCGGCCACATGGCCGAACTGGACAAGACCTTCCCCACCCTTGACTGTAGTACCTGAATTCTCGGCCCCAAGATGATGGATGCCGGTCGGCATCCCAACATTACGCTCCTGAGTTACAGTGAGGTCGAGGAGGTTTCGGGCTATGTGGGCAACTTTAAGGTCAAGGTGCGCAAGAAGGCCCGCTACGTAGACGAGGACAAGTGCAACGGCTGCGGCCTGTGCTGGACCGAGTGTATGACGCGGCGCGTCCCGTCCCTGAAACTGATCAAGATGGGCGAGATGAGCATTGGGGAGAGGAGGCCCGGAGAGCGATGAGCCTGGATCAAGTCAACGAGATCATTGATCGCTATGGCGCTGACCGGGCGGTCAGCCTGGCTGTGCTGCAGGACATCCAACGGGAGTACAACTACCTGCCACGCGAGGCACTGGAACTGGTGGCCGAGCGGCTGAGTATACCTCTGGGCGAGGTCTATCACATAGCCACTTTCTACCGCAGTTTTACTCTCAGACCGAAGGGGGAATATTGCATCCGCGTGTGCATGGGCACCGCCTGCTACGTGCACGCTGGTCCGCTTATCCTAGAAGCGTTTGAGCGAGAATTGGGAATCAAGGCCGGCGAGAGCACTTCCGACGGCAAGTTCTCACTGGAGGCGACCTCCTGTCTGGGAGCCTGTGCGCAGGCACCTCTTGTGATGGTCAACGAGGAACCGTATGCCAAGATGACCACCGATCGTGTCAGCGAAGTGATAGAGACGTGCAGTTGCGCGCTTCCAGAGGCAGCATAGGGAGGAGATAACACAATGCCTAGACTTAAGAGTTTAGAAGAACTGCAGAAGTTGCGCCAGCAATTGCAGAAAGACATCAAGGCCCGCACCGAGACAAGCACAACCATCACGGTAGGCATGGGCACCTGTGGCATCTCGGCCGGGGCGCGGGAAACGATGCACGCCATTTTGGCCGATCTAGAGGCGCGCAACATTGACGCTCACGTGACCACCGTCGGCTGCATCGGCATGTGTTCGAAAGAGCCGCTGGTGGACATCCAGCAGGGCGGCGAACCCCGCATCACCTACGGCAACGTCACGCCCGCCATGGTACCGCGTATCATCGAGGAACACGTGGTACAGGGCAACGTGGTGGAAGAGTGGGCCGTCGGGCGGGTAGGAGGATGAGAATGGCTGAACGATATCGTGTCGACGTACTGGTCAGTTGCCTGCACGACCGCGCACCGGACCTGATACCGGCGCTTGAAGCGGAGGTGAAACGGCGTGGCCTGGAGGGAGAGGTCAGAGTGGTCGAGGCCGGCTGCCGGGGCTTTTGCTCTATGGGGCCGGTGCTCCTGATCCAGCCTGATGGCATCTTTTACATCGGGGTGCAACCCGCCGACGTGCCCGAATTGGTGGAGGAGACACTAGTCAAGGGCCGGGTCGTCGAGCGACTAACATACAGAGAACCGACGACACGCAGACGCATTCCTTACTACGAGGACATCCCTTTCCACGCTAAGCAGATGCGCATCGTCTTACGCAACTGCGGGATGATCAACCCTCAGTCCATCGAAGAGTACATCGCTGTCGGCGGCTACCAGGCGCTGGCAAAGGCACTCACCTCAATGACTCCTAAAGAGATCATCGAGGAGGTCAAAAAATCGGGGTTGCGGGGCCGTGGCGGGGCCGGCTTCTCCACCGGCCGCAAGTGGGAGTCCGGCCGTAAGGCCGAGGGCGACCCTAAGTACGTCATTGTCAACGGTGACGAGGGCGACCCCAACTGCTTTATGGACCGCGCGCTGATGGAGGCTGACCCGCACAGTATCCTGGAGGGGCTAGTCATCGGCGCCTACGTCATCGGTGCTCACCAGGGGTTCTTCTATATTCCTTACGAGCACACGCTGGCGGTGAGGAGCGTGAGGACCGCTATCGAGCAGGCGCGAGAGTATGGACTGCTAGGCGAGGACATCCTGGGCTCCGGCTTCGATTTCGACGTGGAACTCAGGCTTGGGGCCCACTCCTTCGTAGGTGGCGAGTCCACCGCGCTGATGCACGCCGTGGAGGGCAGAGTCAGCGAGCCACGCCCCAAGCATATCCACACCACCGAGAAAGGGGTGTGGGGCCAGCCCAGTTGTCTGAACAACGTCAAGACCTTGAACATGGTGCCGGAGATCATCAATCGCGGCGCCGAGTGGTTCGCCAGCATTGGCACCGAAACCAGCAAGGGGACACAGGTCTTCTCGCTGGCCGGCAAGGTCAACAACGTGGGACTGGTTGAGGTGCCGATGGGTACCACCATCCGCGAATTGGTCTTCGACGTGGGTGGTGGCGTTCCCAAGGGGCGGGAGTTCAAAGCAATTCAGATCGGCGGCCCTTCGGGGGGCTGTGTCCCCGCCAGCCTGCTGGATATGCCTATGGACTACGAGACGTTGGCCGAGGCAGGCTCAATGATGGGTACCGGCGGGGTGATCGTCTGGGACGACCGCATCTGCGTGGTAGACGTCGCCCGCTACTTCCTCGACTTCCTGCGAGACGAATCCTGTGGCAAATGTACGTCCTGTCGTGAGGGTATCCGGCGTATGCTGGAGATCCTGACCCGCATCACCGAGGGACAGGGGAAGATGGCCGATCTGGAGACGTTGGAGACGCTAGGGCGGGTGGTAAAATCGGTCTCGCTGTGCGGCCTGGGCAAGACGGCGCCCGATCCCTTCCTCAGCGGCCTGCGCTACTTCCGCGATGAGTACGTGGCCCACGTCGTGGACCACAAGTGTCCGGCCGGCGTCTGCAAGGCACTGATCGAGTACTACATCATCGAGGACCTGTGCACCGGCTGTGGTCTTTGCCGCCGCAAGTGCCCGCAGGAGGCAATCAGCGGGGAGAAGAAGGAGCCACACGTCATTGACCCGGCGCTGTGCATCAAATGTGGCATCTGTCGCGACGTCTGCAAGTTCGACGCGGTGGGCGTGAGATAAGGGAGGGATACGATATGGCTACACTGATCATTGACGGACAAAAGGTCCAAGCCGAAGAAGGGCAGACTATCCTTGAGGTCGCCCGGCAGGCAGGGATCGAGATTCCCGCTCTATGTTATCACCCACTCCTGGAGCCCTACGGCGCCTGCCGCCTCTGTGTGGTAGAAGTGATCCGCAGGGGTTGGTCCAGGATAGAGACATCCTGCACGTATCCCGCGTGGGATGGACTGGAGGTCAAGACCCGCTCCCCGGCCATCATCGAGGCCCGCAAGGTCGTCCTGGGGTTGCTGCTCTCGCGCTGCCCCAACGTGCCGGTCATCCAGGACCTGGCGCGGGAGTACGGGGTCACAGAGCCACCTTTCCCAGTAGACGATCCGGACGAGAAATGTATCCTCTGCGGCCTATGCGTGCGCACGTGCCACGAACTGGTGAAAGCCGACGTGTTGAACTTCTCCCAGTCCGGTGTTGAGCGGCGGGTTGGGCCGCCCTTCCTGGAAAAGACCCGCCAGTGCATCGGCTGTGGGGCCTGCACCATTATGTGCCCCACCGGTGCTATCGAGATCGTACTGGAGAAAGAGGCGGTCTACAAGGAAAAGCCGCTGGGGCCGACCTCGGCTATCTGGGTGCCATCGCTGCAAGCGGTGCCCCGCGTGCCGGTGATCGACACCGACGCCTGCATCCGTTTCCGCCAGAACGACCGCAGCAACGGTGAAATCGCGGATGCCTGCGGGGTCTGCGACATGGTGTGCGAGGCCGGCGCGATCAACTTTGACCAACAGGACGAGGTGCTGGAACTGGACGTGGGAACCATCATCGTCGCCACCGGCTTCGAGATGTGGGACCCCCACCAACTCTCACAATACTCCTACGGCAAGTCGCCCAACATCATTACCGGCCTCGAGTTCGAGCGTCTCTCCAACGCCGGTGGCATCACCGGCGGCGAGATCCTGACCGCTGAAGGGAAGAAACCCGAGCGCGTGGCGATCATCCACTGCGTCGGCAGCCGGGATCACAACGCTCATCCCTACTGCTCCCGCATCTGCTGTATGTACTCACTCAAGCAGGCCCACCTGGTGCGCGACAAGACCGGGGCCGATGTGTACGAGTTTTACATGGACATGCGCGCCTTCGGCAAGGCCTACGAAGAGTTCTACGAGCGGGTGCAGAAGGAGGGCATCTGCATGGTGCGCGGTCGCGGCGCCGAGGTGGAGGTGCTCCCTGACGGCAAACTGCGCGTCAAGGGGGAGGACGCCAACCTGGGCCGGATGGTGCAGGCGGACGTGGACATGGTGGTGCTCAGCACGGCCATCGAAGCCCCGCACGACGCCAGTCGAGTGGCTTCTCTCTTTGGCCTGAGCCTCTCTGAGGACGGTTTCTTTGCCGAAGCGCATCCCAAAATGCGCCCGGTGGAGACCAACACCGACGGGGTGTTCCTGGCCGGTGTCGCCCAGGGCCCCAAGGACGTGCCGGATACGGTGGCCCACGCCGGCGCGGCGGCGTCTATGGCGCTGGCGCTGCTGGACAAGGGCGAGGTTACGATCTCACCGACGGTTTCGCATGTGTTGACTCGCTATTGCACGGGATGTGGCAAATGCGTCGTTGTCTGTCCATACACGGCCATCAGTCTGGGCGAAGACAGTAAGGCGAACGTCAACGCTGCACTGTGCAAGGGGTGTGGCTCCTGCGCCGCAGCCTGCCCGTCAGACGCCATCACGCCGCTACACTTTACCGATGACCAATTGGTCGGGCAGATTATGGGGGTGCTCTATGAGCAAATCGTCATCTAACGCAATCGAGGGATTTGAACCCAAGGTTGTCGCGTTTCTGTGTAACTGGTGTTCCTACGCCGCGGCCGACAGCGCTGGCGTGGCGCGGATACCGTCGCCGCCCAACGTCCTGCCGGTGCGCGTGATGTGTTCTGCGCGCGTCTCGGCCGAGTTGATCCTGAAAGCGTTCATGTCTGGCGCCGACGGCGTAATCGTGCTGGGGTGCCACATCGGTGACTGCCATTACGATAGTGGCAACCATCGCACGGTCAAGCGCATCCCGCTCTTGCACAAGTTGCTGATCTACATGGGTGTCGAGCCTGATCGGCTGCGGCTCAAGTGGGTTTCCGCCGCCGAGAGCCCACAATTCGCCCAGGTGACTAACGAGTTTGTCGAAGACGTGCGCGCATTAGGGCCGCTTTCGGCGCCGCTACGAATGGAAGGAGGTGCGCCTTGATCGAAGAACTCTGTGCCAAGGTGCGGGAACTGCTAGAAAATGAGACGGTAGAATGTGTGATCGGCTACGAGGTCGGGCCGACGGGCCGTGTGCGCCCGGCGTTCATCCACGAGCCAGACGAGGTTGGCCGGCTGATCTTTAACACCCGGTGTGACCATAATCTGGTCACCTACCTGAATCGGCGCAACAAGCCGCGCAAGAAAGGCGAGGAGGTGCCAACCACCGGGATTCTGGTCAAGCCGTGCGATGCGCGTTCGCTGCAGGTGCTGCTCAATGAGAATCAGGTACAGCGCGACAAGGTTTACATCATTGGCATGGCCTGCCCGGGGATGCAGAATGCCGACGGCACGCTGGAGGCGCGCTGTGCGCGCTGTGATCAACGAGTGCCATTGCTCTACGACGCGCTCTTCGGCGAACCTCCGGAGGTCTCCGCCGTCGCTGATACCTACACCGACATCGAGGATCTGGAGGCGCTGCCACGAGATGACCGGCTGGCTTACTGGCTGGGCGAATTCGACCGCTGCATCCGCTGCTACGCCTGTCGTCAGGCCTGTCCTGGCTGTTTCTGCGACGTCTGTGAATCTGAACGCGACGACTCGTTGTGGATAGGCATTACCGATGCTATTCCAGAGAAGGCGTTTTTCCACATTACCCGGGCCTTTCACCTGGCAGGTCGCTGCGGTGAATGTAATGCCTGTGAAATGGTCTGCCCGATGGGTATCCCGCTCAGTCTCCTCAACTGCAAGATTGTCAAGGAGGTCGAGCAAATGATGGGAGGCTACCGCGCTGGCTTGAGTGAAGAACCTACGCCTCTGGTCACGAAACTCACAGGCGAGGAGGATATCAATGAGATTCATTAACACACAGGCGTTACGTGACTGGCTCGATACCCTGGCCCGGAAGGTGACGCTCATCGCACCAGTGCCGTCCAACATCGGTGAAGCGCCGGGACTGGCCCATCTACCCGCTGCGGGGATGTATGCGCTCTACCGGCCTGTGGGCAGCGCCGATGAGATCGTGTGGGATTTCCAGCGCACGGTGATATCGGCCCGCGAGTTTCTCTTTCCCAAAACCGAAACTCTCTTCACCATCGAGACCGATGTCGGCGGTGAGGTTACACTGCACGAGACCAAGATGGAAGGGCAGCAGGTGATCTTTGGCATCCGCCCTTGCGACGCACGCGGCATACGCGTACTGGATGCAATCATGCTGGAGCAGGATCCGGCCGATGCCTACTACGCCCAGCGCCGCCGTAATACGACGTTGGTGGGACTGTCCTGCCCGGAGATGTGGGAGAACTGCTTCTGCACCAGTGTGGGCGGCGCACCGAATGTCAGTGACGATATGGACATCCTGTTGACTCAGGTCGAAAGTGGATACGCCGTGGAAATCGTCACCGAAAAGGGAGAGAGACTCGCTCAAGGGATGGCGTTGCAGGAGGTGGAGGGACTGGTGCTGCCGGAGCCGAAACTCAACGAAACGTTCGAGACGCCGACGGAGCAGCAATGGCTAGACTCGTTCGATGATGTCTACTGGGACAGAGTGGGTGAGCGGTGCCTGAGTTGCCGCGCCTGTGTCTACGTCTGCCCTACCTGCCGCTGCTTCGACGTGCGCGATGAGAAAGTGGTTCACCCTGACGGCGGGAACATCACGCGGCGGGTGCGCAGTTGGGATAGTTGCCAGGGCGTGAATTATCGCACTGTGGCGGGTGGAGCCAACCCGCGGGTCAACCCTGGCCAGCGGTCGCGCAACCGCTTTTACTGTAAATTCTACTACGTTCCCACAGATTACAACGTGCTCGTTGGGTGTGTGGGCTGTGGACGATGCATCGCCGTCTGTCCCGTCAACATAGACATCAGTGAGGTGCTACACGATCTGGCACAGAGGGGGGAAGCATGATGGAAAATCCCAAATCTCAAGTCCCAAATCCCATGCGTCCTTATCTAGGGACTTTGGTTGGCACGAAGGAACTGGCCACAAACATCCGATTGTTTCAGATTGAACTCAACGACCCCGTAGAGCGGGAGAAGTTCTTCGTCTGGAGACCGGGGCAGTTTCTCTTCTTCTCTGCTCTTGGCGTGGGCGAAGCGCCATTCGGGTTCGCAAACATCCCCGAGTATGGCCCTGCCATTGAGGTCGCTATCAACGATGTGGGTCACGTGACCCGCCACATCCACATGCTGCCATTGGGCTCCACAGTGGGCATACGTGGTCCTTTGGGCAATCACTTCCCAATGGATGAGATCAAGGGGCAGAATATCGTCGTGTTGGGTGGTGGCATCGGTGGCGCCCCTCTGCGTCCAGTCATTCAGTACATCCTGAGCCATCGCGCCGACTATGGTCATCTGACTATCATCTGGGCGGCGCGCAGCCCCGATCTGCTGGTCTTCACCGACGAATACGATGAGTGGAGCAATGCGCCCGATACAGAGATGCACGTCACCATTGACCGGCCGGCGGAGGGATGGACGGGCAACGTAGGGTTGATCACCCAGACTCTGGAGCAAGCCGCCCCGTCGCCAGAGAACACCACATCCATCACCTGCGGTCCGCCTATCATGATCTACTTTGTCGGTAAGACGCTGAACAAGTTGGGCTTTTCGGAAGACCAAATGTTGATCACGCTTGAAGCACGTATGCACTGCGGCGTTGGCAAGTGTGGTCGCTGCAATATGGGCGAAAAACTCGTCTGCCTGGATGGGCCGGTGTTCCGCCAATCAGAGGTCAGTACGTTCCTGGAGAGTTTCCTGTAAGGCCGGACGACTCGGGTTCGTCCCCGGGGCAGACACACGGGTCTGCCCCTACTACGAGGAGGTGAAGATAGAGAGAGTAGAGAGACGAACACGGCACATCGTTGGGGAACGCTCGAACAAAATCAGCGTCTCCCGGCATGACAAATTGGATTGAAATAACATAAAAGGAGATTTCAGAATGATAAAGACAGATGCATTGATCATCGGCGGCAGCGCCGCCGGGCTCGTGGCAGGGATCACCGTAAGGCGTCACTATCCCGACGCCAAGATCACGCTTGTCCGCAAGGAGCAGCAGGTAATGATCCCGTGCGGCATCCCGTACATCTTTGGCACGGTGGGCTCCACGGACAACAACCTGATCCCGGATGCGGCGCTTTCCAAGAACGGCATTGACCTAATCGTTGACGAGGTCACCTCCATAGACCGGGAGGCGAAAACGGTCGCCACGGCCGGGGGAGAGACCATCGGCTACGAGAAACTCTTCCTGGGCATCGGCTCCCAGCCGCTTGTCCCGCCCCTGCCCGGCGTGGACCTGGAGGGCGTGTTCAGCATCAAGAAGGACGTTCCATATCTGAACAGTCTGCTGGCGGCCCTGGACGAGGCCAAGGACGTGGTTGTCATCGGTGGGGGCTTTATCGGGCTAGAGATGGCCGATGAGTGCAAGAAGCGCGGCCTGAACGTCACCGTGGTCGAGATGCTTCCCCACTGTCTCTTTCTGGTCTTTGACGAGCACATCTGCGTGCGTATGGAGGAGACACTCGCCGAACGGGGCATCAAGGTGATGACGAACAACCAGGCGATGGCCATCCTGGGAGATGGCAAGGTCGAGGGTGTGAAACTTGGTAACGGCGAGGAATTAAAGGCCGACGTGGTCATCTTTGGAATCGGTGTGCGACCCAACGTGAAACTTGCTCAAGACGCCGGGCTAAAGATGGGTGAACGGCGGGACGTATGGGTGGACCGCTATATGCGCACCAGCGACGACGATATCTTTGCCGTGGGAGACTGCGCGGGGAAGATGGACTTTATCACCAACAGGCCGTCCGGTCTGCGTCTGGCCTCTATCGCCACGACTGAAGCACGCATCGCCGGGGCAAACTTTGGCGAGTTGAGGCGCGAGAGCGTGGGCGTTATCGGCGTGTTCTCCACCAAAGTCGGCAACCTGTCGTTGGGAATGGCCGGGATGCGCGCCAAGACGGCTCAGGAAGCAGGTCTCGACGTCGTCGTGGGTACGGCAGAGACCATCAACAGGCACCCCGGCGGTATGCCCGGCGCGGCCAAGATGCGGGTAGACCTGGTTTTCCACAAGTGGTCGTGCAAACTCATTGGCGGCCAGGTCTCTGGCGGCGACAGCGTGGGCGAGTTCGTGAACGTCATCGCGGCTGCCATCGCAGCCGGAGCAACGGCCGACGAAATCGCAACTTTCCAGGTAGGCACGCACCCTGCACTCACCGCCTCTCCCATCGCTTACCCGCTGGTGAATGCCGCTGAACTGGCGCTGAAGCAGATGCGTTAGCAAACGTTGCGTCTCAGCGCTACGCGGCGCGCTGGCCTATCATCACATCACCGATGAGGATAGAAACACGATAAGGCGGCTGACGCAGTTAGTCGAGTAGCCGGTAGGCTGGTAGATTGGTAGGTTGGTAGCTGGTAGATTGGTCTCCTCGACCAATCTGCCAAATTACCAATTTACCAATCTACATTTTTGAGAGGACGCTTCTTCAGATAGAAGGAGGGCTTTGAAGACATTGGTGCTTGGTCTGGGCAACCCAATCCTGACCGATGATGGGGCGGGCATCTACGTCGTGCGGGAGATGGCGACGCACTGTCAGTGGAATGACGTGACCTTCGGTGAAAGTTGTACGTCCGTGGTTACGGCAGCCATCCCTCGCGCCGTAGAAGCGGTAGTGGCCGAGTTGGAGACGGGAGAGCAGTAGTGCACGAACTGGCCGTCACCCAGAGTATGCTCAATTTGGCCTTGGAGTATGCCGAGCGGGCGAGCGCTCAGCGCATCACGTGCATCAACCTGGTCATCGGCGAGTTGTCGGGCATCATGGACGAGAGTGTGCAATTCTACTTCGATTTCGTCAGCAAGGACACACTGGCTGAGGGAGCGCAACTGGTGTTCGAGCGCATGCCGGCCCGCTTCCGCTGCCGCGCCTGCGGCCACGAATTCGCGCTGCAGGATGGCAACTGGGCCTGTCCCGCCTGTCAGGAGTGGGGCGGCGAGATCATCGCCGGGCGGGAATTTTATATGGATAGCATTGAGGTGGAGTGAGGGGGCAGGAGGCACATTTTGAAAGTCGAAATTGTCAAAAATATCCTAAGCGCCAACGAGCAGATCGCGCATGAAAACCGGCGGCTGTTTGACGAGAAAGGCATCTTCGTGCTTAACATCATGGCCGCGCCGGGCGCGGGGAAGACGAGTCTCATTGAGCGCACCATCGAAGTGCTGCGAGACCGTCTGCGCATCGGCATGATTGACGGCGACGTCGCCTCAACCATTGACGCCGACCGCATCGCCCGCCTGGGCATTCCGGCGGTGCAGATCAATACCGGCGGGGCCTGTCACCTGGACGCCAACATGGTGCGCGTCGCTTTGCCCAGGCTGCCGCTGGACGAGACCGATTTGCTGCTCATTGAGAACGTGGGCAACCTCATCTGCCCCACCGGCTTTGCCCTGGGAGAACACCTCAAGGTAATGATCGCCAGCACACCCGAAGGGGACGACAAGCCATACAAGTATCCGGGCATGTTCAGCGCGGTGGACGTGCTGGTGCTTAACAAAGTGGATCTGTTGCCCCTGTTGGAATTCGACCTGGACTACTTCCGCCGTGGCGTCGAGGCATTGAACCCCGACGTCGCCTTCTTCCCCGTGTCCTGCAAGACGGGGGAGGGGGTGCCGGAGTGGGCGGAGCGGATAGTTGAGAGATATCAGGCAGGTTGATGCGGAAGGCGATCAGCGTGCGCGGCGTAGTGCAGGGGGTCGGCTTCCGGCCCTTCGTCTACCGTTTGGCGCGCGAACATGGCCTGGCCGGCTGGGTGCTCAACCACTCCGGCGGGGTGGAGATCGAGGTCGAAGGCCCAGCAGCCGCGCTGGCGACGTTCGTGCGCGACCTGGAAGAGAAAACCCCACCGCTGGCGCGTATCGAAGGCATCGAAGTTGCTGATGCGCCGCCGGCCGGCTACACGACCTTCGAGATCCGCCACAGCGTGGCCCAGGAGGGGCGCTATCAACTCATCTCCCCCGACATTGCCACCTGCTCCGATTGCCTGCTCGAGTTGCTGACCCCGTCCGACCGCCGTTATCGTTACCCTTTCACCAATTGCACCAACTGTGGCCCGCGCTTCACCATCATCGCCGACATCCCCTACGACCGCCCGCTGACCACCATGCGGGACTTCGTCATGTGTCCGCAGTGCCAGGCAGAGTACGACGACCCGCTCGACCGACGATTTCACGCCCAGCCCAACGCCTGCCCGGTCTGCGGCCCGCAGGTCTGGCTGGTGTCAAATTCCGAGTCTCAGATTTCAGATTCTAACCTTCGCAATTCGCAATTCGCAATTCGCAATTCGCATGATGTCGTCGCCCACACTGCACGCCTGCTGCAATCGGGGGCCATTCTCGCTATCAAGGGGCTGGGCGGCTTCCACCTGGCCTGCGATGGTACTGACGAGACAGCCGTGCGCACGCTGCGGGAGCGCAAGGGTCGCCCAGCCAAGCCGCTGGCAGTGATGATGGCCACGTTGGAGGAGGTCAGGCAGCACTGCTGGATTTCGGAGGAAGAGGAACGGCTGCTGACCTCGCCCCAATGCCCCATCGTGCTCCTACCGTGGAAGCCCGAGTCGCGTGTCTCTCGCTTGGTGGCTCCACGCAACAACTACCTGGGGGTCATGCTCCCCTACACGCCGCTGCACCACGTGCTGTTGCGGGACGTGGGCCGGCCATTGGTGATGACCAGCGGGAACCTATCTGAGGAGCCCATCGCTCGCGACAATGACGAGGCGCTGCGCCGCCTGGCCCACCTGGCCGATTATTTCTTGTTGCACGACCGCGACATTTACGCTCGGTACGACGACAGCGTGTGGTTCGTGCCACGCGTTTCACGTTTCACGTCTCAATTGGGGGGAGAAACCAGGTTTTCAGGAAAAAACCTGGTTTCTTTGCCCCAGCCGATCCGTCGCTCACGTGGCTATGCCCCCTTTCCCGTGAAACTGCCGTTCAAGGTCGGGCAGATCCTGGCCTGCGGGGCGGAACTCAAGAATACCTTCTGCGTCACCAGGGACGAATACGCTTTCCTCAGCCAACACATCGGCGACATGGAGAACCTGGAGACGCTGGCCCATTTCGAGACCACCATCGAACTCTACAAACGGCTGTTCCGCATTGAGCCGGAGACTATCGCCTACGACATGCACCCGGAGTACCTCTCCACCAAATACGCAAAATCTCCAATCTCCAATCTCCAATCTCCAATCTCCATCCAACACCACCACGCCCACATCGCCAGTTGCCTGGCCGACAACAACTGGTCGCCTGACGACGGCCCGGTCATCGGCGTAGCCTGGGATGGTACGGGCTACGGCAGCGATGGGCACATCTGGGGCGGCGAGTTCCTGGTAGCCGACTACCGTGGCTTCCGGCGGGCGGCCCATCTGGAATATCTGCCGATTCCCGGAGGCGAAACGGCTATCCGCAATCCCTACCGCCTGGCCACCGGCTACCTCTATGCGCTCACCGGCAGCTCTCCCTCAATCCCCCCAGCCCCCCCTCGGGCCCCCCCAATCCTGGGGGGGAAGGGGGAGGAAGGACTCCCCTCCCCCAGAGTTGGGGGAGGG
>JAUWNP010000226.1 GCA_030612585.1 Anaerolineae bacterium
GTAGGCGCTGTCCTCTTTGAAAAGCACCTGGAACTGCCCGGCGATGGTCGGTGTGCTCGTCATCCCGCTTGAGCAGGTGAAGTCGTAGACCAGTTGCTCATCCCCGTAGGCACGCAGCCGCTGCTCCGTCAGGCTGATCTCGATGCGCTTACCGGGCGCTAGTGGATGGGGGAAGAGGACGTCAATGGAGGGAATGACCAGCTCCATTCCGATGGCCAGCGCGTCCGGGTCCACGTCGGGATTAGCCTCCTCCAACCGCCACTGGGGAAAGCCATAACTGTAAGCGATGTCGAAGAAGGCGTCGCCGGGCTGTACCACGTAGATGCTCTCGGGATGACTAATGTGGGACTGGGCCTGGTGCTCGCCAGCGGTCAGCGCTGCCACCGTGCGAGCCAGTGTCTCGGCGACGTCCAGGATTCGCTCAGGCTCCAACTGCTGCGCGGTCTCATCCAGCCAGGCCCGCACCGCCACCTCGTCCACCTCCAGTACCAAACGGGCGGTGTCCGGTGCATAGTCGGGGATTGCCCGCAGCCAGGTAGCCACCCGCTCCGGTGGGGCTGCGAAGTCGGCGCGATAGCCGGTAAGTGGGTCGCCGGCGACGAGCGTGAAAGGCTGCGCCAGGAGCGACCGGGCTAGCGTGTGGGCTGGCTCCGGCTCGGAGAGGCGCGGGGGCACGGCCACTGTCGCTAACTCGACTATCCCCCCCGAAGCAGGGGGGAACACTTTCGCACTGTCCGCCAGCGCCTGGAGCACCTGCGCGGCGCTGGCCTCCACATCGAGCGCCACCCCGGCCTGGCCAGGAAGAGGGTCAACGGTGCCTGGGCCGATCTGCAGTTGGGCATCTATCGGCGGCATGAAAACAGCGAGAGCCACGCCTTCCAATGCAGTCACGACTTGCTCTGGATCAGCGGGGATAACAAGCAGCTCTATTCGACGTCCCAACAGCCTGACGCGCCAGGCCGATGGAACCCAATCGTACCACGGCCCCTGACGGGCGACAAGATAAGCGGCGGCCGCCGTGCCAGCGTAGTCGTAGCCCTGCCCTGCATCGATCCAACTGAACGACCAGGCCTGCTCACCAGCGCGCAGTTCGATTACCTGAGCAGCGGGGTCCGGCAGCCCTTCGATCAGCACGGCCGCGGCCTCATCCACCACCAGCCCGCCCACATCCACGTCGTGGACAGAGACTCCCGGATAGATGCGGTCATCGTACGTAACCGGATAGACAAGCATTCCCCCGCCTGCCACGAGACAGAGGGCCAGCAGTGCCACCAGGCCCTGTATTACCAGCCGCAAACCCTTTCGCATGTCTCTCGTCCTCCTAAGGCGAAATGAAAGGGAAGATCAGTGCCATCAACACACCCGCCGCGATGACCGACGCCACCTGCCCGGCAGTGTTCGCACCGAGGGCGTGCATCAGGATAAAGTTCTGGTTATCCTCCTCCAACGCCACCTGCTGTGCCAGTCGCCCGCTCATCGGGAAGGCGCTGATGGCCGCGGCTCCCACCAGGGGGTTGATCCGCTGCCCCGAGAGCACACATACCAGTTTCCCGAACATGATGCCGCCGATGGTATCAAGCACGAAGGCCATCAGGCCCAGCAGCAGCACCTTGACGGTACCCAGGCTGAGGAAGGCTGCTCCTTGCATTGTCGAGCCGATGACCAAGCCCAGGAAGAGGGTGGCGGTGTTGGTGATCGCCTCCTGCGCGGTGCGGCTGAGCCCCTCCACCACGCCTGACTCTCTCATCAGATTGCCCAGCATCAGCGTGGCGATGAGGGGCGCGGCCTGCGGCAGGAAGATGGACGCTAGCAAGGTTACCACGATGGGGAAGAGGATCACCACCGTCTTGGAGACCGGGCGGGGAGTGTATTCCATACGGATCGCCCGCTCCCGCCTGGTGGTGAAGAGCCGCATCAGTGGTGGCTGGATGATGGGGACCAGGCTCATATAGGAATAGGCGGTCACTGCCACCGCCGCCGCCAGCCCTGGCGTCTCAAAGAGGTGCCCCAACTTCGACCCCACATAGATGACCGTCGGCCCGTCAATGGCACCGATCATACCGATACTGGTTGCCTCGGCCAGGTTGAAGCCCATCATCACGGCCACGACCAGCGTGGCAAAGATACCCAGGTGGCCCAGCGCCCCCATCAGGACGAAGATGGGCTGGCTCAGAAGCGGCCGCATGTCCATCATCGCTCCCACGCCCAGGAAGACCAGCAGTGGGAACAACTCGGTATCAATCCCCGCTCGCTTCAGTACGCCGAACAGCCCCTCTGGCCCAATCATGTGGGCCGAGCCCGGTAAGTTGCCCAGCATGCAGCCGAAGCCGATGGGCAAGAGCAGCGTCGGCTCATACTCCTTGGCGATAGCCAGATACATCAGCACCCCGCCGACGATCACCATGATCGCCTGCTGCCAGGTGATGGTCAGCAAGCCCCCTAGAAGCGCGCTCAGGTCAATTCCGGTCACGGTTTCCTCCTTGGAGAGTAGACAAGGATACAGGTAGACAAGGACGCAAGGAAACAAGCAGTCAGTTGCCCATTGTTCATTGGTTCATTGTTCATTGTTCATTTCCACGTCCATTTCCAACAGGGGCTCGCCATAGGTCACCTGGCGGCCCTCGGCGACGTGGATAGTGCCAATGGTGCCTCCACGGGGGGCGCGGATAACGTTGTCCATTTTCATTGCCTCGATGACGAGAAGTTTGTCATTGGGGGCAACCTGTTGCCCTGAACGCACCCCGATGGACTTGATCACGCCGGGCAGGGGGGCGGCGACCGTGCTGCCAGGGCTCCCAGAGACTTCCGGAGTTTCGGAGAACTTCGGAAGTCTGGCCGGCGTAACAGGCGACGGCGCAACGGTCGCCTGGCCTGCCTCCCCATCAGTCACCCCCGTCACTGCCAGCACAGCCTCTACCCCCACAGCAAATATCTCTCCGTCTACCTCTACGCGTACCTGTTCTTGGCGCGGGTCGTCCAGCACCTTGATGTCGAACTTGCGGCCACCAAGCGTAATCCGGTACCGTCTCATCGAACTCTCCTCGCGCGTATATTGTTGAGTGTCAGTTGGCGCTGGTGGTGGAGCATCCGCCAGGCGCTGACCCCATCCTCTGCTCCTTCCACCCTCAGTGCGCCGATAGGGCTCAGGTCCTGCTCGGCGCGGGCCAACGCCACACCGATCACCGCCGCCTGCCGCTTCCTGCTTCCCGCCTCCTGCTCCTCTGCTCCCCTGTTCCCCTGCCCCCCTATCCCTGCCTCGGGCCGGTCCTTGATGAGCGCGGTCATCAGATACATCAGACCGCAGAGGAGAGTCAGCGCCAGGAAGAGCACCAGCATGCCAACACCAGACACAACTAATGAGATGGTGACGGGGTTGTCCATTCAGTCCTCCCTGTCCAGGCAAAGCAGCGCCAACGCCACGGCGGTTGTCCACGCCAGCACTTTGAACTCGCCAGCCGCAAGCGCCGCTTCTATCTCGGAACGGGTGAGGGGGAACAATTCCTGCTCTTCTAAATCATCGGAATTGATCTCAGCCACACGACGTGCACCACGGGCCAGAAATAGATACGCCATACCTGCGCCGTGGTTGCCACCCACTCTGTACTGTCCTAGATTGATCCAATCCAGTGCCTCGTAGCCGGTCTCCTCGAGCAGTTCACGTTGTGCCGCGGTCAGCGGGTCCTCGCCTGGCTCAAGGTACCCTCCCACAGGCGCTAGCGACGTACCATCCACGCCGTATTTTGTCTGGCGAAAGCAGAGAAACTCTCCATCTTCGGTCACGGCTAAGACTATGACGTAGTCAGGTGAAATTATCCAAGGCCAATCTGAAATGACTCGACCATCGGGCAACTCAATGGTGTGTTCCTCAACGACCAGGAATCTACTATGATTCAGAATAGTGCGGCGTGAGAGCGTTCTCCACGGCTGCATACCTCTAGTCTCCAATCTCCAATCTCTACAGCGGAATGTTCCCGTGCTTCTTCGGCAGCGGCGTGGCCTGCTTATCGCGCAGAAAGTCCAGCGCGGCGATCAATTTGGCCCGCGTCTCACTGGGCAGGATCACGTCGTCCACGTGGCCGCTGGCCGCAGCCGCGTAAGGACTGCCGAACTGCTCGCGGAACTCGGCGATGAACTGTGCCCGCACCTCCTCCGGGTACTCTACCTCCGCCAGTCGCTTCCGGTAGAGAATGTTGACCGCCCCCTCCGCTCCCAGCACCGCGATCTCCGCCGTGGGCCAGGCGTAGACCATGTCGGTGCGGATGTACTTGCTGCTCAGCACAATGTAGGCCCCGCCGTAGGCCTTGCGGGTGACGATACAAATCTTGGGCACCGTCGCCTCTGAGTAGGCGTAGACGATCTTGGCCCCGTGGCGGATGATGCCTCCGTGCTCCTGCACCGTCCCAGGCATGAAGCCGGGACAGTCCACGAAGGTGACCAGAGGGATGTTGAAACCGTCGCAGAAGCGGACGAAGCGGGCGATCTTGTCCGAAGCGTTGATGTCGAGCACACCGGCCATGCAGATGGGCTGATTGGCGATCACTCCCGCAACCTCGCCGTGGAGCCGGGCGAAGCCGACCACCGCGTTAGGGGCGAAGCGGGCATGTACTTCAAAGAAACTGGACAGGTCGAAGACGCGGGCGATCGCCTCCCGGATGTCGTAGGGCTGGCTCCCCTCCGGCGGCACCAGCGTATCAAGCGCCGGGTCGGCCCGGGTCGGGTCGTCGGTCGGCTCGACGCGCGGGGGCGCATCTACGTTGTTCGACGGCAGGTAACTTAACAGCCGTCGGGTGGTAGTCAGGGCATCGTCTTCGTCGGCGGCCACGAAGTGGGCCACGCCGCTGACACTGGCGTGGGTCTGCGCTCCACCCAGCGTCTCGAAGTCCACCTCCTCGCCAGTCACCGTCTTGATCACTTGCGGCCCGGTGATGAACATGTGGCTGATGTGCTCGGTCATAATGACGAAATCGGTCAGGCCGGGGGAGTAGACCGAGCCGCCAGCGCACGGGCCAAGCATGACACTGATCTGGGGGATGACGCCGCTGGCCTGCGTGTTGCGCCAGAAAAGTTCGCTGTAGCCAGCCAGGCTCCAGACCCCCTCCTGGATGCGTGCTCCCACCGAATCGTTCAGTGCGACGAAGGGCACGCCGGAACCGATGGCCATATCCAGTACCTTGCATACCTTCTGCGCCTGAATCTCGGAGAAGGAGCCGCCGATGACGGTGAAGTCCTGCGCGGCGACGGCGACCTTGCGCCCATCAATCCGCCCGAAGCCGACCACCACGCTGTCGCCGAGGAACCGCTTCTGATCCAGGCCGAAGGCGGTGTGACGGTGGGTGATGTAGGGGTCCACCTCCTGGAAACTGCCGTGGTCGAGCAGCCTGTCAATCCGCTCGCGGGCGGTCAGTTTCCCTTTGGCGTGCTGCCGCTCGACCGCCTTGGTCCCGCCTCCCTGACGGAGTGCCTCACGGCGGTGGATCAGTTCCTCGTTCAGATCATGCGCAGTCATAGGATTCTCCTCGAAATGTTGAACGCAGATGGATGCTGGATGTGATGCGTATTGCGTGTCGCGTGTTCTCCGGCAGGCAGCCTGCGTTGGCTGTGCCCCATTATAGTGTCGAAGGTGCAGGGGGTCAAGCGCGGGGGGCAGAATCGTGGTATCTTCTCAAAAACTTGGGGCGGGTGTAGGTCGGATTTGCTATCCGACCGGACGGCGGTTAGCAAAACCGCCCTACAGTCGTCATCCCCCCCTGAATATTGAGAAGATACGACGGAGCGATCTCGTCCCCACTTGAGGAGCCGTTAGACACAAGATTGGGGCAGGATGATCCTGCCCCGATCTGCTCTGCTGACACTGACGACCGGCATGCAAGTACGCGAACCCGAACAGTAATCAAATCTGGTGCGTTTGGCGTGGCTATTCTGGGCAGAGTTCGTTTTCAATCATCCGTAGCAGATCGATCAGGCTCATAGGACGACTGGGGAGTACAGTTCTCTCATCCCCAATGTGGATGTGGTGAGGAAAGTTTGCTAACTCGGGGTGGTCGGGAGTGCTGTCCCAACGCCGTCGCAACGCGCTTTTGTCTCCCGACATCCATTGATGGCGATAGTCGGTCGTGACAATTTGTCCTTCTTGGAGGACAAAGTACTCTGCTGCCTCCAGAAAATCGTCGTTCGTCAGTCTGGCCCGAATCCGAATATATCCATCATCGGTGTTGGCCCAGGAATGGACAACATGGTATTCGACGATGACTGGGCTGCTGATCAAAGCCCATTCAATCTCGGCAAGGTAGGCCGCGATGTCACTCATGAACAACGTCACCGCGCAAAATACGCAGGCGAGAAATAAGGCGCTGGTGCATCTTGCAGAAGACGTTCCACTCCATAAAGTCGGCAGTGTCATCCATCTGCCCGGCCTGGAAACGCTGCCAGAACTCGTCCGAACTCAGCCCGTACTGGTGTTCAAAACGGGCCATTGCTTGCTCCACTCGCTTCAGGTCGGCTTCGTCACGGGCAATTTGACGGTCAATGACTTTGCGCAGAGCGTTGTCCAGAAAAGCACCTTGAAATCCCGCCACATAAAGCTGTTCCATGCGCCGAATATCGCGCATCGCCAATGAGGTTCCCATATTCCAGCCTCCTGATGTTTAGATTGGATTTCATCTATCTTTCTCGGTAACTTGCCCGTATTATACTACACAAAAGCGTTGATTTCAACATGG
>JAUWNP010000035.1 GCA_030612585.1 Anaerolineae bacterium
GCAAATGAATAGACGACCAGTTGCCATCATTGCGGGTGCCGTTTTCGTGATGGCCTGTATTCTCACAGCAGCCTCAGGGGGCTTCACGTATGAGGCTGTGGCGGAAAACGGGACTTTGACCCCGTGGGCGTACCTCCCCTACGTCAGCAGAGGACAACCACCCATGCCAGCACCAACCAGCATACCAACACTGACGCCAACCAGCACGCCAACACCGACGCCAACCGAAACATCTACACCAACACCGACCAACACACCTACACCAACATTGACGCCTTATGTGCTTCCAAACCATTCTCACTATGTCAGTGGCTCTTCATTGTACATTGTGGGCGAGGTTTACAACAACACCGACGACAACTTGTCGTTAGTGAAGATTGTAGCTAACCTGTTCAACAGCAGCGGTCAACTTGCTGACACCGATTATACCTATGTCAGATTGGACACTTTGCTCGCTGGAGACAAAGCGTGTTTCAGTATATCGGTGTACAACCCACCTGGTGACTGGGCCTATTATGAATTTGAGACCCCCACTTACCACATCACCGACAGAGAGTTGCCAAACCTGACCGTTCTCAACGATACCGGCCTGTATCAACCAGATGGGCACTATAAGACTATTGGTATGATCCGCAATGATCACGGTAGTCGGGTAGAATACATCGAGTCCGTTGGCACCCTCTACGATGCTTCGGGCACGGTAGTTGGGTGCGGAGGAACCTACATCAACAGTACTCACTTGAACCCTGGTCAGGCCAGTTCTTTCAAGTCGGACTTTTATGGCCGTGACTATGCCGACGTTGCATCTTACAGAATCCAGGCAGGTGGCGACCCACAATCTTCGATACCGCCGAGTGACCCGCCAGACGTTCTATCCAACCATTCCTCATACACTGATACCATAGACTATCTCCATGTTGTGGGCGAAGTCCAGAACAACACTGCCAACCACTTACGCTCTGTTAAGATCATCGCCAACTTCTTCAATAGCGGTGGTCAGCTTGTTGACACTGACATTGGCTATATCACACTAGACGATCTTCCGGCTGGTGAAAAGACCTGTTTCCATATCCTATTGGATAAACCTATTGGCTGGTCTTATTACGAGTTTGAGACCCCCACTTACAATGCGGATGGCGAACCACTGCCCAGCCTTACCGTTTTCAATGATAGTGGCTCATACAGTCCTACATTTGGTTGGTACACGATTCTCGGCCTGGTTCGTAACGACCACGGCACGCGAGTGGAATACGTCAGTCCGGTGGGTACTGTCTACAATGCTTCTGGCGTTGTCATCGGGTGCAACTACACCTATGTCAACAGTACTCACCTGGACCCCGGCCAGACAAGTTCCTTCGATATGACGTTCTCTGGTCGTGACTACGCGGATGTCACTTCGTACCAACTTCAGGTAGACGGCAATCCACAATAGACACCGAATGAAATGACCCCACCCTCACCGACCGCATCATAGCCCAAGAAGATTCACCTAAACGGAGGTTTGCCTTGGCAAAGCGCAAACGCGCAAAAAAGAAAGGATGCATTTCAGGCTTGTTCAGCCTTATGTTTCTACCCTTCCGATTCATAATCGAGGTTTTCTCTACAGGGCTTAAGAGCGCTGAAAAGAAGAAGCGCCGCGTTCACCGTAAATGGGCACGCCGTTTTGGTATGGATAAGCCACGTAAACGCAGACAGCGTTGAGAGACGCCACCCTGCGGGCAATCGTGGAGACTGCGCCCGATTGGGTGACAGAAGAGATACTGAGCGCCAGCGAGCGCACCGGGGACAAGCGGGCGGTATTGTGGAGGGGCGAGAACTGAGTGGCCCCGCGTGAGAGGCGGTGAAATGACCGCTTGACGAAATCCTCGTGATATTTGTCACTTGCTCCCATGTTCCGTATCATCGCCAACAACCGTATGGTTTTCAACATCAAGGGTTATTATTACTCAGCCGCTCTTGCCGGATCGCCAGATCCGGCAGCCAGGTGGTTCAAGAACGCCAGCAATTGACGGAGAACCACCAGAAGTCCATGTCTTGCGTCGCCCGTGGCCTGGATCTGGCGATCCAGGCCGAGCAGGGTGAGTAGTCACCATCAAGAGCAATAAGTATCGTTTAGTTGTTGCCATCCAATACGAACCCAGCGTTGTTTTCATCCGCTTTGTCGGTACCCGTCGAGAATACGACAGGATAGACGCCGCCACGATTTGATTGGAGGGTCTTGGGATGGATATTGAACCTGTCAGAACTGAGGCGGACATCAGTCCGCGCTGGAAGAAATCGAACACCTATTTGACGCCGCGCCCAACACGCCCGAAGGTGACCGGTTGGAAGTGTTGACGGCGCTTGTGGAAGTCTATGTTTTCGGTTGACAAAAACACCCGCCTTTTCACCACCTTGAACCTTAGACAGAAATCGGATGAGGATATCCTGCGGCATCTTGCCTGGGGGATGCAGGAGGCCCAATGGTCCAACACTGTCCGTTTACAGCGGCGGCCAAAAGAGTGGTTGCTGGAGAAGCCGCCTGATCGGCGAGGCCGAATGCGAGATGTTTGCTTTGCGTCTGGTACCTGGCAGGTGGAGAAGCCTGGGCCGAGATAGGGGGGGCGGCTGAGATATCGGCTGTTGCAACGCGACGATTAGAACCGCCGATAGATGTCATGTTTGCCGACGGCGATCAAGAAGTAAGCGCTCTCTTCCTGGCGAATGATGAACAAGATACGGTGGTCGAGATCCACGCGGATCGACCAAACGTCCTCACCGGCAAATGTCGCGCCCTGCAACTTTTCCGTATGGAGGGAGGGGTATCGAAAGTCCTGCAGCAATAGTCTGAGCTGCTTGCGAACCTTTCCACGCACCTGGGGGGAGAGCTTTTGCAGATCACGAGCAAACTCGCGGGAACGCTGGAGCTTATCAATCATCGTCCAGATCTGCGAGGAGATCGTCTGCTGACTCAAAGGTCTCGTAGCGGCCCGCCTGCAAGTCCGCCTCGGCCCGGCGCACCTTGGCCTGGCTTTCCGGTGTCCAATACCAGAACTGATCGCGGACAATCAGGCCCAGATCGGCGGCGGTCTCCATCTCGGTATGGCTCAGCCCCACGTGTTCGCGCATCTTTTGCTTAACTTGAGCAACATCGCCAGCGCGAATGACCTTGAGGTAGATTTCCTCTCCCTCTTCAAGGTCCCAAAGTTTTTTGATCTGGGGAGGCAGCAGATCGGATCGGACTCTTTCCAACACGGGCATCTGGCTACTCCTTACTTCTCGTTCAAGGAAGACGGGCCGAAAAGTCTTCACACTTTGTCCAGATTATACTACAGGGTCTTCTAATGAACAAACAAACCAAATACGTTTGCTCTGGTGACAGCGGCGACACACAAAAGGGCCGGGGCGCAGTGCAGCCGTCCCGGTTTCTTGTGGCGACACCAGGAACGCGGAGAAGTTGGATCTCCTCCCGCCCCTCCAGCGCCCGGGTGAGCGTCACCTCGTCGGCGTACTCCAGGTCGCTGCCCAGGCATCTGGGAACAGCACGCAGACGTTGAGCAACCATTACGAGCCTGGTGTGCAGATACCAGACACGCTGATTGGAAAGATCCAGCCGATATCAAAGAGGTTTACAGAAACGCCAGCATCATCGCTGACAACCGTATAGTGTTCAACATCAAGGGCAACAAATATCGTTTGGTCGTTGCCGTCCGATACGAATCCAGCGTTGTGTTCATCCGCTTGATCGGTACCCATAGAGGATACGACAAGATTAGGCACCGCCATGATTTGACCACTTGCGCCCCTTGGGGTATAATGGCGTGCTGTTGGCAATTGGCCATCGGCTGACTGTCAACTGCTAGAAGGAGGATGGATGCCGAAGCGAACGTATCAACCTAAGAAGCGCAAGCGTATGCGCACCCACGGATTCCGGAGCCGTATGGCCACATCGGGCGGAAGGCGCGTGATCAATGCGCGGCGACGTAAAGGCCGCCACAAACTGGCTGTGTATAGGGAATGGGCTAAGAAGTCGAACTGGAAGGAAAGTTCGCAGCGACCACGACGCCGGGCCTAGTGGGCCGATACGACTCACCATGAGCCGTGGAATGAGCCATGGAACGGCGGATGCGACTGCGGAGGACGAGCGATGTGCGGCGGGTGTACGATGAAGGGAGATCGTGGGCCCACCCTTTGCTGGTGCTGGTCGCGCGGTCCAACGGACTCGATTTCAGCCGTGTGGGAGTCACAGCCAGTCGAAGGTTGGGGGGCGCGGTGGCTCGCAATCGGGCCAAACGGCTCATGCGCGAAGCGGCGCGTTGTCTCTACTCCCAGTTTGGGGTGGGGTGGGACGTGATGCTGATCGCGCGAGCGCGGATACTCAAAGTGAAGGAGCCACAGGTCGAAGAGGCATTGGCGTCGTTGCTGAGGCGGGCTGGATTGAGGTCCGACCAATGAGTCTATGTGAGAGGAAAAGCGAGAGGAAAAAGGGATGAGGTCTGTTCTTTTAGGCGTGATTCGCCTCTATCAGACGACCCTCTCGCGTGGGATGCCTCGCACGTGTCGCTTTTACCCTTCCTGTTCCCAGTATGGCTACGAAGCCATCGCCCGCTACGGGGTATGGCGCGGCACATGGCTGGCCGTCAAGCGGGTGGCCCGCTGCCACCCCTTCAATCCAGGGGGATATGACCCCCTTCCCAATTTGGAGGAGGATAAGTAATTGAACCAATCTTGGACGCGACGCTGGCCCATCGGGCTAGCGGTGTTGATGGCGTTGCTCTTAAGCGTGAGCGGCTGTGCGGGCGGGGCTGCACAGCCCACGAGTTGGATGGGGCTGACCATCGTGGAGGAGAGGCTGTACGCGGCCGACCTGGAGCAGGTCGTGGCGCTGAATGTGGCAGACGATGAACTCCTGTGGGCTTTCCCAGACGATCCGGAAGAGGAGAGACGCGGGACTTTTCACGTTACCCCGGCAGTGAGCGAGGGATACGTGATTGTGGCCTCGCAGGTACCCAGTGGCGGTTTCTTGAGCCAGCCTAGTAACGTCGTCTGGGCGCTGGATGCTGACACCGGCAGTAAGTTGTGGCGCTTCGATGGCGCCGCTGGTCCATACATCGAAGGCGGGGCCATAAGTGATGGCGTCTTCGTCATCGGCAACAGCGATGGTCACGTCTACGCGCTGGACGTGGAGAGCGGTATCCTCAAATGGACTTTCGAGACGGGGGACCGCGTGTGGGCCACCCCCCTCATCGTCTCGGACATCGTCTATATTGGCTCAATGGATCGCCACCTCTACGCGCTGGATTTGTCTAAAGGTGAGGTGCGCTGGGATTTCAACGCTGTGGGGGCCTTCGCCAGCGCGCCAGCGTTGCGGGATGACACGCTCTACATTGGCGCTTTTGACGACCGGTTGTATGCCGTAGACGCGCATACGGGAGCCGAGCGCTGGCGCTTCCCGGGCGAAAACTGGTTCTGGGGCAGTCCGGCGGTCTACAGTGACACCGTCTATGCGGCCGATGTGAATGGCAATGTCTACGCCGTGGACGCCGAGACCGGTGAGCAAATCTGGCATCAGCCGCTTGGTGCACAAGTACGGGCGGGGCCAGTGCTGGCTGAGGATGGAAGCATGTTGTTCGTCGGCAGCCAAAACGGCACCTTGTACGCGCTGGATGCTGCCGATGGCTTCGTGCTGTGGCCGAGGGAGGGCGAAGGGCAGGTGCTTTCGACGCCGGTGGTAGATGGATCGCTGGTGTACGAACAGTTGCTTCACGGCCCTTATCGTATACGGGCGCTGCACGTGGACAACGGGCGCGAGATGTGGACCTATCCGCACGTGGTTGAAGAATAAGAAATAGGAAGGACAATTGTGATTGATGCTATCGCTTACCCACTAGCCAACTTGTTGCTACTCTTTTATAATTTCCTGGGGCACCAGACTGTCGTAGCCATCGCCATGCTGACCATCTTGATCCGCCTGCTCATCCTGCCGCTGACGCTGGGGCAGCAGAAGTCGGCGCGTAAGATGCAGGAATTCCAGCCGGAGATAGCGAAGTTACAGAAGAAGTACGGCAAGGACAAGGAGCGGCTGTCGCAGGAACAGATGAAGTTGTACAAAGAAGCAGGCATCAACCCTATGAGCGGGTGCCTGCCGCTACTGATCCAGTTGCCGATCATGTTCGGTCTCTACCGGGCGATCATGTACTGCGTACCCACGACGTCATTGCAACTGTTCCAGTTCTCTCACCACATCTACAAGTGGCTGCCTGGCGTTGTGGGGCTCGTGCCGCTGCAGAGCACTTTCCTGGGGATGGACCTGGGCCAACCCCCCAGCGTGGCTCAGTGGTGGTCGTACGGTTTGCCTGCCCTGGTCTTGGCCACGTCCTGGTTGCAGCAGAAACTACTGACCCCACCCACTGCCAGCGGTGACCAATCGCAGGCGGGGGCGATGAACCAGCAGATGCAGATCATGATGCCGTTGATGTTTGGGTTTATGTCTATCCAGTTCGCGACGGGGCTCTCCATCTATTTCATCATCTCTAACCTGATTGGGATGGCCCAGTATTACTTTATCCGGGGAGATCGAGGTGATAAGGGGGCTGGGGGCAAGGGGCAGGTGCAACAGAATAAGCAGAAGTGATAGACTGCCCGCGTTGGGCATTCGTTTGAGGAGTGTGGCAGATGGCAGAAATGGAGCGGGCAATCGAGGCAGCCGGAGCGGACGTCGAGGCGGCGGTTGCCTCGGGCCTGGCACGCCTGGGGGTTGATCGAGATGCAGTCGAAATTGAGGTACTGGACGAAGGCAGCCGGGGCGTGTTTGGGCTGGGGGGGCGAGCGGCTCGTGTGCGCTTGACCCCCAAGTTGAAGACCGTGCCGCGTCCGGCTCCGGCAATGCCGTCCGAACCGGTCGCTCCGCCCGCTGCAGAGCCAGCGGAGCCCGCAGTGGCGGAGAAGGATGAAGCCGAGGTGGCCCAGGGGGCGCTGCTGGAATTACTGGCTTTTCTTGGTATGGACGAGGCTCAGGTTAGTGTACGACGAGCCGAACCTGCCGCAGGTGAGGGGGAACCGCCACTGGTACTCGACGTGCGTGGCCCAGGCACCGATGTATTGGTGGGTTACCGGGGGGAGACGCTGGCCGCGTTGCAGCGCATTACCCGGCTGATCGTTGGGCGGGAGATGGCAGGCCGGGTGCGGCTGGTGGTGGACGTGGATGGTTTCAAGGCGCGTCGGGAGCAGTCGCTGCGCCGTCTGGCTCGACGTATGGCGGAGCAAGCAGCGCGCAGCGGCCACACGGCAGTGCTGGAACCTATGTCTCCCTACGAGCGTCGCATTGTCCACATAGCACTGCGCGATCATCCTCAAGTGACCACCCAGAGCGTTGGCGAGGGAGACCGGCGCAAGGTCACTATCATCCCGCGACACTGACAAGCCATAAGGTGCAACGCACTTGTTTGTAGCAAAAGTGCATTGCACCTGAGTAGTAATAGTCATTGGTCATTAGTCATTGGTCATTGAATTAGATTACCTGGTCATTGGTCACGTGACTCGCGACCTGGTAGATGGCGACTTCACTATTGGCGGGACGGTTTCCTACGCCGGCCGCACTGCGCGTGCGCTGGGCTGTCGCGTTGGTGCCATTACCAGCGCCAGCCCTGACCTCGATCTGAATGGGGTGCTGAACGGCGTGATAATCGCCCGCTCCCCCGCCGCCACGACGACCACGTTTAGGAACATCTATAGCGCCAATGGCCGGCGACAGGTGGTGCACGGTGTCGCAGGGACACTAGTACCGGCGATGGTGCCAGCGCACTGGCGAACGGCCATCGTCCACCTGGGGCCGATCGCCCAGGAGTGCGACCCGGCGTTGGTCAATGCCTTTGGAGACGCCTTTGTGGGTTTGACCCCCCAAGGATGGATGCGGCATTGGGATCGAGACGGCCACGTGAGGCCCTGCCAGTGGGAGGAGGCCGAGGAGTTACTTGCCCGCGCCGACGCCGTGGTGCTGAGTGAGGAGGATGTGGCGGGCGACGAGGCATTGATGGCCCAATACGCCGCCCAGACGCGGCTGCTGGTCGTGACCCAGGCGGCGGCGGGTTGCACCGTATACGTGGCTGGCCAGACACGTCATTTTCCAGCCCCGGCTGTGCACGAGGTGGACCCTACTGGTGTCGGCGACATTTTCGCGGCGGCCTTCTTCGTGTGGCTGCACCGAAGCGGCGATCCCTGGACAGCCGCTCGCTTCGCCAACTGCGTCGCCGCCCGTTCGGTTACACAGGCTGGACTGTCTGGCACGCCTGGTGCGGAGGATGTCGCTTGCTGCGAACGGGCCTTGGAGGCCCTGGGAGGATAGGGTGGGCCGGGATGCCGATCATCTATGCTCTGGCTAACCAGAAAGGCGGGGTTGGCAAGACCACTACGGCGGTCAACGTAGGGGCTTGCCTGGCAGAGTGTGGCCAGCGCGTCCTGGTGGTGGATATTGACCCGCAGGCCAACGCCACCTCTTCGCTGGGGATAGATAAGCGCACCGTACCGCTCTCTACCTACGACTTGCTGGTGCGCGAGGTCCCGTTAGCCCGCATTGTGCAACTCACCGGTCGAGTGCGGCTCGACCTGGTCCCCGCCTCGCCATCCCTGGCCGGCGCGACGGTGGAACTGATCAGCCTGCCACGGCGGGAGTACCGCTTGCAGCAGATGCTGGTGGGGTTGAGCAAGGGCGAAGGGCCTGTCCTGAGCGGAAGCGAAGGGCTAGACGAGCGGTATGACTACGTGTTGATTGATTGTCCACCCAGCCTGGGGATTTTGACGGTGAACGGGCTGACGGCTGCTACCGACGGCGTGATCATCCCCGTGCAGTGTGAGTACCTGGCGCTGGAGGGTCTCTCGCAATTGATGCGCGCGATTGAGTTGGTGCGCCGCGCCCTCAATCCGAGGCTGCGGCTGCGGGGGCTGGTGATGACGATGTACGATGGCCGCACCACTCTAGCGCGACAGGTCATTGAAGAGGTGCGGCGACACTTCCCCAGGCGGGTCTTTAATACGATTGTCCCGCGCAACGTGCGTTTGAGCGAGGCGCCCAGTTACGGCGAGCCCATCATATCCTACGCCCCTCGTTCGGCGGGGGCACTGGCTTACGCGGCACTGACGCAGGAGTTGTTGGTGGGCGATCACAGTCGGTTAGCCGATAGCAGTCAGCCGGTAGCCGCCAGCCGCTGACTGCTAACTGCTAGCCGCTAGTTGCTAATTGCTGAGGAGAGAGATGTCACCACACAAGAGTGGGCTGGGCAGGGGGTTGGAGGCACTGATCCCTCCTGCCGAAGAAGAGGTAGCAACAGTGGCACGGGAGGGTGTGATCGAGGCACCTCTCGCCTCTATCACGTCCAACCCCCATCAGCCGCGTGCACAGATCCGCGATCAAGACCTGGTGGAACTGGCCGCCTCAATCGAGGAGCACGGGATCATTCAGCCGCTTATCGTTACCAGAGCGGTTGATGGGTATCAACTGATCGCCGGCGAGCGCCGCTGGCGTGCGGCACGGCTGGCCGGGTTGTCCACCGTCCCCGTCGTCGTGAAGGACGTGGCCCCCAGCGAGATGCTCGAACTGGCACTGGTGGAGAACATTCAGCGGGCCGACCTGAATGCGCTGGAGGAGGCTATGGCCTATCGCCAGTTGGTCGAGGGGTTCGGGCTGACACAAGAGCAAGTGGCACGGCGGGTAGGAAGAAGCCGGGTGGTGGTCTCCAACACGCTGCGGCTGTTGAAGGCGGCCCGCCCTGTGCAAGAGGCGCTGCTGGCAGGCAAGATCAGCGAAGGGCACGCCCGGGCGCTTTTGGGCCTGGAGCGGACCGAGGCACAGGAAGCCGCGCTCAAGACGGTCCTGAAGCAGGGACTGAACGTGCGGCAGACGGAGAAGTTGGTGCGGCGCTTGCTCGGCCTGCGGGAGGAGCCACGGCCCGAGCGTGAGACGTCACCGGAAACGCGGGCTCTGGAGGCCCACTTCCGCGAGGCGCTGGGCACCAAGGTGAACCTGGCGCGCAGTGGCAAGAAAGGGCGCATCGTGATTTACTTCTACTCCGACGAGGAATTAGACGCGCTCTACGAGCGCATCGTCGGGAGCGAGTAATAGAATAGCGGCGTGATGTAGAAAACGTAATGTTAGGGTGATGGACGAAAAGATAACGGCAGCCATTCAAGAACGGGCGCGAGAGGGGACATTGCGCTGTGCAGATGCCTTCTGTATCGCCGAGGAATTGGGCGTGACGCCGCTGGCGGTGGGGAAGGACACCGACGCCCTGGACGTGCAACTCACGTACTGCCAGTTGGGACTGTTCGGCCACGGCGAGCGGAAGAGCGTCGTGGAACCGGCTGAGGAAGTGTCGCCGGATGTGGAGCAGACCATCCGGGAGGGACTGGTCGAAGGGCGGCTGCCGTGTGCTGTCGCCTGGGCTATCGCGGCCCGCCTTGGAATGCCTAAACTGCACGTGGCGAACAGCGCCGAGAAGTTGGGGGTCCGCATCGGGCCGTGCCAGATTGGTGCTTTCTAGAGCATCGGGCCAGGGCCCCCCCCTCCCCCCCCCCGTCACAGATCTACGGTGCAGCCCAGGCCGGGTACGTCGGTGGCGATGAGCCAGCCCTCCTCCAGAAGAAAGCCGGACACGGTCGGATCACCGATCAGGTCAAGATGGCCATCGAGGTCACCGTAGCGGACGTTGGGGCTACTGAGGGCAAAACTCAGCCCGGCGGCAGTGAGCAGTGCCGGCTCGTTGACGCAACTGACCATCGTGGCCATCTTTGCGGCACGGGCGATGGTGTCCACCTGGCGCGCACAGCGCAGGCCCCCACACGTGGCCAGTTTAACGCTCAACCCGTCGGCGGCTCGCCGGGCGGCTATCTCCAGTGCTGAAGGTGGGCCTACCACGCTCTCATCGGCCAGGATAGGCACCGGGCTGTGCTTTGTGACCTGGCGCAGTCCGTCCAGGTCGGCGGCGGGCGTGGGTTGCTCCAGCATCTCCAGTTTTCCCTCCAGCGCGCGGGCCACGTCCAGCGCCTGTTGGATGGTATACCCCTGGTCGGCGTCCAGGCGCAGGGTGAAATGGGGCAGGGCTTTGTGGATCGCTTGCACCCGGCGCACGTCCTCGTCAGGATTGAGCCCCCCCTTGACCTTGAGGATGCGGAACCCTTGCCGGGCGCGGTAGCAGGCCAATTCGACGGTCTCCTTGACCGGCGCGATGCCGATGGTTACGGACGTCTGGATGCGATTCCGGTAGCCGCCCAGCAGGCGATGAAGGGGCAGTCCAGCGGCCAGTCCCAGGAGGTCGTGAAAGGCGAGGTCGAACGCGCACAGGGCTGAGGGGGTGGTCTCGGTCAATTGGACCAGTTCTTCCAGTGCGTACTCAATGTTGAGCGGGTTCAGGTCGCGGGCCCGGTCGGCGCAGGCCCGGCAAGCCCGGACGACGTCCTCCAACGTCTCGCCGGTGAGGGCCGGGTCAAAGGCGGCACAGCCCCAGGCGACCGGCCCCTGGCGTGTCTCGACGCGCACAAACACCACCGTCACGCGGTCAATTTCTGGGTGGTAGGCTGTCCGGTAGGGCAGACGCAGACTCAGTTCGACCGGAAGGACTTCAATGTTCGTGATTTGCATGGAGCACCTCCTCAGCCTATCCTCCCGCAGGTTACGATTGGCAGTATCTACGGACTTGAGTATCCGGTCGGGATGCACTCTTGCGCCGAAAAAGTGTCCAAACCTGCGGGATGGCGAGCAGTTACCACCATAGCACTACTCGCCCAAGAAATCCACGAAGTGGAGGATCGTCTCGATCCCTTTGTAGAAGTTGGGCAGGTGGAATTTTTCGTTGGGGGAGTGCAGCCGATCGTCGGGCAGTCCAAAGCCCATCAAAACCGTCTCAATCCCCAGGACTTTCTGGAGCGTGGCGACGACGGGAATCGAGCCTCCCCGGCGGACAAAGATAGGCTTCTTGCCAAAAGCCTCGGTATAAGCCCGAACAGCCGCCTCCATCGCCGGACTGTCGCGGCGGACGATGGCAGCCTCGCCGCCGTGTAGGTCACGCACCTCAACGGTGACTGCGGGTGGTGCGATCTCGGCCAGGTGATCTCGGAACAGTCGCGTGATCCCTGCCGGCTCTTGGTCCGGCACCAAGCGCATCGAGACTTTGGCGAACGCCTTGCTGGGCAACACTGTCTTTGCACCCGGCTGGATGTACCCACCCCAGATGCCGTTGACGTCCAACGTGGGCCGGGCGGCCGTGCGCTCGGCGATGGTGTACGCTGGCTCGCCCCAATCGGTCGGCACGCCTGCTTCGTGGAGCCAGGATTCGCGCTCAAAGGGAGCCTTCGCCAGCGCTGCGCGCTCCTCGAGAGGCAGTTCCCGCACCTTATCGTAGAAACCGGGAATGGTGATATGCCCGTTCTCGTCATGCAACCGGGCGATCATCGCACAGAGCGCGTTGATCGGGTTATGCACCGCGCCCCCGTAGGTGCCGGAGTGCAAGTCGTGATCGGGGCCGGTCACCTCGACCTCGACGTAGCTCAGCCCACGCAGCGCATAGGCGATGGAAGGCGTGTCCTTGCCCAGGATGCCCGTATCGGATATCACCGCCACATCGGCGGCCAGCAGATCCGCGTGCTCACGGATGAACGGCTCCAGGCTGGGGCCGCCGGACTCCTCCTCGCCCTCGAAGATGCACTTGACGTTGACCGGCGGCGCGCCTGCCGTCTCCTTGAATGTTTCCATTGCCTTGACGTGAATATACAACTGCCCCTTATCGTCCGACGCCCCCCGGCAGAAGATGTCATCGCCGACGATGGTGGGCTCAAACGGCGGGGTGTTCCACAGTTCCAGCGGATCGGGCGGCTGCACGTCGTAGTGTCCGTAGACGAGGAGTGTGGTGGCCTCAGGCCCGGCAGCCAGCCACTCAGCGTAGACGATAGGGTGACCCGGCGTGGGCATTACCTCCGCCTTGGGGAATCCTGCCAGCAGCAGTTTGTCCCGCAACCACACCGCCGCGCGCTCGACGTCCGGCTTGTGCGCCGGTTGCGTGCTGACGCTGGGGATGCTCAAGAACTCCTTCAGTTCTGCCAGAAACCGATCCTGATTTGCCCGTGCGTACTCTAAAGCCTTCATTTATCACCTCACTCTAAGTTGTTGTGATCTCCCTCGCTACGGCTTACCCGGTCAGGCCCGCCCGTTCCCGAACGTAGTCCACCACGGCCCCGATGGTGGCCTCGGACTCGCAATCGCGGAACATCTCGTGCTCCGTCACCTCGAACCAGACGAAACGTTTCTGGTCCGGGGGTGTGGAGATGCTGTTGTAGATGATCTCCGCACTCTCCGGGGCCACGGTGGTGTCTTTGTGGCTTTGCATGATGAGGGTCGGGACCCGCACATCCGGCAGGCGTCGGCGCGTCACCTTGGCGAACTCAAAGAGCGAGGCGACAGCGTCGGTGGGAGCCCAAGGGTAGTTGGTATCATACAGCGCCAATGCTGGGTCAGCATAGACCGCGGGCATATTCGCCTTTTTTAGGAGTCGGGTGACCAGGGGTGCCAGGAAGTGGAACGGCCGGCCTGGCGCGAGGGGCGACGTGAGTTGGACGGCGGCGGCCGCAACGACGATGCTATCAATGACGTCCGGATGATCGGCCGCCAGAGTGAGCACTACCAGGCCTCCCATGCTATGCCCGAAGACGATGGCCTTATCAGCCTCCGTCAGCAGGTGCTTCAGGGCAGCCTCGGCGTCGGCCACCCAATCGTGCCAGGTGACGCCGCGCAGCGCCTCCGGCGATTCCGCGCTGTGACCGCGCAGGACGGGCATGCGGGTGGGCAGTCCCAGAGCCTTGAGCGGGGGCTCTATCCCACTCACGCAATCCAGGCTGGCCGTGAAGCCGTGGACGATGAGAACACCATAGGGTTGTTTTGCCATAGCGTGCCTCCAGATTGAATCGAAGCGACACACCTCTTGTCCTTTGTGCTAGTTGATTTTACCCCATCCTGCCAGGCTGCGCAAGTGGCGCATGAGGACAGGTGTACGGTAGTTCAGGGCTTGCTTGCGCTTCGAGGGCAATTGGGATTTGCGTCCGGCGCAGATTTAGACTATACTCACCGAGGCGGTGGACGGGGCAGCAAGAGCACCTTGGCGGCAAGCATTGGGGGTTGGTGATGTCATTGTGCCTTGGGGAGGATAGCCGTAGGTGATTTGCACAGGAACTTACTACACTGATCAGGTCTTCAAAGAGATACACTTGGAGCAAGCCCTTCTTGTTTCAAATGAGTTCCACCACTGCACATTTGACCGTTGTTCTTTTGTCGAGACCACCTTTCGGAGTTGCAGATTCGTCAATTGTGTCTTTCAGCACTGCGACTTGAGTTTGGTCCAGGTGCCTAATTGCTCATTTGCTGCCACTCGATTCGAGAGTTCGAGGGTTATTGGCGTTAATTGGACTAAGGCACACTGGCCAGCAACGAAGCTTTGGGATCCCATTTGTTTCTCCAAGTGTGCTATTAGTCATTCCACATTCATTGGCTTGAATCTAAGACGCATACAGATTCAGGATTGTGTGGCTGTGGACGTTGACTTTAGAGAAACTGATCTTTCCCAAGCCGATTTTGCAGGCACCAATCTCTGCGACAGTCTTTTTCTCGCTACAGATCTAACAGAAGCCGATTTGAGCCAAGCACGCAATTATCGGATTGATCCAAGTCAGAACACTGTTAGGAAAGCCAAGTTCTCATTGCCTGAAGCAATGTCCTTGTTGTATGGCCTGGATATTGTCTTGGTAGAGGAGTGAGTTTTAGTCTGACTTGGCCAATGCCCCCATAGGGTCCCAGGGCGGGAGCACCACCGGCTCAGTATCGAGCACTTCCAGGAGTTCGGGAGAAAGGTGCTTCTTGCTGATCATTACCTCGTAGAGGAACTCGTCGAACCACCCATCGGCCATCACCAGATAGCCCTTATCGCCGAGTTTGGTTCCCCAACTGTTCTCGACGCGCCACTTGATGGGCTTGCTGGAGTCGTCAATATCTACACCGGTGAGCACCATCGCGTGGGTCATCCGGCTGTGACCGTAGTCCAAACGACCGGCCTTGTCCAACTTGAAGCGGGTGCCGTAGACGAGTTCGTAGTCGTACACCTCGGGGTCCAGGATACCCATCTCCCGTTCCAACATTTTGCCCACATCACAGCCGAACCACACCGCCTGGCCATCAACAACCATGTCGGCTGTAGCCTGTTTTAACGTTTCTATGTCTACGTTCAGGTAGCGAACAGCCTGCCCGCCTACGATGTTGCCCAGGTACTGCACCGTGTAGAGCCTGCGATAGGGCTTGTCTTTGGTGGGAGCGTTGATCAGGCAAACCAGATCGTCCAAATCAAAGCCTACGTATTGCTCGAAAAACTCTGTTGGGGTGGTCTCCCCGTGCCTGTGGAAATCCTTATCTTTGTCCCGCCACTCCCAGAGGAATCTAGAGGGTGGCTGGCCCAGGTGAATGCAAAGCATCCTGTAGAACTCCTCCATCATCTCGCCTTTTGCCTGGCGCATTTCTTCGACAGAACCGCTCCGCTCGTGCATTTCCCTGAGCACCTGTGCATACTCCCTGAGTTTGGCGATGAGCAGCACGTTCATAGGCTGCGAATCGCTGCTGCTGTTTGTTTCCGGCATCACCGACTTGGGCACGACGCCGTATTTTTTGATCAGGTTCACGAACATATCCCACTGTCCACCGTCGGGAAGAGGGTGCGCCAGGAGCCACATGACGAGCCTGCCATCCAAAGGCTCATCCCGAGTCTGGATGATATTCTCAAGGAAAAAATTGGCCTTTTCCAGTTTGTCCCAGAACATAAGGTAGGCCTGTGACAGTTCAAAACTCTCCAGGTTCATCTTCTCCATGGCCGCCAGGCGCAGGGTGTTGAGCCCAGCGAACAGCCAGCACCGCCCGCTCTTCTTCTGGCTGGTGGCCTCGGGCGTCTCTATCAGGTGTGAATACGTGTGATCGGTTCGATTCACCACCGCTCTGCTTAAGGCCACGGCCCTGATGCCGTTTTTGGAGACCGCGTTTAATGCAAGCAGGTTCTTAGGCTCCGCGTCAAAGGTAGCCGCAAAGCGTACTGTGTCTTTGTATCTGATCTGTTTCTCCACGAGTTTTTCTCCTCTCTCCTCTTATTATGCAGGGACCGCACCCTGCCGGATTAGTAAGCGTTCAGCCACCCTTGCGAAGGTTGCGAAAAGCACTGGCAATGAGGCAGATGCCGATAAGCAAGGGCTTTTTTGGCTTGGAATCTGTTCACAAACCTTCGCAAGGGTTCCCTCCCCAATCTCCCCCTGAATACCCCCTACCCGGATTATAGCCTAATAACAGCACTCGCACAAACTGATTCTAGCGCCATCTGTTTTTCCCGAAGACGGCCCGATGTGGTATAATCACGACAGAAGCAATCACTATTCGCAGCAACGTGCTGATGGAGGCCCAGGATGAAATTCAGGTTCCACGGTATTTTCGACCGTTTGCAAAACGTCTTGCTGATCTCCTTTATCCTGATCGCCGTTGTCACCTCCGTAGTGGGGATCTGGACCACCTCGGCGGTCGTGAACAACTACACGGAGCAGGCGGAAAACGAGCGAGTGGCCCGGGATATGAACCTGGCCGTTGCTTTCTACGAACAGAGCCTCACCCAACTCAACGGCGCTGCCGCACGTTTAGCCGGCGAACCGACGCTTTCCCAGCAGATTGGCGCTGCCCAGGCGGGTGATAGCGTTGTCCAAGGCAACCTCGAACACCGGATGGCCGATGAGCTCAATGCCATTTATCCCCCCGGCACTCATTTTATCCTGATCGTGGATGAAGATGGCAACCTGGTCGTCGCCTATGGAATAGTGGATCAGAAAGTGCAGCGGTTGCCGGCCACAGGCAACTGGCACGACTTTCCCCTTCTGGCTGCGGTCCTGGCCGATCGGCAGCCGCAGGCCGCCACCGAAGTCATAGACGAGGCGCTGCTGGCACAAATTGATCTTGCGGAGCAGGCGTACATTGCCTTAAAAGAGACCCCTAAAGCGTACCCTGAGCCCTTTGACCCTCGGGAGGGCAGCGCGGGCCTGGCGCAAATCGCCTGCGCGCCGGTGCTGGACGCAGATGGAGAGGTAGCCGGCGCAGTACTCGCCGGGCACCTCTTTAACAATGACTTTGCCCTGGTAGATCGCGTCCAGGCCGTCGCCGGGGTGGACACCGCGACCATCTTCTTCGGCGACCTGCGCGTCTCTACCAATGTGCGCGAGGACGGCGAGCGCGCCATTGGCACCCGCGTTTCTCAGGCCGTCTTTGATACGGTGCTGACGCGGGGTGAGCCCTTTACCGGTATCGCCTACGTCGTCAACGAGTGGTTCATCACCCGCTATATCCCGCTCCTTGATTATCGCGGTGAGGTAGTCGGCAGTCTCTACGTCGGCGCGCGGCGGGCCATCTTCATCGAACTGCAGCGTACACTCCGAAGCCGCATCATGCTGGTGGCGCTGGCTGCCGTCGTCCCGGCCGCGCTGCTGGCGCTGCCCATCGCGCATCTGATTACTCACCCCCTGGAAGAGATGGCGCGGGCCAGCCGCCAGGTCGCTCAGGGCGATACCCAGGTACGCATTCCAAACCGGGGTATGGGAGAGGTGGCTGTCCTGGGCCAGGCTTTTAACAGCATGGTCGCCGAACTGGAAGAGACCCAGGTGCAACTGATCCGCAAGGAGAGGCTGGCCTCGATGGGACAACTGGCGGCCGGAGTCGCCCATCAGTTAAACAACCCGTTGGGCACGATCCTGCTCTTTTCGGATATCGTGCTCCAGGACCTGCCGGAGGGCACCCAGAGCCGGAACGATGTGCAGATGATTGCCCAGGAAGCACGCCGGGCGAAAGACATCGTGGCCGCGCTGCTCAACTTCGCGCGCCAGCAAAAGGTCTGGATGCAACCGACCGCGCTCGACACCATGCTGCACGAGTTTGTCGAGCGCGCCCGCCAGCAACCGGCCTATGAGCGCATCCAGATCGTGGAACGGATCGCCTCGGACCTCCCACAACTCGAGGTTGATCCAGTTCAGTTGTCGAACGTCTTTGTGAATCTTATGGATAACGCCGCCGACGCTATGCCAGAGGGAGGCACGCTCACGGTTAAGGCTGATCTCTCGCTGGATCAGCAGTCGGTGGTGGTGCAGGTAAAGGACACTGGCCGTGGCATTCCACCGGAAAACATCAAGCAGATTTTCAGTCCGTTTTTCACGACCAAGCCGTTGGGGCAAGGCACCGGACTGGGGCTTTCTATCGCCTACGGGATCGTCAAAATGCACCACGGGGCGATCCAGGTCAAGAGTCAGGTTGGAGAAGGCACAACCTTTACGGTAACGCTGCCTGTGCGCTCGCCCAGGAGTGACACGCAGGCGCTCATTGCCGAGGCCGAAGAAACATCAACAACCTCAGGGGTGTAGAGATGGAATCAGAACCCGCCACCATCTTGGTGGTTGACGACGAATTGGGCATCCGTGAAGGATGCCGCCGGATACTGAGCCGCGCAGGGCATCAGGTGGTCGTGGTCGCTGCAGGCGAAGAGGGGTGGCAGCAGATTCAGTCATGTCAGTTCGACCTGGTGTTGCTGGACATCATGATGCCGGACATCAACGGCATGGAACTGCTGGAGCGGATCGTTCCGTTCGATCCCGACCTGGTCTGCATCATCATCACCGGCTACGCCACCGTCGAGCTGGCCGTCCAGGCCATCAAAGAAGGGGCGTATGACTTCATCGCCAAACCTTTTGACGCCAGTACGCTCCTTTTGACTATCCGCCGGGGACTGGAGCGGCGGCGACTCTCCCTGGAAGCGCGCCGTCTGGCGCAGGTGGAAGCGGAAAAAGAGGCGCTGGAGCGACGCAAAGCGGAATTAGAAAAGGAGGCGCTGGAGCGACGCGCGATGGAATTGGAGCGGTTGGATCGCGTCAAGTCCGCCTTCACCCTCACCGTGGCGCACGAACTGCGCGCGCCTATCGCCGCCATCCAGAGTTACCTGCGGTTGATGTTAGATGGATACATCCCTCCCGAACAACAAAGGAAGTATCTGGTCCGCGCCCAACTGCGCATCTCTGCGCAGTTGGAACTCATCGGCGATCTGCTGGACCTGGCCCACCTGCAGAACCCGGATCTGCGTATCGAGCGTGAGCCGGTCAACGTAGCAGAATCGCTCCGGGAGGTTTGCGACCTGATGAGCAGCCGTGCTCAAGAAAAGGGGGTTCAGTTTACCGTCTCTATCCCGGAGGGAGCGCCCACTATCTCAGCAGACCCCAAGCATATCAAGCAAATCTGGAGCAACCTGGTGAGCAATGCCATCAAGTACACAAACGAAGGCGGCGCTGTGGACGTCACGATAGCCGTGCAGGACAAACAGGTTATCACCAGCGTTCGTGACACCGGCATAGGTATCGTTCCAGAGGACCAGACGCGAATCTTTGAGGAGTTCTATCGCACCAAAGCCGCCAAAGAATGTTCGGAGATGGGAACCGGCCTCGGGTTATCCATTGTCAAGCGGATAGTCGGAACCTACCAGGGCCACATTGACGTGCAATCCACAGTAGGCGAGGGCAGCACCTTCACCGTCACGCTGCCAGTAGATACCTAAAGCAGCCGGTTCACTTCCTTCACTAGACGATCCGGCGCGACCGGCTTGGTCAGGAAGGTATCCAGGTGGACGTACTCGTCGGTCGGGAACAACTCGGCATAGTCGGTGTTGGCGATAGAGGTGATCATAATGATGGGAATGTCTCTGTACTCGGAGTGATCACCCAACTCCTGCGCGACCGAGAGACCATCCAGAACAGTGTCCATGATCACGTCCAGGATGATCAAGTCCGGTGTGTCCGCGGCGATCTTGTCCAATGCCTCGCCTCCACCGGCAGCACTAACAATGGTGTGCCCCTCCCGTTCGAGCACAATCTGGGTAAACTCGACAAAATCAGGATCATCATCAACGACGAGTATCTTAGCCATTCTACTCCTCCTTGCATCAATCATCTTTGAAACCAGGTTTTTTCCTCAAAACCTGGTTTCTGTCTTCTCTACACCCCGAATATAGTGTTCATACTCCCCGCGAAAGTGCTTCAGCGACGAAAGTACGGGGTTGACGGCTGCATCGCCCATAGGGCACAAAGTGTGCCCGGCGATGCCGGCACAGATCGTTTCCAACTGGTCCAGATCGTCGGGTTTGCCCCGTCCCCGCACGATGCGGGTCAATATCTCTACCAGGCGTTGTGTACCCACGCGACAGGGCGTGCACTGGCCGCACGACTCGTGAGCGAAGAAGGCCATCAGGCGGCGGGCTACTTCCACCATGCAGGTACCCTCTTCGATCACGACGATCGCCCCCGTGCCTAGCATCGAGCCGACCTCAACCAGCGACTCGAAATCCATCGGCGTGTCCAGTTGCTCCGGGGTCAACATCGGTGTGGAGGCCCCGCCGGGGATGACCGCCTTGAGCGGACGGTCCCCGCGCATCCCACCCGCACATTCTTCGATGATCGTGCGCAATGGCGTGCCCAATGGCAACTCGTAGTTGCCCGGTCGCCGCACGTGCCCGCTGATGCAGAAAAGTTTGGGGCCGGTGCTCTTTTTCGTACCGATGGACTTGAACCACTCAGCGCCCCGGTTGACGATGTGAGGTACATTGGCCAAGGTCTCTACGTTGTGCACCAGCGTGGGCTCGTTCCACAGGCCGATCTGCGCCGGGTAGGGCGGTTTCATGCGCGGCTCGCCCCGTCTGCCTTCGAGCGAATTGATCAGCGCGGTCTCTTCGCCGCAGATGTAAGCGCCCGCGCCCCGGTGGACCGACAGATCCAGGTCGAAGCTGCTGTCCAGGATGTTCTTGCCTAAGAAGCCATAAGCGTAGGCGTCATCAATGGCCTTGATCCAGCGCTTGACCCCCAGGAAGAACTCACCCCGGATGTAGACGAAGGCCCGGTTCGCGCCGACTGCATAAGCAGCGATGATGACCCCCTCGATGATCGAATGAGGGTCGTGCTCCACCAGCAGACGGTCTTTGAACGTTCCCGGTTCTCCCTCGTCGGTGTTGACACAGACGTACTTGGTGACCTCTTCCTTGGGCATAAAGCCCCACTTGACCCCCGCCGGAAAGCCCGCGCCGCCACGCCCGCGCAGTCCAGAGGCTTTGACCAGAGCGATCAACTCGTCGGGCGGCATCCGCAGGGCTTTGCGCAAAGCGGTGTATCCCCCGCGCTCCAGATAGACCGCGATGCGCTCCGAGTTAGGGATACCCACGTTGCGTGTCAGGATCGGTTCAAAGCCGTCCATCGCTCTGCCCTCTCTGTCAATTGGTCAATCAGCATGTCTACCTTTTCCGTCGTGAGGTTCTCGTACATCTCATCGTTCACGCGCATGGCCGGCGCGGTGCCACACGAGGCCAGGCACTGCACAGTCTCCAAGGTGAACATCCCGTCCGGGGTCGTTTCGCTGACCTTGATCCCAAGTTTGCACTCCAAATAGTCTACCAGCCGCTCTGCACCATCAACCAGGTAACAACTCAACCCTGTGCAGACCTGGATCACGTACCGACCTGCGGGCTTGGTGCGAAATAGCGTGTAAAAACTGGCGGTGCTAAACACCGCTGTCTCTGGCACGTTCAACCGCTCGGCAACCCGCTTGAGCGCCTCAGGAGTGAGATAACCGTTTTGCTCCTGGGCAATGTAGAGCGCCGTGAGCAAACGTGCCCGCTTGGCGGGATCCAGGACGTGTGCTCCTGTTGCCATTCACTCACCTCCCTGTGGTGTTTCGTATTCCACCGGTTCCTCTCGTATAGCATAGGCTCGTTCGTGTGGGCCGACGGTGAGGAATACCACAGTCTTATCCGGCAACCCCTCGCAGAAGCAGAAGCGGCACGCAGGTGCCTGGCGGCACTCTTCGCAGACGACGAAGATGATACGAAAGCTGCGGGTCACACGTATGCTGCGGCAGCCACGCAAGTGTTGCTTGCCAGGTATCCGGCCTAGTCGCTCCGTGCCCGTGTAGGGATCATCCAGTACCTGATCCACGTGACGCTGAATGTGCTTCTGCAGACTGCGATACCGCTGCTGGTTGCGCACAAAGTGGTCTTCGAACACAGGTCGGTAGCGGCTCATTCGCCGAATACCTCCTCGTAGGTGTAGAACTTGAGCCGACCTTCCTGCGCCCGTTGTTCGATGTTTTTCAAGTCCTCGTAGAGTGGTGACCCCGGCTCGATGATCGTCGGCTCAAAGTAGCCAGCCCACGCTTCCAGCGCTGCGGTGATCTCCTCCCGCACCACGCTGCGGATGATCTCTTGCAGTTCGTCCAGATTGAGAGTCGTCGTCACTTGCGATGTGGCAACTTGTGCCTCGGCCATGATCTCACCTCCGTTCTTCGGAAACGGTAGCGATGCGCTCCACCCGCACCGCGCAGACCTTGAGCTCAGGGATCTTGCCCGTGGGATCCAATGCAGCGATGGTCAGTTTGTTGGCCGCGGCCTCGGCAAAGTGCCACGGCATAAAGACTACGCCAGGCTCAGTCTTGCCGCTGACCAGCGCCTTGGCCTGAACCTCCCCCCGCCGCGATGCCACTTTCACCATATCTCCATCGGCAATGCTCAGCCTGACCGCATCCTCGGTGTTGATCTCCACCACCGCCTCCGGGTAGATGGCATCCAACCCCTCGGAACGACGGGTCATTGAGCCGGTGTGAAAGTGATACAACACGCGGCCGGTGGTGAAGATGAACGGGTATTGCTCGTCGGGTTCCTCGGCCGGCGGCTGCCAATCCACGCCGCTGAGGTGCCCCAACCCACGGCTGAACTTATTCACGTGCAAAATCGGCGTGCCGGGGTGTTCGGTGTTCGGGCAGGGCCACTGCAAGCCCATCTCGCCGATACGGTCGTACGACATCCCACCGTAGATGGGGGTCAGGCGGTTGATCTCGTCCATGATTTCACGCGGCGAGTTGTAGGTCAGTCCGTCATAGCCCAAACGGTGGGCGATTTCGCCGATGATCCACCAATCCTGCCGGGCCTCACCGGGCGCATCCACTGCCTGGTGCCCGAACTGGACACGCCGCTCAGAGTTGGTGAAGGTGCCGTCCTTCTCGGCGAAGCAGGGGGCGGGTAATACCACGTCCGCCAGTTGGGCCGTCTCGGTGAGGAAAATATCCTGCACCACCAAAAGGTCGAGGCTCTTGAGACACACTTCGGCGTGGTTCACGTCCGGATCCGAGAGCATCGGGTTCTCACCCATTATGTACATGGCGCGGATCTCCCCTCGCTCCGCCTTGTGGAGCATCTCCACCAGGGTAGTCCCCACCTGGTTGGAGAGATGCACGCCCCAGGCCTGCTCGAACTTCTTCCGCGCCGCCTCGTCGGTCACGCGCTGATAGCCGGGGTAGACGTTGACCAGCGCGCCCATGTCGCACGCACCCTGGACGTTGTTTTGACCTCGGAGCGGGTTGACGCCACCACCGGGAACACCCATGTTGCCCAGGAGCATCTGGAGGTTGGCTGTGGAAAGGACGTTCTTGTGACCCGTAGTATGCTGGGTGATACCCATGCCATAGAGCAGCGCCCCGGGACGATTCTCGGCCAGTATGTGTGCTGCCTCGACAATTTCCTCGGGGGTGATACCGCATATCTCCGCCGCCCGCTCAGGCGGGTACTCCATCACTTTAGCCTTTAGTGCCTCAAACCCCTCGGTGCGCTCCGCGACGAACTTCTTGTCGTAGAGTTCCTCGGTGATGAGGACGTGCATGATGCCGTTGAGCAGGGCGATGTCGGTGCCCGGCTTATGGCGGATATGCAGCGTGGCAAAATCGGTGATGGGAATGGAACGCGGGTCGCAAACGATAAGTTTGGCGCCACGTCGTTTCACTGCCTGCCGGATGCGCATACCCAGCACCGGATGATCTTCCGTGGTGTTGGAGCCAATGATGAAGTAGACCTGTGCGTCGTCGGCGATGTCGTCGAAGGAGTTGGTCATGGCGCCGGAGCCAAATGCTGTGACCAGACCGGTCACGGTGACGCTGTGTCAGAGACGTGCACAGTGGTCTACATTGTTGGTTCCCATCACCGCCCGGGCGAACTTTTGCATCACATAGTTCTCCTCGTTGGTGCATTTGGCGGAGGATAGGGCGCCGAACGCATCGGGGCCGTACTGCTCTTTAACCTCCCCGAACCTGGATGCCACGAAGTCGAGCACCTCATCCCACTCAACTTCTTCGAACTCACCCCCCTTCTCCCGGCGAATCAACGGCTTGGTCAACCGGTCGGAGTGATGGACGAAGTCCCAGCCGAAGCGCCCTTTCACACACAGCCAACCGTGGTTGGCGGGAGCGTCCCATTTGGACGTCACCTGAACGATCCGCCCATCCTTGACGTTGAGGTAGAACTGGCACCCCACCCCGCAGTAGGGGCAGGTGGCCACTATCTGTTCAAACTCCCAGGAGCGTCCCTGCCACTTGCCCTGCCTGGGCGACAAAGCCCCGGTGGGACAAACCTCCACGCACATCCCACAGAACTCGCACATGCTGTCCTGCATCGTGCCATCGAAGGCGGTGCCGATCTTGCTGTCGAATCCACGTTGGATGACGCCGATAGCCTCGATGCCATTGATCTCCTCGCAGGCACGCACACAGCGCCGGCAGAGAATACATTTGTTATAGTCGCGCTCGTAGAAGGGGTTAGACTCGTCAATAGGATAGTCGTGCTGCACACCCGGGAAGCGTGTCTGCTTGATGCCATACTGGTAGGCCAGGTCCTGCAGTTCGCAGTTCCCTGCCCGTTCACAGGTCATACAATCCAGCGGGTGATCGGAGAGGATTAACTCCAGCACGAAACGCCGTGCCTCTTCCACTTTCGGCGAATGGGTCCAAATCTCCATTCCCTCTGTCACCTTAAAAGTGCAGGCTGGCTGCAAAGTCCTCTGCCTTTTCACTTCCACCAGACAGACACGGCATGCGCCAATGGGCTCCAAGGCTGGATGGTGACACAGAGTGGGGATCTTGATGCCAACCGATGTGGCTGCCTCTAAAACCGTCTGACCGGCCTGAGCCTGGATCTTCTGATCGTTGATGGTGACGTTCACCGTATTCATCGCCCGTTTCGTCTCCTTTTTTTGATCTGGAGGGAACCTCTTCCGGGGGCTACCCCCGGTAAGGTGCTTGTCACGAATTCCACTCGCCCACTGGGATAGGTTCTTCTGGGACCTGAACACTCTCCCCCGAGACCTTTGCCACGGCGCCGAAGCGCGATGGGCATACATCAAGACAGTTTCCACACTTGATGCACTTGTTTTGGTCAATAACGTGGATCATTTTCTTGCCACCCGATATCGCTTGAGTAGGACAGGCTCTCAAGCAGATGCCACAACCCCGACACTTGTCAGGAAGGACGTAGAAGGAGATGAGGGCCTTACACGTTAGTGCTGGACAGCGATTATCCACGATGTGGGCGCGGAACTCGTCCTCAAAGTAACGCAATGCCGACATTACCGGCCCCGGGGTCAGTTGCCCCAGGGCACACAACGACCCCGTTTCCATCCCGGCAGCAATCTCGCGGATGGTGTCCAGATCCTCCAACTGGCCCTTTCCCTCGGTGATGCGGGTCAGCACCTCCAGCATACGCTTGCCCCCCATCCGGCAGGGGACGCACTTGCCGCAACTCTCGGCGGCGGCGAAGGTGAGGAAGAACTGGGAGAATTCCACCATACAGGTGTCCTCGTCCACAACAATCATCCCGCCGGAGCCCATCACTGCGCCGAGGTCTTTTAGCGAGTCGAAGTCTACTTTGACGCTTAGGTGCTCGGCCGGAATACACCCGCCTAACGGACCACCTGTCTGCACAGCCTTGAACATCTTCCCGTTGGGGATTCCACCGCCGATGTCAAAGATGATTTCCTCCAAGGTGATGCCCATCGGCACCTCCACCAGGCCGGTGTTATTCACATTGCCGGTGAGGGCAAAGATGGCTGTGCCCGTAGAGCGCCGTGTGCCGATGCCGGCGAACCAGTCGGCCCCCTTGACGATGATCTGGGGGACGTTGGCGTAGGATTTGACGTTGTTGAGATTGGTCGGCTTGTCCCATAAGCCGCGCACGGCTGGGAAGGGTGGGCGGGGACGCGGCTCACCGCGTCGCCCCTCGATAGAGGCGAGTAGTGCCGTCTCCTCACCACACACGAAAGCGCCGGCCCCCTCCTTTATGCGCAAGTGGAAGGAAAAGTCACTACCGAGAATGTGGTCCCCCAGGAGCCCGTACTCCTCGGCCTGGGCGATGGCGACCTTGAGGCGTCTGATAGCCAGTGGGTATTCGGCCCGGCAGTAAATATATCCATCCTTTGCCCCGATGGCGTAGCCGCAGATCGTCATTCCTTCCACCAGGCTGTGGGGGTCGCCCTCGATGACAGAGCGGTCCATGAACGCGCCGGGGTCGCCCTCGTCGGCGTTACAGACCACGTACTTGACGTCACCGGGGGCACGGGCGGTGAACTCCCACTTCATGCCGGTGAGGAAGCCGGCCCCTCCCCTCCCCCGGAGGCCCGATCTCTTCACCTCATCAATGACCTCATCAGTCGCCATCTCGGTGAGAGACTTGGCCAGGGCGGCGTAGCCGTCGTGTGCAATGTACTCCTCGATGATCTCCGGGTCAATGAAGCCGCAGTTGTGCAGGACAAGACGCCGTTGCGAACCGAAGAAGGGTATCTCTCCCCAGGCCGGAATGCCTTCATACGAGTTTTCACCAATCACTGCCAAGGCCAGATCGGGACGGGGATCGTCTCTTATTACGTAATCGTTGACCAGTTCCAGGGCTGTTTGGGGTGTGACATTCTTGTAACTAATGCGCGGACGGTCCATCTTGATGATGTCCACCAGCGGCTCACTGCTGCACATACCGATGCATCCCACGGCAGTTACAGCTGCCTCTACGTCGTGTTTGGCCAGTTCGTCGAGAATTGCTTGTAGCACTTCACCGGCCCCGGCGGCGATACCGCAGGTCCCCATACCGACGATGATTCTGGTGGTCACCTCATCGCGGCTCTCGATGGCTCTGCGTGCTTCCTCCCGGAAGCCTCTCAAGTCTTCTATGGTCTCTAGTTTTGGCATTTGCAATAACTCCCTTCCGACGAGGATTAGATGACACTAATCGAGGTTCTCAATGAGGCTCAACGTCTTTTCCGGCGTCAGCCGCCCCGCCACCTGGTCGTCAACTATGGCCGTGGGCGCCAGGGCGCAGGAGCCAATGCAGTAGACCACTTCGTAGGTGCACTTGAGGTCAGGAGTCGTCTCGCCCGCCTTTATCCCCAGTTCCCGCTCTACGGCCTCGATTATTCGGGCAGCCCCGCGCACGTGGCAGGCGGTGCCGTCGCATTGTTGGATGATGTGACGGCCGCGGGGGGTCAGGTGGAACTGGGAGTAGAAAGTGGCCACGCCATAGACTTTGCTTAACGCCACCCCAAGCCGGCCGGCGATCAACTGTAATACTTCCGGCGGCAAATAGCCATAGATGCCCTGCGCCCTTTGCAGAACGGGGATCAAACCTCCTTGTCCCCCTCCTACCTCCTCGACGATCTGATCCATCTTGGTGAGATCAAAACCTTCTTCCATGAGCGAGATTCCCCCTTGTTTCGATGAAGTCTGCAAGCACCCCTTGGCCCATTCAGCCCACATGGGATTGTCGTAGCCCGCAGCGAGAGTATACTTGCCTGACGTAAGTCCAAATTATAATGCCCCCGGCACCCTCTGTCAACAGATACGCGGCAGTTGTTCCCCCACCAACATGTCGAGAATGCGGCGAGCGCCCAGCGCGGTGCGCAGCACAACGCGGCCCGCATGCTCCGCCGTCACCTGCCCAATGATCGCTGCCTCCCGCCCGTACTCGTGGGCGCGCATGATAGCCAGCACCGCGCCGGCCGCTTCAGGGGCCACGAAGGCCACCAATTTCCCCTCGTTGGCCACGTACAGTGGATCGAGGCCCAGTAACTCGCAGGCGGCGCGCACCGCGTCCCGCACGGGAACGGCGTGCTCCTCAATCTCGATGCCCACCCCCGATTTGCCGGCTACTTCGTTCAGCGCCGTAGCCAGGCCGCCCCGCGTGGGATCGCGCAGGCAATGAAGATTTCTCACCCCTAACCCCTCTCCCCCTTCCCCCCCAAAGTTGGGGGGGACCGAGGGGGGGCGGAGAGGGGAAAGAGCGCCCAGCATAGCCGCCACCAGGCCGTTGAGCGGGGCACAGTCGCTCACCAGCGGCGAATCGAAGCGCAATCCCTCCCGCTGACTCATGATAGTCATACCGTGATCGCCGACGGTGCCGCTGAGAATGACCACGTCGCCAGGCTGGATCCGGTCACCACCTGGTTCCACACCCACGGGCACCACGCCGACCCCCGCCGTGTTGATGAAAAGTTTGTCAGCCTTGCCGTGATCCACCACCTTTGTGTCCCCAGTCACAATTTGCACTCCTGCGGCCTGAGTGGTGGTGGCCATAGAAGCGACGACTCGCTCCAGGTCGGCCAACGGCAGCCCTTCCTCAAGGATGAACCCGGCGCTGAGGTAGAGCGGCGTGGCCCCGCTCATCGCCAGATCGTTGATCGTGCCGCATACGGCCAACTTGCCGATGTCGCCGCCGGGGAAGAAAATGGGGCTAACCACGTAAGAGTCGGTCGTGAAGGCAAGGCGAAAGTCTGCAAGTCTGCAAGTAGGCAAATCGCCCACCGGCCCACTTGCCCACTTGTCCACTTGTACCACCGCCGCGTCGTCCATCCGAGCCAGAATGGGGTTGTCGAAATACTTTAGGAACAGATGCTCCACAAGTTCGTGGCTCAGTTGGCCGCCGGAGCCGTGGACGAGCAGGATCTTATCAAACATAGGCTCCTCCGTACCGATACCACGCGGCGCAGGCGCCCTCAGCGGAGACCATGCAAGGGCCAATAGGATGGGCCGGGGTGCAGACGCGGTGAAATAGGGGGCAGTCAGGCGGCTCCACGGTGCCCCGTAGTACGTCGCCGCAGCGGCAACCTTTGTGTTCGCGGGGCGGGCCGGGGTCCACAGGGAAGGCGAGCGCGGCGTCGAAACGGGCATATTCGGTGCGCAGCGCCAACCCGCTGGCGGGCACGCGGCCCAGCCCCCGCCAGTCCGCTTCGCCCACCTCAAACACGCGCTGCATGATGCCCAAGGCCGTGCGATTCCCCTCTGGGCGGACGCCACGGGAATAGGCGTTGACCACCGCTGGCTGGCCGTCCTCGGCCATCTCCACCAGCGCGGCCACGGCCCGCAGGATATCCAGCGGTTCGAAGCCGGCCACGGCGCAGGGGACGGAATAGTCTCGCGGGAGGAACTCCCAGACGTCGCTGCCGATGATGACGGTCACGTGGCCGGGGCCGATGATGCCGGAAAGCCGCACTTCCCCTTCGTCGAGGATGACGCGGGTGGCTGGCGGAGTCAATTTATGCAGCGAAAGGACGTAGAAGTTGTCCAGGCTCCCCGCCTCCGCCTCCAGTACGGACGCCGCCACAGTGGGCGCGGTGGTCTCGAAGCCGATGCCGAGGAAGATGACTGCCCGTTCGGGATGATCGCGGGCGATCTGCAGCGCGTCCAGCGTGGAGTAGACGACCCGCACGTCGGCCCCTTCAGCCTTGGCAGTTTGCAGAGAACCACGGCTGCCCGGCACCCTGAGCATGTCGCCGAAGGTAGCCAGGATCACGCCGGGCAGCTTGGCCAAAGCGATAGCGTGGTCCAGGTCACCGTTGGCAGTGACGCAGACGGGGCAACCAGGGCCGGAGCGCAGTTCCACCGTGGGCGGGAGCATCTGCCGCAGGCCATGGCGGAAGATGGCGTGGGTGTGCCCGCCGCAGAATTCCATGAAACACACGGACTGGGTCGAGCGCGTCCGAATGTTCGCCAGCAGTTTTCGCGCCAGATGCGGGTCGCGAAACTCGTCAATGTACCTCATTGGTAGGTTGGGAAATTGGTAGATTTGGTAGGCTGGGAGGTCTCCGTCTCGTCAGGATAGAACTCGGCCAGTTCCTCAAAGAGCCGCAACGTCTCCTGCGCCTCCTCCTCCTCCACCACGCCGATGGCGAAGCCGGTGTGTATCAGCACGTAGTCACCCACCTGCGCCTCGGGCGTGAGCGCCAGGCTGACGGTGCGCTCCACCCCGCCGATCTCGGCGCGGGCGGTGGTTCCCTCGATGGATGTAATTAACGTCGGTATGGCTAGACACATGAGATTTTATCCGTACCCCTCCGTCTGCGTTTCACTTTCCCCCGGCGGATAATCTGCTGTCCCCTGTGGATACAAGTATACCAGAAGAACCGCTTTTCCTCAATCGGCGGCGAAATGCGCGATCACTGCCTGCCCCAGCGAGATGCCGCCGTCGTTGCACGGCACCTGCCGGTGTAAAAGGACGCGCAGGCCCACCCCCTGCAATCGCGGCACGACCAGTGCAAGAAGCAGCCGGTTCTGGAAGCAACCGCCGCTCAGTGCCACCGTCCGCAGCCCCGTCTCCCCGGCAATCCGCTCACACACTGCCCGCATCAACTCCGCCACAGTGACGTGGAAGCGATAGGCCATCTTCCCGACAGTCGTCACCCCGCCTCGCCGGTCGGCAAGCAGCGCCTCGAATAGGGGGCGCAGCCGGATAACCATCCCATCCTCGCCTTCCTCCACGCCGAACGGATAACCATTTGGGATTTGGGATTTAGGATTTGGGATTTGGGCTGCCATCTCCAGTTCTATAGCCGCCTGTGCCTCGTAGGTGATGCGCTCCCGTATCCCCAATAGCGCCGACACCGCGTCGAATAACCGGCCACCGGCCGACGTCTGCGGGCAGTTGATCCCCTGGTCAATCTGCTGTTTGATGATGCGCAACTCCTCCTCCCGGGGGCGGCGCCCGGGGGGGGCGCGCCCGCGGGGGCGGGGGGGGCCGCGCGGACCCGGCCGCGGCCGGCGGGGGGGGGGCCGGGCGGGGGCGGGGGGCGGGGGGGGGCGCGGCGGGGGGGGGGGGGGGG
>JAUWNP010000276.1 GCA_030612585.1 Anaerolineae bacterium
TGGCTCTGTTCGGCTTACAGGCTACAGTCTGCTACCTCTTCTCCTGGGGTTGGGGCTGGCTGCCCTGGTGCTGGCCGCGCCGGCGCTGGGCCAGCGCCAGGACCTGCCCGCCCTGGTCCGAATTGACCTGAGGGGGCCAGATGACCTGGACCGCGTCGCGGCCCTGGGCCTGCCGGTGCATGCCCACCTGACCCCGCCGGGCGCTGACTATCTCCTGGCCGTGCTCACTCCTCAGGATCAGAGGGACTTGCGGTCTCTCGACCTGGCCTGGACAATTCTCGATCCCGACGCCAGTGACGCGGTCTATTATCTGCTCGAGAGCGGCCGCCCCAGGATGGCTGAACGGGTTGCACCCATCTTCACCATCCTCTATGACGACGGCCGCCAGGCGGTGGGCTGCCTGCGCGAGGGTGTACTACTCTCGGCGATAGATAGCCTGGGCCTGCCCGTGGCCCGCCTGTGGCTTGATCCTATCGTGCTTGTCCCGCGCACTAGCGGCGCGATTCCCACCACACCCCTCTACGACCCGCTGGTGACCGGCCTGCTCGCTCACATCACCGGCGACACCGTCTCTGGCTATGACGGTGGGCTCAGCGGTGAGTGGCCCGTCCTCGTCGGCGGACAGTCATATCTCCTGGCCACCCGCTACTCCTACAGCGGCGAGCCCATCGCCAAGGCCACCCAGTACGTCTATGAGCACATGCAGGCGCAAGGCTACGACGTGCACTATCACAACTACTGGTTGTCGGGCTACGCGCTGCGCAACGTCGTCGGCGAGAAACAGGGGCTCGTCCATCCCGATCAGATATTTCTCCTCACCGCCCACCTCGACTCCAGGGCAGCGGCCTGGCCTCACGACCCTGCTCCGGGCGCCGACGACAACGCCAGCGGCTCCACGGCATTGCTGATCGCAGCCGATCTGCTGGCAGACCTCGACTTGGCCTACACCGTCCGTATCGTCTTCTTCACCGGCGAGGAGCAGGGTATGTGGGGCAGTTACTATTACGCCCGCGACGCTTTCAACGCCGGGGAGGACATCCTCGGCGTGCTCAACCTCGATATGATCGCCTGGGACGCCGAAGGTGGCCCGGACATAGACTTGCACTCCCAGCTCCCCGGCACTGAGGATGACTCCGACAGACTGGCCGACCTCTTCGCCGCTGTGGTGGATGTGTACGGCCTCGCCCTGGAGCCCCAAATCGTCGAGAACGGAGTGCTCTTCTCCGATCACTCCCGTTTCTGGGACCAGGGTTACGCGGCCATCCTGGCCATTGAGGACTATTACAACGTCTACGAGTCGCCGGCCGAGCCCCGCGATTGGAACACCAACTATCACACGGTGAACGACCGGCTCAGCACCCTCAACCTGGCCTATTTCCGCGAGTACGCGCGCGCCAGCCTGGCTACCCTGGTGCACCTGGCTGAGCCAATGCGCACCCTCAGCGGCACGATCACGGATGCCGGCACATCCGCTCCCTTGAGCGGCACAGTGGTGGCGGCCGGCCAGGATGGTCTTTTCGACGGTACGGCCGATGGCTCTGGCAATTATGAGATCGTGCTGCCCACCGGTCTCTACACCGTCACCGGGTCGGCCGGTGGATACTATTCGCAGACGCTGGCCGACGTTGCAGTTCTGACCGGCACTGTGAGTACCCTGGATTTTGCACTGGAACCCATCATTCCGCCGCCGCCCTATGATTTCGACCTCCTGGGTCAGGCCATGCGCTTCGGGGAACCTGGGGAGCACGTCACCCACACGGTGACCATCATCAACACTGGAGCAGAGAGCGACGCCTACAACCTGGCCCTCAGTCCACCGGTCTGGACGACCACGCTGCCTTTCTCTTTCATCGCCATCCTGCCCCCACAGCAGCAGATCACTGTACCGCTGGCAGTGGCCATCCCCGCCGATACAGTGCCGGGAGACCACGACCAGGTGACGCTGACCGTCACCTCGGTCTATAGCCCTGTCCACGCCGGTCACATCGTGCTGCGCACATCCGTCGGGTACCTGACTCCCCTCCCGCTGGTGCTGAGGGATTTCCGAGCCAGCGGCCCTTGCGTCGAAGGAATAACCAACGGCGGCTTTGAATCCGATGGGGATTGGGAGATCCCCCTCACCGGCTACCCGGCCGGCTACACCACAGCAGCCGCCCACAGCGGCGACCGCTCTATGCGCGTGGGCATCGTCGAGCCAGCCGACGACGCCTACAGTTACTCCTCCGCCCGGCAGGCGGTGACCATCCCGGCCGATACCATCAGCGCCACGCTGCGCTTCTGGCTCTATCCTATGAGCCAGGAGTCCCCGGCTAACCCGGCTTTCCCGGCCCGTCCCCTGGCTGCTACCATCCAGGACGACGTTTTATCAGACGATGCACAGTACGTGTTCATCCTCGACGAAAGCGACCAGCGGATTGGCACGCTGGTCTGGCAGCGACGCAACGACCGGGCGTGGACGTTCCACCAGTTCGACCTGGGCCACTACGCCGGCCAGACCATCAAATTACAATTCGGCGTCTACAACGACGGCTGGGGCGGCGTCACGGCCATGTACGTGGACGACGTCTCGCTGGAGATTTGCCCGGCAGCAGCGGGGACGCCGTGATCCCCGGTCCGGCCTCGCTGCCGTGCTGACCAGCCAATTAAGTGTCCGGGTATCTTCTCAATACCTTGGGGCAAGGGCAGCGTAGGGCGGTTTTGCTAACCGCCACAGGGTCGGATAGCAAATCCGACCTACTTTCGCCCCAACTTTTTGAGAAGATACGCGCCCGGCATCTTGTAAGTACCGGACATCATAGTGAACAGTAGTGTCTGGATCTAAAATGAAAAAATCTTTTGTCGCAATGATGACGTTGGGGCTGCTGCTGAGTGGCATGCTTCTCCTGATGCGCCCGTCTACCCAGACTGCATCCGCCTACGTACCACCGCCGTCTGTGCCAGCACTCGGTGCTCTAACAGGTCTACCGAGCACCTCGCTTTCTCTTGATGGCGTTGATTTGCGCCTGTATACATCCCTTTTTACATCCCTTTCTACATCCTTTGGGCCTGCCCCCGGCTTTACCATAACCGATCCAGGTGATGCTATCCAGGTGGCGACGGCCGTCGAAATGGGACGCGAAGAGGTCTTTAAGGAATTTTCGATCACAGCGATTCCTTTTGGTATGAAACCCAGCACGGAGGCTTTGCCCAGGGCGGAGGCCCAGAGTGAAGAGGTATACCGCGCAACTCTGCGGGATTATCGAGAAAAACAGGGAGGCAATCCACAGGCAGGCCCTACCGCAAACTTTTTCGGTAAGCGGGTCGTTGGTCTGGTCAGTGTGGTGAACTTGCACGTTGATAGCGTTGTTGCCAAGCCGGTTGCAATAACAGAGTGGGTGGTCGAAGCGGGCAGTCGCATCTGGATCATTCGTGCCAGTCAAGAACTGAGTAGCGCAGAGATGTCGCGCAGACAGGTGTTGTCTCTGGTCAGTCCGCTTGATAGCACCGAGTTGAGTAGTCCAGATTTGAACCGTCCTTCGACGAGTGTGGCGGCAGTAAACAGTCTTTTGCCTCAAGCAAATGGTACTCCTGATAATCGCTCTGCGTCACAATCTGCCACCTCCGATCTCCCTTTTCCATCCTGGTGGGATGGTGACTGCGACACGAACAATTATTATGCGGAAACAGGTATACCGGCATACCCTCTAGGCGCTGTGTATAGAGGGGTGAAAGCCTGTGGACCACGTCCGTGGGCCGATGGTGCTCCTGAGGTGTGGGTCGCGTTTTTCCCCGGCGCGGTGGAACAGTTGGAATGGCAATGTCCCGAGATGAGTAAGCGCTTTATGTACCTGGCATACGATATTGCCCCCTACAGTGCCAATGGCAGTCAGGTGGTCTGGAACTGTGACGTGGATACGAACGGTTGCTGGCTTGAGCAAATAGCAAACGGCACTCCAGGCAGAGCACCCCAACAGGACGATATCTTGAGTTATGGTTCTACTTCAACCTGGGGACACACGTCTGTCGTGGCCGCATCATACGTAGACAGCAATGGAGATGGCACAATCCTGGTCATAGAACAAAACAACTCACCTGATGGCAGCAACATACTTACTGTCAATAACTGGGTTGTGGGCAATACAGTTAGTGGTTGGTTGCGCGGCCCTGGCAGCCACGCAGCCTTCGGCGCCGCGCCGCTGGCCGGCCAACCGCCGTTGACCGTCGTCTTTACTGACACCTCCACCGGTTTTTTCACCTCCCAGTTGTGGGACTTTGGGGATGGTTCGACTTTGCTCATCCCAGGTGGCACAACTGGCACGCTGCAACTACCCATCCACACGTATGTCCTCACCGGTACTTTTTCCGTTAGCCTCACCGTGAGCGGGCCGGGCGGGAGCGACACGGAGGTGAAGACGGATTACGTCCGGGTCAGTGACAAGGCTATCATCGCTAATTTCACCGCCCATCCTGCCAGTGGACCGGCTCCGCTCGGTGTCCAGTTCACCGATGAATCGGCCGGCGACATCAGCGCTTGGCTGTGGGACTTTGGCGATGGTTCGACTTCGCTCACCACAGGTGGTTCGACTCTGCTCACCACAGACGGTCTCACCGGTATGCAGCCAGGCCCCACCCACACCTACACCACCCCCGGCGGGGTCTACACAGTCTCCCTGACCGTCTCCGGCTCAGGTATCACCGACACTTTCACTCGTCCCCGTGAAATCACCGTCTACGAAAGCGTCTATCTTCCTCTCCTCCTGCGCAACCACACGTCGTTGCCTGCGACGTGCGTCGAGGGGATCGCCAATGGCGGTTTTGAGGACGAGAGTGCCTGGGTAATCCCCGACACCGACTACCCCGCTGCCTACAC
>JAUWNP010000236.1 GCA_030612585.1 Anaerolineae bacterium
GTGGGCGTGGAGAGTGCGCGCCGCCGCCCGGATGCCACCGCCGCCGGAGATGCAGCAGAGGACGGGTTTGTGAGCCCCGTTAGCTGCCCGCCCCACCGGTTCGGCTACCTCCGCTGGAGAGGTGATCGCCTGGGGCACGAAGACGACCATCACCGCGTCCACCTCCGGCGCGTCGAGCAGGATGCCCAGGGCCGCCGCGTATTGGTCGGGATGGGGGCCGCCGAGCATGTCCACCGGGTTTCCGGTCATCGTCCCCGGTGGGCAGACCTCTCGCAGTTGCGCCAGCGTCTCTTCCGAGAAATCGGCCAGCCGCAGTCCTTGACGGTCCAGCGCGTCCGCTCCTACCGCCGCCGGGCCACCCGCGTTGGTCAGGATCGCCACCCGTGGCCCCGACGGCACCTCCCGGTAGGCCAGCGCGATGGCTGCGTCCACCAGTTCCTCCAGCGTCTCCACCGGCAGCGCCCTGGCTCTGTGGCAGGCGGCCTGGAAGGCTCGCTCTGTCCCCGCCAGTGCCCCTGTGTGGGAGGCCACCGCGCGCACGCCGCTGGCCGTTCGTCCTGCTTTGAGCACCACCAGCGGCTTGTGCGGGGTCAGACGGGACGCTTCCTCCACGAACCGGCGGCCGTCGGGCAACCCCTCGACGTAGGCGGCCACGACTCGTGTGTGTGGGTCGGCCGTCAACGACTCCAGCGCGTCGGCCATGTCCACGTCGGCCTGGTTGCCCAGGCTGATGATGCGAGAGAAGCCGACGCCTACCGCGCTGGCCCAGTCCATCGTGCCTCCGCAGACCGCGCCGGAGTGGGAGACGAAGCCAATGCCCCCCTGTTTCGGCATCGTGCGCACAAAGGTCGTATCAACCGGCGCGTAGGTGTCAATCACGCCGACGCAGTTAGGGCCGATGAAACGCATCCCATACCGGCGGGCGACCTCCCGCAGTTGGATCTCCCGTTCCCGCCCCCCGGCCCCCAGTTCGCCGAAGCCAGAGGCGATGATGACGGCAGCGCGGATGGATCGCTGACCACATTCCTCCAGCGCCCGCACCGCCTGATCGGCGGAGAGCACGATCACCGCCAGTTCGACCGGGTCGGGTACCTCCGCCACAGCGGGGTAGACCTTCAGCCCCATCATCTCCCCGCCCTTGGGGTTAACCGGATAGATAGGGCCGGAGTAGCCGTGGCTCGTCAGGTTGTGCAGGACGCCGTAACTCAATTTGGTGGGGTTGCTGCTCGCGCCGATGACTGTTATGCCGCGAGGATAGAAGAAAGTGTGCAGTGGGTCCGTCAATGTCTGGCTCCCTGGATCTGTGATATACTATCCGTGATGCGTGATGCATTTTGTGTGCCGTGAAGACATGATACCCCGGAGGCCAGTTTTGTCCAGTCGAGCGACGATGATGACGAAACCCCGGTGGCACGTGGAACAGAAGCCTTGACGCCTGGCCGGGATGCGTTAGAATGATACCGTGAAATACTACATCTGGAACATTGGCTGTCAAATGAACGTGGCCGACTCGCGGCGGCTGGCCTCGGCGCTGGAGCGGCTGGGGTACGCGCCCGCCGACCGCGCCGAGGAGGCGGACGTCGTCGTGCTCAATACGTGCGTCGTGCGCCAGTCGGCCGAGGACAAGGTCTACGGGCGGCTGGGGTCGCTGAAGCCGCTGAAGAAACGGAGGCCGCAGGTGACCATCGGGCTGATGGGCTGCCTGGTGGGTGTGCGTGACCCGGCCCCACTGCGCCGCCGCTTCCCCTGGGTGGATGTCTTTATGCCCCCGTCGGAGCCAGGACCGCTGCTGGATTACCTGGCCGAGCGAGACATGGTGGACGAGGGCCAGGCGCTGGAGACGGCAGCGACCGCCCGCCGCTACAGCCTGCAAGATGGCGACCTGATCCTCCCGGCCCACGAACGCGGCCACCTCGTCTCGGCCTACGTCCCCATCGTCCTGGGCTGTTCCTACGCCTGCGCCTACTGCATCATACCGTACCGCCGTGGCCCCGAGCGCAGTCGCCCCGTCGGGGAAATCCTGGCCGAGGCACGGGCGCTGGTGGCGCAGGGCGTGAGAGAGATCACACTGTTGGGGCAGATCGTGGACCGATATGGCTTAGAAATCGGGTTTTTTCCGAAAAACCGGGTTTCTCCCCTGGTAGATCTGCTGCACCGTCTCCACGAAATCGAAGACCTCCAACGTATCCGCTTCCTCACCAGCCACCCGAACTGGATGACGGACGAGTTGCTCGACGCGGTGGCCGAGTTACCGAAGGTGTGTGAGTACATCGAGGTACCGGTACAGGCTGGCGACGACGAGGTGCTGGCCCGCATGCGGCGCGGCTACACCGCCGACGATTACCGCAGCCTGATCGCCCGCATCCGCGCCCGCCTCCCCCAACCAACCAGCCAAATCTCCATCGCCACCGATGTCATCGTCGGCTTCTCCGGCGAGACGGAGGCCCAGTTCCAGCGTACCTACGATCTGTTGGCCGAACTGCGGCTCGACAAGGCCCACATCGCCCGCTACTCCCCGCGCCCCCAGACGCTGGCCGCCCGCCACTTCCCCGACGACGTGGGGCCGGAGGAGAAGGAGCGCCGCCGCAAGGCACTCGACGACTTGCAGGCCGAGATCGTGGCCGAGATCAACGGCCGCTTATTGGGACGGATGGTCGAGGTGCTGGTTGAGGGGCAGAAGAGGGGCCGTTGGTGGGGGCGCACCCGCACAGGCAAACTGGTCTTCTTCGAGGACGAGCAGGACTGGCGGGGACAGATGGCCCAGGTATGCATTACCTGGACCGGGCCGTGGTCGCTCATCGGGGAAGTCGAGCGGTTCCCAACTGATACTGGGGAGCGTGGCTATGGCTAGGGCCGCTGAGGCCGAGCGGTTCCAGACGGACCGCGTGCTCACCATCAGCGCCGGGCACGCGGTGCACGATACCTACACTGCCTTCCTGGCTCCTCTCTTGCCGGCGTTCATCGCCAATCTCTCCCTCTCCAATACCGAAGCGGGGTTGCTGACAGTCTTCATGCAGGGGCCTTCGCTGCTCCAGCCCTTCATCGGCCACCTGGCCGACCGTGTCAGCCTGCGCTACTGTGTCATCCTGGCCCCCGCAGTGACCGCCGTGATGATGAGCCTGCTGGGCGTGGCACCAAGTTACGCCGCACTGGCCATGTTTCTGCTGGTGGTCGGCGTGAGTTCCGCCAGCATACACGCCGTGGGGCCGGTGATGGCTGGCAATCTCTCCGGGCGCAGGCTGGGCCGTGGAATGGGCTTCTGGATGGTCGGCGGCGAGTTGGGCCGCACCCTGGGGCCGATCGTGATCGTCAGCACCGTCCGGTTCATGACTCTGAGGGGCACGCCGTGGCTGATGATCGGCGGGCTGTTGGCCTCGGCCATTCTCTACCTCCGGCTTAGAGATGTGTCGGGGCGGCCTCCGAATGAGAGGCGGGGGCTCCCCTGGCGGCAGGCGTTGCAGGCCATGGGACCACTTCTAGTCCCGCTGGTGGGTATCATCGTGGCGCGCTCCTTTATGATGTCGGCGCTGACCACCTACCTGCCTATCTTCCTGAGTGAGGAGGGCGCCGACCTCTGGTTGGCCGGCGTCTCCCTCTCGGTCTTGGAAGCAGCGGGCATGGTGGGCGCGCTGCTGGGGGGCGCGATGAGCGATCGTCTGGGCCGCCGGCTGGTTCTCTTTGTCTCCATGCTTGCGACGCCACTGTTTATGTTCATCTTTCTGGCCGTGGACGGATGGGTCCAGTTCCCGCTCCTGCTGGTGATGGGCTTCACCGCACTATCCGTCACCCCGGCCATCATGGCCCTGGCACAGGAGAGCCTTCCCGAGAACCGGGCGTTGGCTAATGGTGTCTATATGTCCCTGAGCTTTGTCCTTCGCTCAGGAGTTGTGGTGGTGCTGGGGGCATTAGGGGATCTTTTCGGGCTGCGCCTGGCGTTCACCGCCAGCGCTGTCATCCCACTGCTGGGTTTACCTCTTATCCTTCTGTTGCCAGGGAAGTCTCCTCGGCACAGCCTGGAGCGATAGCGCCTCTCTGTACAGGCGACAAGATGATTGACTGACAAATCTCTATGGGACGCAGATAAACGCTGATCCACGCTGATTTTTCTGTTTTATCTGCGGAAATCTGCGAGAATCTGCGTCCGGTTTCCTATCGCCAGGGCAAATCGTTCGCTTGCCAGGGGTCTTGTCAGTCAGCCAGAGGTGACAAGAGTGTATTCCGTGTTTACGTGCTACGTGCTGGAAGTTGAGTAGGAGAGAGACCATGTCCTGCGATTTCGATCAAATCATTGACCGGCGTCACACCGATAGTGCCAAGTGGCGCCGCTATGACGAGGATATACTGCCCCTCTGGGTGGCCGATATGGATTTCGCCGTGCCAGAACCGGTGCTCCGCGCCCTGGAAGAACGCGTGGCACACGGCATCTTTGGTTATGGGCTACCCCCAGACGGCCTCTGCGAGGTGATTCAGGAGCGTCTGGCCCGGTTGTACGGCTGGCGCGTCGAGACGGATGAGATACTCTTCCTCCCCGGCGTGGTGACCGGATTCAACAGGGCCTGTCATGCCGTCGGTACACCTGGCGATGAGGTGTTGGTGGAGACCCCTGTCTATTGGCCAATGCTCGCCGCACCGGGAAATAACGGGCGCACCTGCAAAGTCGTGCCGCTGGTCGAGGAAGACGAGCGGTACGAACACGACTTCGATGGTTTTGAGCGGGCAATCCTTGACACAGATACCGGGCGCACCTCGCTTTTTCTGCTCTGCAATCCACACAACCCGGTGGGGCGCGTCTTTGAGACGACCGAACTTGAGCGCCTGGCCGAGATCTGCCTGCGCCACGACGTTGTGATCTGCTCCGATGAGATTCACTGCGATATCGTTTATCAGAACCACCAGCACGTCCCGATTGCATCCCTCGCTCCGGAGATCGGGGCGCAGACGATCACCCTTTTTGCGCCCAGCAAGACCTTTAACGTCGCGGGGCTTTCCTGCTCGGTGGGCGTGATCCAAAACCCAGACCTACGTGCCAGACTGGAGCAGGCCGGTGCGGGACTGGTGCCTCATGTCAACGTGCTCGGCTACACAGCCGGACTGGCCGCCTACCGTGACGGACAACCGTGGTTGGATGCGCTGCTCGTCTACCTGGAGGCCAACCGTGACTATCTGCTGGAGTACATCGCCACCCACATGCCCGGCATCAAGTGCAAGAAACCGGAAGGAACCTTCCTGGCCTGGCTCGACTGTCGAGGGGCAGATATTCCAGGCAATCCTCACCAGTTCTTCCTGGAGCGCGCCAGGGTAGCATTGAACGACGGGGCCGGTTTTGGTGCAGGGGGGGAGGGCTTTGTGCGCTTGAACTTTGGCTGTCCACGCGCTATCTTGACCGAGGCTCTGGAGCGGATGCGGGCTGCGATGGGGCGAATCGGCGAATCAGCGAATCGGCGAGTCGGCGAATTAGCCGGTAGTCGCTGACTCGCTGTCTCGCTGACTCGCTTGTCCCGGCATGACCGAGTACAACTGCGCCTTGAGGACCGGATACCAGCCGGTGTTGAAGAGGCCCATCAGCCCCAGCAGCAGCAACTTGGCCCAGAAGCCCGGCGCCAGCAGGAAGGCAGGGAACAGCGCCAACTCCACCACCGTGCTCAGGCGCAGGTAGCGCAGACCGCGCACGCGCTCCAAGAGCGGGATGAGCAGCAGGTTGCCCAGCAGCCCCACGCCCGTCCACACCGCCACCGCCGCGCCCGCCTGGGCGGGCGTCGCGCCCACCACGTCCACAAAGTACAGCGCCAGGAAGCCTAACAGCACGTCCAGCATCAGGTGTCGGAACATTCCAGTAGCGTCAGCCAGCGCAGCACCTCGCGCCGCCGCAGCGCGCGCCAGCCGAGGCCCAGCGCCACCGCCGCGCCCAGAGCGATGGGGCCGGCCACTACGCCCAGCGAACCGGCGAGGGTCCAGCGCGCCATGTTCTGCTCGTGGCGGGCGGTGTCGGTGTCCATCAGCGTCGCCTGCGACAGACTGACAAACGCGCCCGAGGCGGGGTAAAAGAGGATGAATGAGAGGAGTAGGACGGGGAAACTCTGGCTCAGCGCTGTGAGCAGCAGCGCCAGGGCGAACACAAGACCGCCCCCCAGGATCAGCACGTTCCGTTTCCACACATCACCCAGGATGCCGAGGAAGGGCTCGACGAGGCTGCTGACCACACCAGGCAGCCCCAGCAGCAGGCCAATCTGGACATAACTCAGCCCTACCCTTCATCCTCCGCCCATAGCCGTTCCTCATTGAACGTGACGATCTCGACCCGCTCCACCCGTGCTCCGATTTCGTGCTTGATCAGTCCAAGTCTCGCAGACGCTTTACGATCTCATGCCCGTACTCTGGAAAGTAGCGCCCGATCAGGGTAA
>JAUWNP010000125.1 GCA_030612585.1 Anaerolineae bacterium
TTGCTCGCTGACCAGGTCAGCAAGTATTTTGTGACAGCGTGGTTGGAAGAGGGCCAGTCGTGGGACATAACGTCCTGGCTGGCCCCTTTCTTTCGTATCACCTACGTGACGAACACGGGTGCGGCCTTTGGGCTGTTTCCTCAATGGGGTGGTTTTCTCATCGTCGTCGCTGCAGTTGTCATCGTGGCGATCATTGTTTACTATCATCACCTGTCGGATGGGCAGTGGCTGATACGGATAGCGCTGGGCCTCCAACTTGGCGGGGCCATCGGCAACAACCTGGTAGACCGGCTGCGCCAGGGTTATGTGGTGGACTTCATTGACCTCAACTTCTGGCCTTTGCACAACTGGCCGATTTTCAACCTGGCCGACACCGCCGTCGTCGCCGGTGTGACGGTATTGGCGCTGGTGATGCTGTGGGAGGAGTGGCGCGAGCAGGATAGACAGCGGGTGGCTGAGGATGGCTGAAGAACAGGTTGTCCCTCTTGTCTCCTTCACTGTCGAAGCCGGCGGCGAACGGCTGGACAAGATCACCCCCGCTCACGTGCCGGATCTGAGTCGGGCAATGGCCCAACGGCTGATCAAGGCTGGTGAGGTCACAGTCAACGGACGGCCCAGTAAGCCCAGTTACCGCGTACAGGTGGGTGACGAGATCGTCGTGCGTGTTCCTATCGAGATGCCCGCTCCGGTCGTTCCGGAGAACATCCCCCTCGACGTCATTTACGAAGACGACGCCTTGCTGGTGGTGAACAAGCCTGCGGGGATGGTTGTGCACCCCGCCTACGGGCACGCCAGCGGCACGCTGGTCAATGCTGTGCTGGCTCATTGTCCCCAGATCGCCGACGTCGGAGGACCAGACCGGGCTGGAGTGGTCCACCGGCTGGACAAGGATACCTCTGGCCTGATTCTCATCGCCAAGGATGGTGCGACCCGCGCAACGCTGCAACGGCAGTTCAAGCGCCGGCAGGTTGCCAAGACCTACCTGGCGTTGGTTGAGGGCCAGATGCAGCCTCGGGAGGGGGTCGTCGAAGCGCCTGTGGGTCGCGACAAGCGGCAGCGTAAGAAGATGGCCGTGGTACGGAGCGGGCGGGAGGCGCGCACCCTGTATCGTGCCATCGAGTACTTCGCCAACTATACGCTGCTGGAGGTACGTCCTCATACCGGCCGCACACACCAGGTGCGCGTGCACCTGTCCTGGCTGGGCTATCCGATTGTGGGGGACGCGGTCTACGGCCGTCACCGCCAGCGGCTGCTCCGAGGCCGCCACTTTCTTCATGCCGCACGTATTCGCTTCAGTCATCCTGCGACGAGCGAGGAAGTAGAGTTTGAGGCTACGTTGCCGCCGGAACTGGCCACTGTTCTCGATCAATTGCGCCGGGGTTCGTAAGTTCGTAGGCTCGTAGATTTGTCACCACACAACAAGGAGTAGAGAAGATGCGCGAAATCACCGTCGCAACAATACAGATGCAGCCCGAACTGGGCCGGATGGAAGACAACTTGATCAAGATGAGCGAGTCCATCGCCCGCGTCGCGACCGAACAGCCGGTGGACTTGATCATCTTCCCGGAACTGATCACGACAGGGTACGAGCTTGGGCCTCGCTTCCCTGAACTGGCCCAGCGTATCCCAGGCCCCACGGCCAACCTCATGGCTCAGCGGGCGAGTGAGTTGGGCGTGCATATTGCCTTTGGGATGGTCAGCAAGAAAGAGAAGGTCGAGAGCATTCTTTACAACTCTGCCATCTTAATTGGTCCCGATGGCGACCTCATCGGCCAGTATCACAAGATGCACCTGCGGGGGGAGGAGCGCATCGCTTTCCGCGCTGGCTACCGTCTCGACGTCTTTGAGACCGGTTTTGGTGTCGTTGGGCTGATGATCGGGTGGGACCTGGCTTTCCCGGAGGTGGCGCGAAGTTTGGTGCTGGAAGGGGCAGAGTTGTTGGTGGTGTGCGCCAATTGGGAGCAGCCACACGCCGACGAGTGGCGCGCCTATCTGCAGGCGCGGGCCTACGAGAACGCGGCCTTCGTGGCCGCTGCCAATCGGGTGGGAGAGGAGCCCTCCTACACCTTCTTCGGCCGGAGCGGCGTCGTTGGCCCCCGTGGGAAGGTTTACGCCAGCGTGGATGAGCCTACTGAGGGGTATGCTGTGGCGACCATTGACCTGGACGAGGTGCGGCAGGTGCGAGAGGAGACGCAGATTCTGCAGTGTCGCCAGCCGACGGCGTATCGCTCCGTTGTTAAGAGGTACTGAAGTAGGCAAGTGGGCAAGTGGGCACGTACACAGGTGGAAGCAATTTGACAGGTTTGGCGAGTTGGTGTATAATCTCGCCAACATTAGCAACATCAGGTTTTTGATGATGAAGAACTTCCGCGCTTTGGCACTTATCTTGTCCAACTTGCTCCTTACCCTGGTTATTAGGGAGGAGCCTTAGCCCGTTGGGCAGGTGGTTATCAAAGCATCTAGCGTAACCCAGAGCCGCCCAACGGGGCGGCTCTAGTTTTTTGTATCTCTTGTTATACACATCGGACGACTGACAAGGATTGCAGAGAGTGAACGTTCGCCAGTACTGCGACAAAGCGTTTATCCCCTCCATCTGGAGGATCGCCATGGCCGGCCATCGGGCGCTGGGCTTGCTTATTATCGTCATTGTTGTGCTCCTGCTTAGCAGGGGCGATGGGCGGTTGGGATGGCGCCGGTGAGTTCAGGCCAACGGTGAATGCCAGGGAACGAGTAGAAGCCGCCCAACCGGGCGGCTTCTTTTTATATCCTCAAGCCGTTCGACAGCAGCAGGAAGAAGCAGGAGGGAGAGATGAGACGGACAGGTGCACAAATCGTCTGGGAGATGTTGGAGCGAGAGGGTGTGGAGGTGGTCTTTGGCTTCCCCGGAGGGGCGATCATGCACACCTACCATCCCCGTCAGGAATACGGTATACGCCACATCCTCGTTCGCCACGAACAATGTGCGGCCCACGCCGCCGACGGCTACGCCCGAGCGTCGGGGCGGGTGGGGGTGGCTATGGTCACTTCGGGGCCGGGGGCGACTAACCTGGTCACCGGCATCGCCACGGCTATGATGGATTCATCACCCATTGTCTGCATCACAGGCCAGGTACCCACCGCGGTGATTGGATCCGACGCTTTTCAGGAGACAGACATCACAGGGGTTACCTTGCCCATCACCAAGCACAACTATCTGGTGACCGACGTGAACGATCTGGCCTATGTCATCCACGAGGCCTTCTACATCGCTCGCAGCGGCCGGCCTGGACCGGTGCTGATTGATCTGCCCAAGGATGTTCAGCAGGCGGAGACTGACTACGTGCCGCCCGAAGGGGAGGTCCGGCTGCCAGGGTATCAGCCCGTCGGGCCGGGCAGCCCTGAGGCTGTGCGCCAGGCTGCCGACTTGATCAACGACGCACAGCGCCCTGTCATCCTCGCCGGCCACGGCGTCCTGATGTCGGGCGCGATGGAGACGCTGAAAACGTTCGTCAAGAAAACGGAGACCCCCGTCGCCTTGACGTTGCTGGGCAAAGGCGGCTTCCCCGAGTCTCATCCCCTGACGTTGGGAATGATGGGGATGCACGGCGAAGCCTTTGTGAACCGGGCCATCCAAGAGGCCGACCTGCTCCTGGCTTTTGGCATGCGCTTTGACGACCGCGTGACCGGGAAACTGGAGCGTTATGCTCCCCAAGCCCGCAAGGTCCACGTAGACCTGGACGCAGCCGAACTGAACAAGAGCGTGTCGGTGGACGTGGCGATTCTGGGGGACTTGCGCCAGGTGTTGGAACAACTGCTGCCTCTGGTGGAGCCGGCCTCCCACCGGGAGTGGCTGGAGCAGATTGACCGCTGGCGGGGTGAAAGCCAGACGCGAGATATTGTGAACCAGTCTGATAACGGTCACGTCGTGGCTCCCCAGGTCATCCACGCCTTGTGGGAGGCGACCGAAGGAGAGGCCATTGTGGTCACTGACGTCGGCCAGAACCAAATGTGGGCAGCCCAGTACTATCACCTCGACCAGCCTCATCCCTTTATCACCTCCGGGGGACTGGGGACGATGGGGTTCGGGCTGCCGGCGGCCATCGGCGCCCAGGTCGCCCGGCCCGAAAAGGAAGTTTGGGCCATCGTGGGCGACGGCGGTTTCCAAATGACCGCTCAAGAGTTGGGCACCGTAATCCAGGAGCAGTTGCCCCTGCGCATCGCTCTCCTCAACAATAGTTACCTGGGGATGGTGCGCCAGTGGCAGGAGTTCTTCTACGACCGGCGGTATGAGTCTACCTGTTTGCTCAACCCCGATTTCGTCCGGCTGGTGGAGGCTTATGGCATCCGTGGTTGGCGGGTCACCGAGCCGGGGGGTACGCAACAGGCCATCGCCGAGGCTCGCAGCCATCCCGGGCCGGCCTTTATCGAGTTCCAGATCGCCCAGAAAGGCCAAGATGGTAACGTTTACCCAATGGTTCCGGCCGGCGCGGCTCTGCACGAGATGATCCGTCGCCCTACCCCGGCCGCTGAGGCCCGAGAGAAGCAAGGAGGATAAGATGAAGAGTACGTTGATTGCTCTGGTAGAGGACAAACCCGGCGTGTTGAACCGTGTAGCCAGCCTCTTTCGGCGGCGGGCCTTCAACATTGAGAGCCTGACCGTCGGCCACACGGAGCAGCCGGGCGTTTCCAGGATGACCATCGTCGTAGACAGTGACCGCACCGACGTGCAGAAAGTCGCTCAGAACCTCTACAAGTTGGTCAATGTCATCCGGGTGGACGACGTGACCGAGCGGCCGGCCGTGATGCGCGATCTGGCCCTCATCAGGGTGCGAGCGAACGGCGGCGGCACCCGGTCGGAGGTGATGCAGATCGTGGATACTTTCCGGGCGCGGGTGGTGGACGTGGGCCTGGAGACGCTGATGGTCGAGGTAACCGGTGCCGAGGAAAAGATAGATGGCCTGGTTGATGTGCTCCGTCCTTTCGGTGTCATGGAGATGGTGCGCACCGGGCGAGTGGCGATGGTGCGTGGAACAATGAAGCAATGAACAATGAACACGAGGAGGATAAAAGTGGCGAAGGTTGATTTTGGGGGAACGGTGGAAGAGGTAGTTACGAGAGACGAGTTTTCACTGGAGAGGGCGCGGGAGGCGTTGGGCGATGAGGTTGTCGCGGTGTTGGGTTATGGGGTGCAGGGCCCGGCCCAGGCGCTCAATATGAGGGACAACGGTATCAACGTCATCGTGGGCGGGTCGCCGGAGCGCAAGCGCTCCTGGGAGAAGGCACTGAAGGACGGGTGGGAACCCGGCGAGACGCTTTTCCCCTTCGAAGAAGCTGTGGAGAGGGCCACTATCATTCAGTATCTGGTCTCTGATGCCGGTCAGATGCTCCTGTGGCCGAGGATAAGACCCTGCCTGAAGGAGGGGGACGCGCTGTACTTCTCGCATGGGTTTGCTATCGTGTATAACGATCAGACGGGTATCGTTCCCCCTGAGTTTGTAGACGTTATCCTGGTCGCGCCCAAAGGGTCGGGGAGGAGCGTGAGGGCCAATTTCCTCGCCGGCAGCGGCATCAACAGCAGTTATGCCGTGTATCAGGATTACACGGGCCGCGCGACGGAGCGAGTCATCGCCACCGGCATCGCCATCGGTTCGGGTTATCTTTTCCCCACCACCTTCCAGGGTGAGGTACACAGTGACCTCACCGGGGAAAGAGGTGTGCTGATGGGCGCGCTCGCCGGCATCATGGAGGCGCAGTATGCCGTGCTCCGCCAGAACGGCCATAGTCCAAGCGAGGCGTTCAATGAGACCGTCGAAGAGTTGACCCAGAGTCTCATCCGGCTGGTGGGCGAGAACGGCATGGACTGGATGTACGCCAATTGCAGCACGACGGCGCAGCGGGGTGCGCTCGACTGGCGACACAGGTTCCGAGAGGCCGTCAAGCCGGTCTTTGAGGAACTCTATGCAAGCGTCGTCTCCGGTGAAGAGACGCGGATCGTCCTCGCAGCCAACAGTGCGCCTGACTACAAAGAGAAGTTGGAGGCCGAACTGCGAGAGATGCGGGAGTCGGAGATGTGGCAAGCCGGTGCCGCGGTCCGCGCGCTGCGACCGGAGAATTGACGAATGGGCGAATGAACGAATAGCGAATAGCGAATAGCGAATGGCGAATGGCGAATGGCGAATTGGGGGGGCTTATCGTGGACGAATGTGGGGTTAGTGCTCAGGATAACGTGATGGTTTTCGACACTACGCTTCGAGATGGAGAGCAGTCGCCTGGGGCGGCGCTCAACGTCGGTGAAAAGGTCGAGATTGCCCGCGCGCTGGAGGAACTGGGGGTAGATGTCATTGAGGCTGGGTTTCCCATCTCCTCGCCGGGCGACCTCCGGGCCGTGCAGAGCATCTCGCGGAAGATTCGCGGTTGTATCATCTGCGGCCTGACGCGGGCCAACCGGCAGGACATTGATGCGGCCGCTGAGGCGCTGCGAGACGCTGCCCGTCCTCGCATCCACACCGGGCTGGGTGTCTCCGACGTTCATATCCAGCACAAACTACGCACCACCCGCGAAGATGCACTGGCGCGGGGTGTGGATGCGGTCAAATACGCAAGGAAGTTTGTGGACGACGTGCAATACTACGCCGAGGACGCCTGCCGCGCCGACCCGGAATATCTGTACCGCGTGCTGGAGGCGGTCATCGCGGCCGGGGCCACGGTGGTCAACATTCCCGATACCACCGGTTACACCTCGCCCGACGAGTTCGGTGCACTCATCCGCTCCATCGTCGAGAACGTGCCCAACATCCATAGGGTGACCGTCTCTGTCCATTGTCACAACGATCTGGGAATGGCCACGGCCAACACGCTGGCCGGCGTGCTCAACGGCGCGCGTCAGGTGGAGGTGACCGTGAATGGCATCGGCGAACGGGCAGGCAACTCCTCTCTGGAAGAGGTGGTCATGGCGCTCAGGACGCGCCACGATCTCTTTGGCCTGGAGACTGGCATCAATACCCGGCTCATCTACCCGGTCAGCCGTCTGGTCAGCCAGTTGACCGGCATCCCGGTGCAACCGAACAAGGCCATCGTAGGAGCCAACGCCTTCGCGCACTCCTCCGGCATCCATCAGGACGGCGTGCTGAAGGAGCGCACCACCTACGAGATCATCAGTCCCCACGACGTGGGTGTGCCCGACTCGGAGATCATCCTGTCGGCGCGGTCAGGCCGGGCCGGGCTGCGCCACCGGCTGACCGAACTAGGCTACACGCTGGACGAAGAGCAGTTCGAGAAGGTCTATCACCGCTTCCTGGAGGTGGCCGACAAGAAAAAGACGGTGGACACCCGCGATCTGGAGGCTATCGTCGCCGACGAGGTGCAGATGTTCTTCGAGGAAACCTACCACCTGGAGCAGGTGCAGATCAGTTGTGGCAACTGCAGCATCCCCACGGCCACTGTCCGCATCCGGGGGCCAAACGGGCAGGTCTATTGCGACGCCAATCACGGCGCTGGGCCCGTGGACGCCATGTATCAGGCCATCAACCGCGTCATCGGCGAGCCGAACGAACTGATCGAGTTCTCCATCCAGGCGGTGACGGAGGGGATTGACGCCGTGGGGCGGGTGACCATCCGCATCCAGACTGACGAGCCGGTGGAGGAGAACGGCGTCGAGCGGCGGGTGTTCAGCGGTCGTGGGACCGATACCGACATCGTGGTGGCCAGTGCCAAGGCATATATGTTCGCTCTCAACCGTCTCATCGCCGCGCGGCGTGAGGCGAGTAATGGCCGTCAGCGGTTAGCAGGCTGCAAGTAGGCAAGTAGGCAAGTGGGCAAGTGGGCAAGTTTGCAAGTGCGCAAGTAGAAAAGGGAGGAAGGAAGATGGATACTCGAAGTCGGGAAAAGTTCGCGGAGCCTCGTGGCTGGGCGCTGAAGTGGGTGTTTACTCCAGAGGCAGACCCATTCACAGCAGAACAGGAGATGGGAGACAACAGCGGAACGCGGGAGAAGTTTGCAGAGCCTCGTGGCTGGGCGATGAAGTGGGATGGCCTCGCCCTGTCTGAGGCCAGCAAGCAGCAGAACGGAAGCGACCCATCCGGCCGTTGAGTCCTGTTGAGGTAAGAATACAACTCGATGGGACATACACAAGCCGAAAAGATCATTGCTGCTCACCTGGCAGACGGCGCAGGAAACGTATCTGCGGACAATCAAATCACAGTGCGGCCTGACGACCTGGTCGAGGTGACGGTGGACGTAGTGCTGTCCAACGACATCACCGCGCCCATCGCCATCCGCGAGTTCGAGAAACTGGGCGTCGAGCGGGTGTTCGATCCTGCCCGGGTGGTGATGGTGGCGGACCACTTCACGCCCAACAAGGACATCAAATCCGCCGAGCAGTGCGCTCGTATGCGCCAGTTTGCGCGGGCGCAGAGATTGCCCCACTACTTTGACGTGGGCCGCATGGGCATCGAGCACGTGCTTCTCCCGGAGCAGGGGTTGGTGGCACCGGGCGACGTCGTCGTGGGTGCCGACTCGCACACCTGCACCTACGGCGCGCTGGGGGCTTTCGCCACCGGCATGGGCTCCACCGACATCGCCGTGGCCATGGCCACGGGGCGCGTATGGATGCGCGTGCCGGAGACGATGCGCATCGTTTACCACGGCCAGTTGCAGCCCTGGGTCGGTGGAAAGGACCTGATCCTCTATACCATCGGGCAGATCGGTGTCAGCGGCGCGCTCTACAAGGCCATCGAGTTCGCTGGCCCGGTGATGATGGAGAAACCGGGTTTTCCGGAAAAAACCCGGTTTCTATCTATGGCCGGCCGGTTCACCATGGCGAACATGGCCATCGAGGCCGGTGGTAAGGTGGGGCTCTTCGCTGTGGACGACGTCACCCGCGCCTATGTAGACGGTCGTGCCCGGCGACCATACCGCGTCTACCAGGCCGACGACGACGCGAACTACGCTCAGGTCATTGAGATTGACGTGAGCCAGATCGAGCCGCAGGTCGCGTTCCCCCATTTGCCGGAGAACGTCCGGCCGGTGAGCCAGGCTGGTGACGTGCGGATTGACCAGGCTGTCATCGGCTCCTGCACCAACGGCCGCCTGGAAGATCTGCGCGTCGCCGCCGAACTGCTGCGCGGCCGCCGGGTTCATGCCGACGTGCGTTGCATCGTCATCCCGGGCAGCCAGCAGGTCTACCTGGACGCGCTGCGCGAGGGGCTGCTTGAGGTGTTCGTCGAGGCGGGCGCGGTCGTCAGTACGCCAACCTGCGGCCCCTGTCTGGGCGGTCACATGGGCGTGTTGGCCGCCGGTGAGCGGGCGGTAAGCACAACCAACCGCAACTTTCGCGGGCGCATGGGCCATCCCGAGAGCGAGGTCTACCTGGCCGGGCCGGCCGTCGCGGCCGCGTCGGCGGTGGCCGGGTGTATCGTTGGGCCGGAGGATGCGTTACGATGAAACTGACCGGCAAGGTCTGGAAATACGGCGATAATGTGGACACCGACGGTATCATCCCGGCCCGCTACTTGAACGTCTCGACGCCGGAGGAACTGGCGCGTCATTGCATGGAGGACATCACACCAGAGTTCGCCGGTGCGGTGCGGCCAGGAGACATCATCGTCGCCGGGGAGAACTTTGGCTGCGGGTCGTCCCGGGAGCACGCACCGCTGGCGATCAAAGGATCGGGCGTCGCCTGCGTCGTCGCCAAGAGTTTCGCCCGCATCTTTTACCGCAATAGTATCAACGTTGGCCTCCCTATCCTGGAGTGCCCGGATGCGGCGGAGGAGACAGAGCAGGGCGATCACTTGACGGTGGATCTGGAAGCCGGTACCATCGCCAACGAGCGCACCGGGCGTACTTACCCAATATCCCCGTTCCCCGCTTTCATCATGGGCATCATCCAGGCTGGGGGGTTGGTGCCTTATACCCGGCAGCGCATTGAGGCTGGTCATCTTGCAACCTGCCAAACGAAAATCAAAGGAGAAGATACATGACAATGTTACCATCAAACACAATTTGGCTCGACGGTCAACTGATACCCTGGGATCAGGCAACGGTGCACGTGGCCGCGCACGTCATCCACTATGGTTCCAGCGTCTTTGAAGGCATTCGTGCTTACGCACTGCCCGACGGCCCAGCCGTCTTTTGCCTGGAGGAACACCTGGATAGGCTCTGGGACTCGTGCAGAATCTATCGCGTAGAGATTCCCTACGCCCGCCAGGAAATTCGCCAGGCGATTCTAGACACTGTGCGGGCTAACGCCCACAAAGCCTGCTACATCCGGCCGGTCGTATTTAGAGGATGGGATTCCTTCAGCCTGGATGGGCGAGCGTGTCCGACGCACGTGAGTATCATCACGCTGGAGATGGGCAAGTACCTGGGGCCTGATGCCCTGGAAAAAGGTGTGAGCGTGGGAGTGAGTTCGTGGCAGCGGATGGCCCCCAACACCTACCCGGCAGGCGCCAAGATCGGCGGACAGTACGTCAACTCACAGTTTGTCGCTATGGAGGCCGTGGATCATGGTTACGTCGAAGGAATCGCTCTCGACATCAACGGCTACGTGAGCGAGGGGAGCGGTGAAAACATCTTTCTCGTGCGGCGCGGGCGACTACTCACCCCGCCGGTGGCTGGCTCAATCCTCAATGGGATCACGCGACAGTGTATCATCACCCTGGCCGGCGAGATGGGCCTGAAGGTACGCGAGGAGCAGATTTCCCGCGAACTGCTCTATCTGGCCGACGAGATGTTTTTCTGCGGCACTGCCGCCGAGATCACGCCGATCTGCTCGGTTGATGGCATCACGGTGAACAGCGGCAAGCGGGGCCCAATCACGACTCGTCTCTCGGAGACATTCTTCGACATCGTGGAAGGACGCATACCTGATCGCCACGGCTGGCTGACACCAGTGAATTAATCCAGGGACAAGTCTATGGACGTAGTGCTCTACGACACAACGCTGCGCGACGGAACCCAGGGCGAGGGCATCTCCCTGTCGGTGGATGATAAACTGAAGATCACCCGCCTGCTCGATAGGCTGGGGGTGCACTACGTCGAGGGTGGCTGGCCGGGTTCCAATCCCAAAGACGCCGAATACTTCCGGCGGGTGCGAGAACTAAACATGAGGCAGATTCGGGTCGCTGCCTTTGGTAGTACGTGTCGGGTGGGAGGCCAGGCCCAGGAGGATGCCAACATCCGGGCTCTGCTGGAGACGGAGACGCCGGTGGTAGCCGTCGTGGGCAAGAGTTCAATGCTCCACGTGCGCGACGTCCTGCGCACCACGCCAGAGGAGAATCTGCGCATCATCCGGGAGAGTGTGGCCTACTTGAAAGAGAAACCGGGTTTCTCGGAAAAAACCCGGTTTCTTCGAGAGGTCATCTACGATGCGGAGCACTTCTTCGACGGCCACAAGGCCGACCCTCGTTATGCCATAGCCACGCTCCGGGCCGCCGTCGAGGGAGGCGCGGATACGCTCGTGCTGTGCGACACCAACGGCGGCTCAATGCCCTGGGAGATTGAGGCCACTGTCCGGGAGGTCCAGTCGGCTTTCCCAGGTATCCCCCTGGGCATCCACGCCCACGACGACAGTGGACTGGCCGCCGCGAACAGTCTGGCAGCCGTCCGGGCCGGCGCCGTCCACGTGCAGGGGACGGTGAACGGTTACGGCGAGCGGTGTGGCAACGCCGATCTCTGCACTCTGATCCCCAACCTGGAATTAAAGATGGGGATCACAGTCTTGCCTCCGGGCCGGTTGAGCCACCTGACGCAGGTCGCCCGCACGGTGGCCGCCATCGCCAACCAGCCTCTTGATCGCCAGGCAGCCTACGTGGGCCGGAGCGCCTTTGCGCACAAAGGGGGCATCCACGTGGCGGCTATGCGGCGCAACTCGTGGAGTTATCAGCACATTGATCCTGCCCTCGTGGGCAATCGTCCGCGCGTGCTCGTCTCGGAACTTGCGGGGCGGGGCAACCTGTTGAGCAAGGCGGAGGAGATGGGCATTGCGCCTCAAGAGATTGATGACCTGCGCGGCGTGCTCCAGGCGATCAAGCAGTTGGAACACCAGGGTTTCACCTTCGAAGGGGCCGAGGCTTCGGTGGAAATGCTGCTGCACCGTTCTCGATCAGGGTATCATCCGCCCTTTGAGATGCTCGACTTTACGGCCATCGTCGAACATCGAGAGGGACGCGGCATCTTTGCCGAGGCGACCATCAAGGTGCGCGTGGGCGATCAGGTTTTCCACACGGCGGCCGAGGGCAACGGGCCGGTGAACGCGCTGGACGCGGCCCTGCGCAAGGCGCTGACGCCCGTGTATCCCCACCTGGCCGATTTTAACCTGGCCGACTACAAGGTACACATTCTGGACGGAGACCACGGGACAGCGGCGACCACCCGGGTGCTGATTGATATGCAGGACGAGACACGCCGCTGGAGCACGGTGGGGGCCTCCCCCAACATCATTGAGGCCAGTTGGATCGCGCTGGCGGATGCGGTGGAATACGGTCTGTCAGTGGCTGGGTAGACAGAGTGGCAGTGTTGGAGATGAACACAGAAGGAGACAAAATGATTGTACGTATGTGGCATGGGCGCGTGCCAACGAGCAAGGCACAGGCATATCGAGCGTTTCTGAACGAACGGGCTATTCCCGATTATCAATCGGTTGTGGGCAATATCAGCGTCTATATTCTGGAGCGCAAAGAAGGAGAAGTCACTCATTTCATTACTATGACGTTTTGGGAGAATCTGGATGTGATTAAGGGTTTTGCGGGAGACGATGCAGAGTTGGCAAAATACTACCCGGAAGACAAAGACTTTTTGCTCGAATTTGAGCCTGGGGTCGTACATTACGAAGTTGTAGGACAATCGTAG
>JAUWNP010000172.1 GCA_030612585.1 Anaerolineae bacterium
CCCTGTGTCCGGCGCGACCATCGCATCCAGACCATCGTTGCGACCAGAGTCGCGAACACACCGGCCATCAGGCCGAAGGCAACCGCGTAATTCCGTACCGGCCATTTGTACATATCCGCGATGAGCGCCAGCAGGCTGAACAGAAAGTAGAGCGCCGTAATGCGATATCTACGTGACAACGGGGCCATCATCAGTACCAGCAGCGAGAGATACCCGCAATGCAACTTGGGAGAGAGCAGCAGCACGGCGGCCGTTATGAGAGTGAGGTCTTCGAGCAGGCCCAGGGGTTTCCATGCGATGAGGATCAGGACGATCGCGCCGCCCATCACCAGGACCGCCGAGTAGGCCGCTAGACCTATTGGAGGTTGTCCTTCGTGCGCTTGAGCCCACAACGCTCCCAGGCTGACGCCCCGGAATTGAAACGGATGTTGGGTGCGCTCTTTTGAGACATCCCAGAAAATGGCCGATTCTCCTGCCGCTAACAGAAACGGCACAAAGACCAACCCAAAGACGATTGGGGGTATGATCAGGTACCTCCAGTCCCGCGTGCGCAAGAAGACGATGGGGATCATCAATGCGCCGCTCAGTTTGATGAGCAGTGTCAGGCCAATGGCAACACTAGCCCTCCAGTGCTGCTGATGCAGGAGGAACAACAGCGCCAACGAGAAAAAGAATACCAATATAGACTCGTCTTGGCGACGCAGGAGCGAGTTCCCAAAGGTAAGAGGGTTGAAAAGGAAATACAGAGCAGCGCGATACCCCTCTTCCCTGTTTTTCTCCATATACAGCAAAGCGTAAGCGGCGAAGAGGTTAAAAAGTGAGAAGTAGGTCATGAAAGACAACGTCGCCCATGGGTTTCGATGACCAAACAGACCGGAGATCAGGGCCGGGGGCACCAGAAGGAGATTGATCAGAGGTGGCGTCGTCGTGAACACATCTCGGTATAGCAGCCCTCCGCTGACAATCGTCTCTGCCCTGGCGATCCAGGGGTCCGCAAAACGCGGTTCCTCAGCGGTGCCATAGTACCCTAATGGCTCAAGAACAATGTACGCGATGAGCAAATAGGCGATGAATAGAGCCAGAAAAACGACCAAAATGCGTAGTGCGTAGGTTCGCATTATGATGCACCTCCTGCAGAAAACAGCCGTGGAGTTCGTAGATTTGTGATTCGCAGTTCGTATATTCGTGTCGTTCGTGACAGAGTCCAACTACGGAACTTCCAGCCGCACGGCCTGCTCCGGTAATGGCTGCTCGGCGGCGTCGAACAAAGCCAGCCGCTCACCACTGCTCAAGTCGTATAGCCCGACCAGCAGTTGGTAGGGGCCAGCCGGAAGTGGATCGGGCAGCGAGAGAACGTGATTGTCTGGAATCACCTCGCCCATGTCCCAGACTGTAGTCGGGTAACGGCCGTCGAGCGGCTGACCATCACCCTGAGCGATGCGCTGCCAGTCCGTAGGATGTGACTCCCTCACGCTGCCAACCTCTCATAGAAGGTCAGGGTGCGTTCAGCGATCTGCTCCCACGTGAATTCCTGCGCTAACGCCGCCGCTCCCTGTTCCAGGCGCTGCCGTGCCGCCGGGTCTTTCCACAACCACGCCACACCGTCCGCCAGCGGTTCCACATCCTGCGCGGGCACCAGCAGTACGTTTTCACCGTCACGCAATTCGGGCATCTCCACAGCAGGCTGCGTAGTCACGATGGGCCGCCTGTGAGCCAGGCAGGCGTGCAGACTACCGTGCCGCAGCGAGACGCCGTCGCGGTAGGGCAGCACGCATACATCCACCGCCGCCAGGCTCGCCGACACCTCCTCTGGAGATACGAAGCCGGTGCGGTGCACCCGTGCCGCCAGGTCATGTTCGATGATGAGACGATCCACCCGCTCAGCGTAGGCCACGTTGGTGGGGTCAGAACTGCCCACCCGCCCACCGATGAGCAGCAGGTGAGCGGGGAGATCACGCGCCACCAGTGCCGCCAACACCTTGATCAGATCCTCGCCCCCCTTCCGCTCGTTCAGAAAGCCGAAGTAACCCAGCAGGAGGTCGCCCGGCCTCAGCCCCCACCGCGCCCGCCAGGCATCCCGATTGTAGCCCGACGGCAACCGAGGTGCAATGTTGCTGCCAATCGGAATCCGTTCCAAATTCGCCATTCGCCATTCGCCATTCGCTATTCGCAATTCATCCTCGCGATTGGTGACAATGACGCCACTGGCCCAGCGGGCCAACGCCAGCACCGCCTGCCGGCGCAGAGGCCCGGCTTTGGGGAAGAGGTAGGGCACCTTCAGGTCGTGGAACGTCACCACCACTGGCGGTCTTCCGCATCGTTCCTTCGATAAACTCAGGACACCGCGCAGCCGCCAGGGGAGCAGGTTAATCGCCGGGTGCATCCGGTAGGCAGCAGCCTGGTACTGGACGTTCAGCACGTCGAAGCGGAGGGCGTGGTCCAGGTGAAGGATGTCGCGCCAGCAGCGCCAGCCCCACCCGTGGATGCTGCGGTGGACGATTACCGGGTTTCGGGTTTCGGGTTTCGTGTTTCGCGAAACGCCGGTGAGCACGTGGACTTCGTGGCCGATGGCCGCCAGTGCCCGCCCCAGTTCGCGGGTGAAGTCCCCTACGCCACCCTGGTCAGGGGGATATTCGCCGGTGATCAGGCCAATACGCATTTGCTCACTCCCAGAAGAACACGAGTTGGTAGGACAAAATGGATTTCTCGGCGTTTTTGTCCGAGAATCCTGTGCATCCGCTGTTCTTAAAATGTGCCGGCTACTTGGGCTGCAACTTACTGCCCAGCACCTGCCGGTAGGCAACGATCCGGCTTGCCCGCAGAGGTCGCTTGTGGCCCAGCAGCCACTTGGCCCCCTCCAGCGCCAACTGCCAGACGTAGTTGCCCAGGAGGAACAGACGCAATGCCTCTGCCGCAATGCGCCCGTGGTACTTGCGAAAATAGCACACCTTGCTGGTCTGGAAATGGATGTGGCGGGAGGCGATCACCTGCTCGCTGCTCTTGCCTCCGTGATGGACGATCTGCGCGGCGGGCAGGTAGACGACGCGCCGGCCCGCCTCACGGAACCTCCGACACCAGTCCAGTTCCTCCGAGTACATGAAGAAACCCTCGTCCATTGGCCCCACCTGCTCGACAGCCTCCCGCCGGGCCATCAGCGCCGCTCCATATAGCCAGTCCACGTCCTGTACTTCATCATCCGGCCGGTCGAGGACATAATAACGCTCCAGCAGGCAGCGGGGGGCGTGGGGCTGCAGCCAGGGGGACTCGAAAACGGCGGTGAGCAGCGTGGGGAAGCGGCGGCGGGAGGATTGCACGCTGCCATCGGAGGTCAGCAACTGCGGGCCAACTATCCCCACATCTGGGTGTGCGTCGGCATAAGCGACCATCGTCGCCAGCGCGTCGCCGACTACCTCTGTGTCCGGGTTCAGCAGGAGGGCGTGGCGTCCCTGCGCAGCGGCAATCCCCTGGTTGTTAGCGGCCGGGAAGCCCCGGTTGTCTGCGTTGGCGATGAGACGCACGCCAGGGAACTCCACCCGCACCATCTCGGCGCTGCCATCGGTGGAAGCATTGTCCACGACGATGATCTCGAGTGTCAGGTGTTGAGTATCGAGTATCAAGCGCAGACATCGCCGCAGGAGGTCGCGGACATTCCAATTGACAATTACAACAGAGAGATCAATCATCACAACGGATTAGCATCGCGAGGTTTGGGCTCCCGGCCGCGCCAGCCCGAAAGATCTGGTGCTGGCCACCGGCCTGAAGAGCCAGTGTCGGGTTTTCCAGTGCCGCCTCTTCAGGGCAGCGCGGGTCAAGGAACTTGTGGCTACACGCTTAGAACACCAAACAGACGGCGGGTATTGTCTGCCGTCGCCTGCGCCACCGCCTCTGCCGGCATCCCTCGGGCACGTGCCACCGCCTCGATGACGTACCGCACGTAGGCTGGCTCGTTGCGCCGTCCCCTGTATGGCTGCGGTGTCAGGTAGGGGCAGTCGGTCTCCACCAGCATCCGTTCCAGCGGCACCGCAGCCGCCACCGCCCGCAGCCGGTTTGCCTTCGGGAAGGTCACCGGGCCGGAGATGCCGATGGAGAACCCCAGCCCCAACACCTCCTCCAGCCGCTCTGGCCCGGCCGAGTAGGAGTGGAGGACGCCGTTACCCCCCTCAGTCCCCCCTCCAGGGGGGAGGACGCCGTTACCCCCCTCGGTCCCCCCTCCAGGGGGGAGGCCTTCCCACCTCCTCAGCGCTGCCAGTACGTCATCGTGGGCCTCGCGGCTATGGATCACGATGGGCAGCGCCAACTCCGCCGCCAGCGCCAGTTGGTCAGCGAAGACCCGCCGTTGCACAGCGCGTGGCGAGAGGTCGCGGTAGTAGTCCAGGCCAATCTCACCCACTGCGACCACCTTCGGGTGGCGGGCCAGGGTTCTCAGTTCGGCCAGCACCTCCGGCGTGACCGTTTTGGCGTCGTGGGGATGGACCCCCACGGCAGCGTAGATGAAGTCGTACTTCTCCGCCAGCGCCACCGCCGCCCGGCTGGAGGACAGGGATGTGCCAATGTTGACGATGGCGACCAATCCCGCCTCCTGCGCCCGCTCAATCACTGCCTCACGGTCGGCGTCGAATTGGTGGAAATCCAGGTGGGCGTGGGAGTCAATCAGGGGCATTGCCTAGGCTAGTCCCGCCAGTATCAGCCCCTCATCCAGTAGCGGCTGCACTTTGCTCTCGTCGGTGGTCTCGCAGTAGACGCGGATGATGGGCTCGGTGCCGGAGAAGCGGATCAAGAGCCACCCGCCGTCCTCCAACACGTACTTGTAGCCATCCAGGGTGACGATCTCAATGACCCGCAAGCCAGCCAGGCTCTCCGGGCGGGCCGCGTCCAGCCGGGACTTGGCCTCCGGTCGCTTCTCCGAGGGGAAGCGGGTATCTATCCGGTCGTAGTAGTACGAGGCTCCCAGTTTCTCGTACAGATGGGCGATCAGTTGAGCGGGGCTCTTCCCCGTCCGCACCATCAGATCCAGGAAGTAGAGGTTGCCCAGGATGCCGTCTCGCTCCGGGACGCTGCCGCGGAAAGCGTAGCCGCCGCTCTCCTCACCACCGATCATCGCGTTCGTCTCCAGCACCTTGGGACCCACGTACTTGAAGCCCACACCCGTCTGATAGACCGGCACCCCGTACATCTCCCCCAGTTTCTCCAGCATGGAGGTAGTGGAGAGGGTTTTGACGATGGCCCCCCGCTCCCCGCGCACCTCCAGGTAGTAGTAGGCCAGCAGCGCAAAGACCTGTAGTTGGTTGACGAACTTGCCATGCTCGTCGCCGATACCCATGCGGTCGGCGTCGCCATCCATGATCAGGCACACGTCGGCTCCCAGTTCGACCGTCTTTCGCAACGCGACGTCCACGTTGGGCGGGATTGGCTCGGGTCGAGCCATCTCCGGGAAGATAGGATTGCGCACGTTGTGAATCTCAGACACCTGGGTCTTGCCACCGCTGAGTAGGCGCGGGAACCAGCCTATGCCGTTGCCCCACATCGGTTCGACCAGGACGTTGAGCCCGGCCTCCTTGATCGGCTCAATCTCCACTAACTTCCCGATGTGCGTCAGGTAGGCTGGCGCCGGATCCCAGACCACGGCCTGTCCCTTCGTCTGAGCCTCTTCCAGGGCCACTCGCTTGACCTCGCCAACAGGTGGGATGAGCGCTTCGATCTCTCGCAGGCCGTCCGGCGCGACAGCTGCGCCGTGCTCGTCGCGCACCTTGAAGCCGCAGTCCCAGGGCGGGTTATGGCTGGCCGTGATGTTGATACCAGCGGCAGCCTTCCGCTCCACGATAGAATATGAAATCGTCGGCGTAGGAGTAGCCGTATCGGTCAGCCAGACGTGGAAGCCGTTGGCGGCCATCACCTCGGCCGCCGCCGCCCCGAAGTGCTCGGCGGCAAAACGTTTGTCGTAGCCGACCACCACGTCCGCGCCTCCCTTACCCTGGGCTGCCAGGTGGTTAGCAAAGCCCTGGGCGCAACGGCGCACGTTGTCAAAGGTGTAGTCCTCGGCGATGCGCGCTCGCCAACCGTCTGTGCCGAAATGAATGTCTGTCATAGTGTACCCTCGTTCTCCTTCTTCAACAATGCCATGTCTGCGTCTATCATCATCTGTACCAACTCGCGGAAACCGATGCGCGGCTCCCATCCCAGCACCCGGAGCGCCTTGCTGGCATCCCCCACCAGCAGGTCCACCTCCGCCGGCCGCATGAAGCGGGGGTCCTGCGCCACGTACTCCTGCCAATCCAGGTCCAGGTACCCGAAAGCCGCTTCGCACATCTCGCGGATGGAGTGGGTCTCCCCTGTGGCGACGACATAGTTGTCCGGCTCTGGTTGCTGGAGCATCAACCACATTACCTCTACGTAATCGCCAGCATAGCCAAGGTCGCGGCAGGAGTCCAGGTTGCCCAGCCGGAGTTCGTCGGCCAGCCCTAGTTTGATTTTCGCCACCCCATGGGTTATCTTGCGCAGGACGAACTCCAGACCCCGGCGAGGGCTGGTGTGGTTAAAGAGGATGCCGGAGGTAGCGTGCAGCCCGTAGGACTCCCGGTAATTGATCGTGATCCAATGGCCGTAGACTTTGGCCACGCCGTAGGGGCTGCGGGGATAGAAAGGTGTGCTCTCTTTCTGGGGCACCTCTCGCACCTTGCCGAACATCTCTGAAGAACTGGCCTGGTAGAAGCGGATGCCATTATCCACTGTGCGGACTGCCTCCAGCATACGGGTCACCCCCAGCGCGGTCACCTCGCCGGTGAAGACCGGCTGCTCCCACGAGGTCGGCACGAAAGACTGGGCGGCCAGGTTGTAGACCTCGTCTGGCCGGTGCTTCTGTAGAACGTTGATGAGAGAACCCTGGTCCAGCAAATCGCCGGAGGCCAACGTGATCTTGTCCTGAATGTGCTGGATGCGGGAGAAGTTGACGGTGCTACTCCGCCGCACCATCCCGATAACCTCGTATTCCTTATCCAGCAAGAACTCGGCCAGATAGGAACCGTCCTGGCCAGTGACACCGGTGATCAGTGCTTTAGGCATTAGTGATACCTCCTGAAAAGTTTGCAAGTTTGCAAGTGTGCAAGTGGGCGAGTGTGCAAGTGGGCGAGTGGGCAAGTGTGCAAGTGGGCGAGTGGACAACTACTTGCGGCGGTAGTGCCTCTGGCGCTGGATGTTGGGAGCGAGCATGGCGATGATTTCGTCCAGCAGTGCTATGCGGTGCTTCAGCACGTCGGCTGGAAGCAACCGCTTGCCCCGGTAGTACCATCCGCGACTTTACCTGGCGGAACCCATTGAAACGCGCAGGAAATAAGAGTACTCCTTCCCATATCCGCGCCCGTAACCCTCCTCGATGTTGGCGCAGATGGAGCCAGCACTGCGAATAAGTTGATTAGCCACAGCGCGCCCGCGTGGATCTTTCAGCAGATATTCACAATCTTCCCACGCCAGGTCGTAAAGATGCAGAGCCTTGGGGTAAACCTGGAAGTTCCAGAGAGGGTCTCGTTTCAAACTCTCCGGCACCTGCGCCACCCACCCCTCGAAACTGAGCGCCTTGCTCACCCTTGCCCCCTCCTGCCAACCTACCAACTTGCCAACTCGCCTACTTGCCAACTTGCCTACTTGCCAACTTGCTCACTTGCCAACTTGCCCACCTGCCCCCGCCAATAATCCAGCGTATCCCGCAACGTCTGCTCGAACGGAATCTGAGGCTCCCAGCCCGTCTGCCGGCGGAACTTCTCTGCGCTGCCGTAGACCACCGGCGCATCCACAGGCCGGTACCGCTCCAGGTCTCGCTCGACCCGGATCTCCACCCGGGAGTAACTCAAGAGTGTCTCCAGCAACCCTTGCACCGGCTGCGGCCGCCCCGACGCCAGGTTGTACACCTCCCCCGCCTCACCCTGCGTCACCGCCAGGTGGTAGCCCCGCACGATGTCCCGCACGTCGCTGAAATCGCGGGCCGCGTCCAGATTGCCCACTTTCATCACCGGTTCCTGCAGGCCGGCCTCGATGCGGGCGATCTGGTTGGCGAAGGCTGGGACGACGAAACGGGGAGATTGACCCGGACCGGTGTGGTTGAAGGGGCGCACCCGCACGACGGACAACCCGTAGGCCAGGTGATACTGAAGCCCCAGGAAGTCCTGGGCGACCTTGCTCACCGCGTAGGGGTTATTGGGCCGCAGCGGGCTCTCCTCCGTCTGGGGTAATTCCCCCGGCTTCGGCGCGCCATACTCCTCGTTCGAGCCGATCACCAGCATCCGCGCCTCGCGCCCCGACCGTCGCACCGCCTCCAGCAGATTCAACTCCCCCCGGATATTATTCTCCAGCGTATCCCACGGGTCTGCAAAGGAGGTGGGGACGAACGATTGGGCCGCCAGGTGGAAGATGTAGTCGGGCTGCACCTCGTCCATGAGCGTGCGCACCCCCTCCGGGTCGCGCAGATCGGCGTGTCGCAGACGCAGACGTGGTTCCGGCGGCTGGGACTCGACTGGCTGGGGATAGACCGTGCCCATCAACTGCCAATCTGTATGCGCCAACAGATAGGCACACAGATGTCCCCCGACGAATCCTCCAGCCCCGGTGATCAGTGCTCGCAACGTTCGCCTCCCTAATGGCGAAGATTATACCGCACTTTGTCATCCCTGCCAACCGGTACATAATCCGCGCATCAAGAACGGGGCAAGCCTGCCCCCAAATTGAAATGGGTGCGTTTCAAATGAGTTGTAGGACAAGTTGGTAACTTGTCCCAGGGGCAATTTGCCAAATTGCCCTACAACCGAGATGAAATACACCCAATTGAAATGCATCCCCGCACGTGCGCGGGCTTGACAAGTAGCGCAAGGTCATGCTAAGATAGACATGGGCGGGACGAGCACAGTTCCTCACACCTCTCCAACTTGCCTTGAACTACACCAAGGGAGACGTACGATGGGCCTTGGTCTTTATAGTTCCACCACACCCCTCATCGCTGCACTTAGCCAAGAGCAAGGAGTGCAAGAAATGAAAAACAGATACCTTTTGTCCGCACTTGCCCTGGGCCTCGGCCTGACCGCTGTTCTGATGTTGCCTCTGGCCCGCCCTATCCCCGTTGCCCTCGCTGACCCTGCTGTTTACTATGTGCGAGCAGGCGGCACCGGCATTACTTGTATCCTCACTGATCCCTGCGGCAGCGTCCAACAGGCCATTAACCTGGCCGGTGACGGCGACGAGGTGTGGGTCGCCACCGGCACCTACGTCGAGAACCTGGTCGTCACCCGCGGCCTGTCGTTGCGCGGTGGGTGGGACACCTCCTTCACTGTCCAGGCCCCCGCCACCTACCCGACAACCATTGATGGCAGCGGTGACCACGTCATCTCGGCGACGGTCGAGACCGGCTCTGCGCTGATTGAGGCCTTCACTATCCGAGATGGTCGCGATGGTATCCATC
>JAUWNP010000262.1 GCA_030612585.1 Anaerolineae bacterium
GTTGATCCCGATACTCACGCCACCGTTCCACCCCGGCGGTCAGATACGCCTGGTAGCGCACGCTGGCAATGTCGGAGGGAACCTCCTTGATGCCCTTGGCGATGCCCTTGATGGGCCGCTTGGTCACATTGTCCAGGATGGCTTGCTTGAGCGGATAGTCAAATATCGTCCAGGTAAAGAGCGAGCCTTTGCTGTAGCGCGGCGTGGCCGACATATCGAGTTGGATGACGCCGCGCTGCCCCCCCTCTGTCCCCCCCAAAGTCGGGTGGGAAGAAAGAGAGTGGTGCAGGCGGCGGATTGTCTTGCTCCACTCGTTTTCTTCGTCGTGCGTGTGGTGAGCTTCGTCGTTCGCTACGAACACCGGCCCCCCACGAGCAAGAATGCGAGTATCAAAGCCCTCGACCTGGATGGTCTGGGTAGGTGGCTTGGGGCCGAGCACCGCAGTCATAATCTCTGTCTCGTCGCTTGTGCCGGCGTCATCCCGTTCGTAAAGTTGCTGGATGTTGGTCAGGTACAACGCTCCCTCTGAACTGGCCCGCTCGCCGTCCCCACGCATATAGAATTCCATATCCCAAAAGAGCGTTAGCTCCGGCGGAATGATGGGGTCGGTACGAAAGACCCGCCCGCCCGCGAAATCTGTCCGCAACCGTTCAAAGACGATGATATTGGGCGCGATGATCAGGCTGGTCTTGGCGTAGGCGTCCGCGTCTTCCAGGACGGCGTTGAAATACTGCCAGGCGACGGCCAGGCCGATGACTTTGGTTTTGCCGCTGCCGGTAGCCATCTTGATGCAGTAGCGGGGGTAGTCGTCATACTGCAACAGCCGCAGCCCCCCCCTCCTCCCCCCCAACTTTGGGGGGGAAAGAGGGGGGGCTGTGGCGTAGGTCTCGATCAGGTCTTTGTGGCGGCGCTTCTGGGCGACTTCGTACAGGTAGATCAGGGTTTCAATTGATTCGCGCTGAAAATGGTAATACTGGAACTTAGCGCCATTGGGCAAGCGATGGTCTGTGCGGAACCAGTAGTTGAGTAAGGTCTTGGTGGTTTGAGTCACGCCCTTGTAACCGTCGGCGACCCAATCCCGCACCTCCTGACGAATGGCAGGCACGCACGGGGCGGTTTTGAGCGCCAGTTCCAGAAGGGGCATTTGGGCGGGGTCGGGTTTCTTTTTGCGGGGCATACCAATCTCCTCATCATGAGCGCGTTTTGAGCACGTTAAACGTATCCATGATCACGTTTATGACGAGCACGTTTACAACTTGCGCCACAGCGCCGACCGTCCCGTGCCCAAACATTCTACCTGCTCCTGCTGGCGTAGTTCTCCCAACACGCGCCGTATCGTCGCCCGGCTCGCGATTGGACATAAGCGTTCCAGTTCCGAGATGGAAAAGGTCTGGCCAGGGCCGAACGTCTCAATGGCTGTCAGCACTGCCTCGCGCTTGGCGCCTGGAGTTGCCACCAATTCGCCCACCCGGGCCTCAAACTCCCGATAGGCGCGGACCAATACGCCGAGGCTGTATTGGTACCAGGGTGTCAGGTCGTGATGGCCCGTATCCCAGCGCCGACTGGATCGCAGCAACGCTTCGTAGTAGGTCTCCTTGCTCTCTTCGATGATCCGCTCCAGGCTGATGTAACGCCCGACCTCGTAGCCGGCCTGGTAGAGCAAGAGCAGCGTCAGCAGCCGGGCCAGGCGTCCGTTGCCGTCGGTGAAGGGATGAATACACAAAAGATTGAGGATAAAAGCGTTGATGACCAGTAGCCGGTCAGTTTGTCCGCTGTCCCAGGCTTGCGCCAGATGACGGCACATCTCCGCCATTGCCTGGGGAGTTTCGCCGGCCGGCAGGGGGACAAAACGGATTACGTCACGCCCGTCGGGGAGGATTTGTCGAATGATGTTGTCGTGCTCTTTCCAGTTGCCCCCCTGGCCGGGCAGGTAGGCGTAAAGATCGGCGTGCAGAGCGCGGATGGACTCAGGCGTGAGCGGCAGGCCCACCTGTCCGGTGTGAATGCGTGCCAGCACGTCGCGGTATCCGGCGATTTCGCTCTCGAAGCGAGTCTCGGGGGTAGCCTGAACCATCAGTGCTCGCAGGCGGTGCGGGGAGACCACGATGCCCTCAATGCGGTTCGATGCCTCGGTGGACTCGACGACGGCCACCTGGCGCAATGTCTCCAGAATCTGCGGGGTCTGGTAGCGGTAGAGTTCCTGGCGGCCCTGGTAGCGGCCCAGCGCACCGATCAGGTTGGCGACGGTGACGTCCACCGGTTCGAGCAAGCGGTTATCGCGGAATGACCACATTCGAACTCACCCTATTTTTATTTTCAGCGTCTTTGTCGTATCATTTCCCAGAATGTCAATCACCTTGACCATGATCGTATACTCGCCCGCCGTCTCGTACTTGTGACCGGCCCACAACTTGAGCGACTTCTCCTTCCGCGTGCGGTAGGTCTGCCACATATTGTGAAAGGTGTCGCCCTTGTTGTCCCAATCCACGGCCCAATAGTCAATCCACTGCGCCCAGTGGGTGATGGCGGCCTGTACATCGGTGGGCACGTCGTCGGGAGGGATGACGAAATCGGTCAACTTGAGGCTGACCTTGCGTTTCTCCTGCGCTACCTCGACAAAGAGAGCAGCCAACTCAAAGAACCTGATGTCCCCCTGCTCGACCGCCTTCTTCTCCAGCACCTCGCGCGGGATGCGCAGGAAGCGCATCTGGATGTTGGCCTGGGCCGCCTGCTGCCGGGCGACCTCGTTCAGTTCAAAGGCAAAGTCCCAGCCCAACACGTCCACCGCGCTGACGCTGGGCGCGTCCTTGCCCGTGCCGGTGGCCTTGCGGAACTCCAGCGCGATCTGTTTCACGTCGCCAGGCGAGATGGGGGCGTCTACCGCGCCGACGTGCACCATGCGCCCGCCTTTGAGGCCGTGCAGCCAGTTGTAGCCGGTGATGGGGCGGGCGTGGTACAGTTCGAGGATAAAGCGCCGGTATTGTTGCGTCACCTCCGCCGCCCGCTCCACCCCGCCGAACTCGGCCGCCTGCCACGCCTGCCGCTCGTACTTGCCCAGGTTCTGCACCGCGAACGGCTTGACGTTCTCAATGCCCAGCAACCGCTTGCGGGTGGTGTGGATGGCGAACCGGCCCAGGTCACAGGTGATCCAGCGGCGGTTTAGTTTTTCGGCCACGGCGGCGGTGGTGCCGGAGCCGCAGAAGCAGTCGAGGACCAGGTCGCCTTCGTTGGAGGAGGCGCGGATGATGCGGTCGAGGAGGGCCTCGGGTTTTTGGGTGGTGTAGTTGACACGTTCATTGGAATGGCTACTGATTGTTTTTATGTCTATCCAAATATCTTGAACAGGCTGCCCATGCATTTCATCAAGATACTGCTTTTTTCGTGGTGTGCCTTTTGAACTGTAGACTATCAGCCCTTTTGCTTCTAATCGTTCCATCTCTTCTTTGACAACAGCCCAGTGTCGCCCTGGAGGAGGGAACCTCCCTCTCCATTCGTAGTGCGCCTTTGTACCTTTTCTGTCTCCAGGTGCGCTGCAATCAATGAGCTGATAGCGCCTTCCATCTTCATCTACCTTTCTGTAGAACCGTCTTATATACGAATCGTCATATTCTGTAATGGGCTTATTCCAAATGCGCTTGCCGCCTTTACCATAGTAGAAAATCGTATCATGAATAGGCCCATATCTGTCCGCCGAACCATGAGCACTTGTCCGCTTCCAGATGACCTCGCTCATAAAGTTCTCATTACCAAAGACTTGATCAAGAATGGCCTTTGCGTAATGGCTTACATGGTAATCCAGATGTACGTAAATACTCCCATTCTCAGTTAGCAGCTCGCGCAGTGACACCACCGTTTCATAAAACCAGTGCAAGTAAGAATCCAAGCCTTGCCCCCAGGTATCTCTATAGGCTTTTTGCTCAATGATGCTTGGCTCTTTGACAAACCTTTCGTCTTCCACGCTAACTTGAAACGAAAAATCCGCCCCGGTAGCAAACGGCGGATCAATGTAAATCAAGTCCACCTGCCCGGCGAACTCATCCAGCAGGGCGGGCAGGACGTATTTCTTGTCGCCCCAGATCAAGCGGTTGCGCCATTCGGCGGAGCGGCCCGCGCTAAACATGTCGAGGGCCATCTGGCGCTGCTGCGCGCTCTCGTTCACCGTTTCGACGGTCTGGAAGGGGAGTTGGACGCGCAGCGGGGCCGCGCGCTTGCCGTCGGCGTCGTATTTGCCTTCCCAGGTTAGTTCTACCATGGGGGGGACTCCTCGTCAAAATTACGTGAGATGCATGGCGCAATGTACGTCAGTGCAAAGGCGCTATACGGGGCATCGGACTGGCAGGCCTCTCGCAAGATAGCCAAAGCCCCTGCGTCACCCTTCAGTTGCTCATACAGTTTGAGAATCACGTACAGTTTTTTGACGTATCTACTGCGCTCCCTGATCAATGCCTTTCGGCCTCTCATCCCGTTGAGGTCGAAGACGCGCTCAACCTCCTGGCCCCTTTCATCAAGGCCATATACGCTGGCTAAACCGGTCCGCGGGTCCCAGGAAAACTTGAGATGCACAACGGGATCTGTCACGCCATCGGTTGGGTCAATCAGTAATGGGTCGCCACTGGCGTCAAGGGGGAATTTAGTCCCCTTATGCCCAGAGTCATTACATACATCACACGACAAGAGTAAATTATCCCACTCGAAAGTTTTGTCCGCGTAATTGGAGTCGCTTTTGGGGTAAAAATGTTCTATGTGTCCATAGGTCACAGCCCTGATTGGACTTTCGCAATAGACGCATTTGCCGTGGAACATTGCTACGAGGGAGTCCTTGATCTCGCGGTGACGGTACTTGTTTTGTGCGTTTTGCTTTCCCTCTTTTGCCCGCCGAATCTGCTGTGGTGTGGCCTGGGGGTCATTTTCGATCTGCTCCAGTTCGTCGTTGGCCGCCCGTAATGCGGCCAACCAGCGAGCGCCGAGTCGTTGCAGCACGTCGGGCGGCGCAGTTCTAGTAACAGAAATCATGGCAGGTTTTCTTCCAGAAAGCGATCTACCCGATCTAGCAAAGAGCCTGGCTCAGGCCGTTCGTTCAGGAACTGTATCTTTTGCATAAGATGAGTCAGTTCCTCAAGTAGCACTTTTTCTTCGGAGTCTAGCCCAGGCAAACGAAGCCTTAGTTGATGGTAACGCTCGATTTTCTTTTGAATCTGGGGGGAATACGTTGACACAAGATCAAATGCAGGGCTTGTGAGAACACGGTCTGCATCGTATGTAAAAATGTCCTTAACCTGCTGTGCTGTAAACGCTCCATCGCCGTCTTTTGTAAAGCGCAACGTCAAAGCATCTTCCCCTGCACCAATGGCAACAAATGGACTATGTGTAGCCACGATAAACTGCAAGCGAGGAAAAACCTTGCGCAACCAATCGGCAATGAACCGTTGCCACGTAGGGTGTAGGTGGATATCCAGTTCATCAATAAGGACAACGCCTGATGCCTGCGTAGGATCATCCATATTAGGAAATGTCAGTAGTAAACGCCAGATCAAATCACCGACCAGGGCTATGATACTGCGATAGCCGTCTGATAGGTTAATGGTAGGCACTACCTGGCCGTCTATTAGAAAATTGATGAGACCAGTCTTGGTGACTT
>JAUWNP010000177.1 GCA_030612585.1 Anaerolineae bacterium
CTCTTTCCCTTTACGATTGTATGCCTTTGTCCCCGTCTCCTTGTCTCCCTGTCTCCTCGTCTCCCTGTCGCCTTGTCTCCCCGTCTCCTCTCTGCCCGGCCATCATCAAGCCGATGGTTTCCTGATCTGGCTCTTCAAACATCCCCATGATCTCCCCTTCGTAGATTACGGCTATCCGGTCGCTGAGGGAGAACAGTTCCTCCAACTCTTCTGAGATCAATAGGATGGCCGCGCCCGCCTGTCGCTGCGCCAGGAGCAGGCGACGCACCCCTTCGATAGCGCCGACATCTAGCCCGCGGGTGGGTTGGACGGCCAGGATCACGCTCGGCTGGCCGGAGATCTCCCGCGCCAGGATGACGCGCTGCAGGTTGCCCCCGGAGAGCAGCCGGGCCTGGGTGTCAATGGAGGGGGCCATGATTTCATAGTCGTCTTTGAGGATATTGGCATGCTCGCGGGCAGTCTGTCCATCAATGGCCCACCCCTTGCCAATGGGTGGGTGACGGTAGGCTTTCATGATGAGATTATCAGCGATGCTCAGATTGGGAGATGAACCTACGCCGGTGCGATCCATAGGGATGTGGGCCACGTTGGCTTCGATGGCGGCTTTGGGTGGTTGATTGCTGACAGTTTGGCCGCCGACGGTCACCAGCCCGGACGTGCACTCGCGCAGCCCGCTGATCACCTCGGCCAGTTCCGATTGCCCGTTGCCGGCCACTCCTGCTATCCCCAGAATCTCACCGGAGCGGATCTGGAACGACACCCCTTTGAGCGCGGGAAGCCCTTTGTCGTTCTCCGCGCTAACGTTCTCGACGGAGAGGAGCACTTTGCCGGGTTCGCACGGCTCTCTGGTCACAGTGAAGATGACTTTGCGCCCGACCATCAGTTCGGCCAACTGTGTCTGGTTGGTTGACCGGGTTTCCAAAGGCTCGGCCGCCAAACACCCCTTGCGCAGCACAGAGATGCGGTCGGAAATGGTCATCACTTCGTGCAGTTTGTGGCTGATAAAGACGATGGATTTCCCCTCGTCCGTCATCGCGTGCAGCGTTTCAAAGAGGTCATCAACCTCCTGCGGAGCCAGGACGGCCGTTGGCTCGTCCATGATAAGCACATCCGCATCCCGGTATAGCATCTTGAGAATCTCCACCCGCTGCTGCTCGCCGACCGAGAGTTGCCAGATTTTGGCATCCGGGGCCACTCTGAGACCGAACCGCTCCTCTAACGCTGCAATCCGTTCGTCGTATTCGGGCAGTCGCATCAAAAAACGAGGCTCGTCGAGTCCCAGCAGGATGTTTTCCGTGACCGTCAGCGAGGGGACCAGCATGAAATGTTGGTGCACCATGCCAATGCCGTGTTCGATGGCGTCGCGCGGGGAGCGAAAGGAGACAGGTTGCCCGTGAACACGAATAGTTCCCTCTTCCTGCCGGTAGAGGCCCGCCAGGACGTTCATCAACGTGCTCTTGCCCGCCCCGTTCTCCCCCAGCAGCGCGTGGATCTCTCCAGGGCGCAGATCGAAGTTTACCCGATCATTGGCCAGCACGCCGGGGAAACGTTTGACGATTTCCTGCATCTCGACTGCGTTGACCATGTCAGTCTCCTTGAACAGAGCCTTGCGAAGGTATCCCAACCTTCGCAAGGCTCATAGTCATTGCCTGGACTTTATTCGGGCAGTTCGGCGGTGATGCCCTCGGCCCACCACTTCATGCAGTATTCGCAACCCAGATCAAACTCAGGGAATGCGTCCAGGTCAACCTGTTCTAGCGCTTTGCCCTCCGGGACAATCAGATTGCCCTGATTATCGTTGATGGGGCCGGAGAAAACATCAAAACGGGTGAACTCGCCGGCCAATGTTTGCGCCATCAGGTCCCGTACTTCCTGGATGACCTCAGGGGGCAACTCGGCCACACCGGGGGGGAGTTCCTCGCCCTCCATAAAGCCATACAGACCCAGGCCACCGGTATCGGCGTCAAAGTAGTGCCAACCCGGCGTATACGTGCCGTCAATGACACCCTGGGCGATTTCGGCATAGATCGGGCCCCAGACCCAGTAGGGTGCGGTCAGGCAGGCATCCACCTTGCAGGAACCATACCAGTCGTAGGTCACACCCCACTTGCCCTTTTCCTGGGCCACGTCGGCCCCGGCCGGCGTATCGGCCCCGGTGAAGACGACCTGCGCCCCGGCGTCAAAGAGGGAAGCGGCCGCATCTTTCTCGATGATGGGGTCGTGCCAGGTGTTGATCCAGCGCACGTCCATCGTACATTCGGGGCAGGTCTTTCTCATGCCTAATGCGATGGCGTTGCCCAGCCGGATCTCTTCGGGGATGGGGAAGGTGGCCATGTAGCCCAACTTGGGATTTCCATCCATCTTGGCACGCGCTCCGGCCAACATCCCGGCCAGGTACTTCATGTTTTCCATAGCGCCCATCAGGTTGCCAAAGTTCTCCCCGTTCGACTTGATGCCGGTGAGGTGAATGTACATGATGTTGGGGAACTCCTCGGCCACGATCTCCATCGGATCCATGTAGCCAAAGGATGTGCCGAAGATGAGGTCGAAGCCCTTGCGGGAGAGGCTGCGGAAGACCTGCTCGGACTCGGAGCCTTCGGGCACGTTTTCGATGTAGGCTATGTGGACATCGGGCACGTTTTCCGCAACGTACTCCAGTCCTTCGTAGTGGGCCTGGCTCCAGCCACCATCATCGTGGGGGCCAATGAGCACCATAGCCACGTTGAACTTGCCATCTACGGTCGCCGGAACAGCGAATCCACCCTCTTCCTCAGCCGGTTCCTCGGCGGCTGGTTCTTCAGCCGCTGGCTCTTCAGCGACCGGTTCTTCCGTCGCCGCCGGGCCACAAGCGCTCAGTACCAGAGTCATAATCATCAGGGCGGCTAAAAGCCACCGCACTCTTTTGGACAACATCTCTACTCCTCCTTAAATGGTAATAGGTTAACATAGTAGATTCGGACTTCAGGCTGGTTATTGTTCTCGGGGCACCACCTCCTCCGCGTGAAACGATCCGTGAAACGTGACCCGTGAAACGTGATGATTTGGCGATATACACCTCACGTTTTCACGTTTCACGCCTCACGCCATAGTATACCACCGTCCAAATCACTGGCAAACTATCCAGGTGCCATCTTTGCCATCCAGCGCGTTTGCGATATTAGGTGGGTCGGTGATGAGCGCTTTGCCAGCCGGGTGCGCATCCAGGAAAGAGAGCACCGCTTCGATCTTGGGGCCCATACTGCCGGGCTTGAAATGCCCCTCAGCCTGGTACTTCCGAGCCTCGTCAGCCGTCATCTGGTGCAACCACTGTTGGTCCGGCTGGTTAAAGTTGATGGCTACCTGGGATACGGCGGTAGAAATGAGGAACAGGTCCACCTGGAGTTCCCGCGCCAGCAGACTGGTCGCCCGGTCCTTGTCAATCACTGCCCGCGTCCCGACCAGGTTCCCGTTCTCGTCTTCGATCACCGGGATGCCGCCGCCACCGACGGCGATGACGATGAAGCCTTGTTCCACCAGGGTGCGGATGGCCCCCAGTTCAACGATCTTAAGCGGGATGGGGGACGCAATAACGCGCCGCCAGCCCCGTCCAGCGTCCTCAACCACGCGCCAGCCATCGGTTTCAAACACACGTGCCTTGTCCTCGGTAGCAAAACCGCCGATCCCCTTGCTGGGGTTCTGGAAGGCAGGATCATCCCGGTCTACTACTACTTGAGTCACCACACTGGCAATCGGCCGGTTGATGCCGCGCCGCTTGAACTCGTTGCCCAGCGCCTGGGCGATCATATAGCCAATAGAGCCCTGGGTGTCCGCGCCAATCAGGTCCAGCGGCGTGGTGTGCACCTCGTGCGCGGCCAGTTCGTTTCGGCGCAGGATAAAGCCCACCTGCGGGCCGTTCCCGTGGGTGATGACCAGGTCCCAGCCCCGCTCAATCATATCGGCAATATGCTTGCAGGTCTCCTCGACCGCGCGGTATTGAGAAGCCACGTCCTCGTGTTGCTTGTCCAGAATCAACGAGTTGCCGCCGATGGCGACGACGGCGAGTCTTCGTTTCTCGTTCATATCATCTCCTTGTGCTTGGAAATTTGGGATTGGGGAATTTGGGAATTGGGGAGGCTCTTGGCCGGGAGTGGTTTCGTAGACTAGGTTGGGTTCTTGGATGTGCTTTTCTCCAAAGGTCTGCGCACCTTGCTTTTGGTTGCGGATGTAGTTGATGTAGGCGTTGAGAGAAGCGCCGGCTTCGGCCGTTGTTTGACGTGCCCAGGCCAGTTGCTCATCGCCCACATAGCCAACGACGTGCGCGGCAACGAAGCCACTCAAGGTTTCAAACAACGACCCCCGCGCGTAGTAGAAAAAGCGCAGCTTATCCAGAAAGTGATAACGACCATACCCTTCCGCAATGTTCAACACAGTGCTAAGCGCCGCCCGACGCAGTTGAGAAGCCAGGTTATACCTCTCATACTTCGGCAGTTGTTCCGCCAGCCGATAAGCTGCCTTCAACAACCTCATCGCCGCCTGATAAAACCTCAACTCCTCAAACCGAGCCTCGTCCATCCCAATCCCCAATCCCCAATCCCTAATTCCCCAATTCCCTACAAATTCCCCATCGTCAGCGCCATCACTGCCTTCTGCACGTGCAGCCGGTTCTCGGCAATATCATAAACAGCACTGCGCGGGCCGCTGGCAACCTCATCTGTCACCTCGCTGCCTCGGTCAACCGGCATTGGGTGGGTGAAGATGGCGTTGTCGGTCTTGGTCATCCGTTCGGCAGTCGTCGTCCAGCCTGTGTAGGCCATCGCCTTCTCGATCTCCGCTTGCTTCTGAAGAACGCCGTCTTTGTAGGCCTCCGTGGTGACCCAGTTGCGGGAGTAGACGATGTGCGCGCCCTCATAGCCGCTGTCAGGGTCGTGAACGACTTCAAAATCGGTGCCGCTAGTGGCACAGTTCTGCCTCGTCCACTCGATGACCTCCGGGTCGAGGTCATATCCCTCCGGGCGGGCCATCGTGACGTGCATACCAAGGCGAGAGGCGATGAGGAGTGCGGCCTGCACCGAGCACCATGAGCGGGCCAGCGCACCGGAGCCCCAACTAAGCAGGAACTTCTTGCCTCGTAGGGCGTCGTAGTTCGGGCAACCGGGCCCCTCGCCATACCACTCAGCCCAGCCCATCACGTCGGCCAGGGCCTGACAAGGATGGAACCGGTCGTCGGCCATGTTGATGATGGGCACGTCGGACCACCTGGCGTACTCCAGCAGCATCTCGTCGCCAGCGCCGTAGTAGGGGACTTTGTCCTCGAGGATGCGGATGCCGATGCCGGCCACGTAGCGGGCCATCACCTGAGCAGCGTCCTCGATAGTCTCCCCAGCCTTTTTCTGTGTCTTGAAACGGCCCGCCGAGGGCGTCATGAACTGAGCATGGCCGCCCAGTTCGGTGGCCGCCGCCTCGAACGAGAGGCGGGTACGCACCGAGGGGTTGTAGAAGAACATCAGGAAGGTCTTGTATTTCAGGATGTTCGTCCAGCGGTCGGAGAAGCGATCACGTTTCATCTTGGCCGCCAGTTCCAGCGCTTCCATCAATTCTTCGACCTTCCAGTCTTGGGTACTTATGAAATCACGTCCGTAAAGATCCATTGGGGGTCTCCTTATTCGGGATTCGTAAATTCGGGAAGCGTAGATTCGGGATTCGGGGGCTCGGGAGTGGGACGGATGATGTATTCAGTCCTTGGTTCCTGTAGTACACGTTCGCCATATTCCTTGTGGCCCTGGCGCTGCCGATGGACGAAGCGAATGTAGCCGCTCAGCGTCTCGTCGAGGGAGCCACGGACGATGTAGAAAAAGCGCAGTTTATCCAAGTAGTGATAGCGTCCGTATCCTTCGGCGATGTTCAAGGTCACGCTAGTAGCCGCACGCCGCATCTGGTCAGCCAGGTTGTACCGCTCAACAGTCGGCAGGCGGTTTGCCACCTTGTACGCCTCTTTGAGCACTTGCAGCGCCAGTTGGTAGCAGTCGAGGTCCTCAAACCCACGTTGTTGTTTGGCCACGCATCTCCCCCGGTGTCCGGTATTCGTAGATTCGGTATTCGTAAATTCGGATTCACAGGAACACCCGAATCTACGAACCTACGAATTTACGAATCTACGAACCTACTGCATTACCAAACTCATCACCGCCTTCTGCACGTGCAAGCGGTTCTCGGCCTCATCGAAGACCACCGACTGTGGCCCGTCAATGACCTCATCCTCTACCTCCCAACTCCGGTCGGCGGGCAGGCAGTGCATGTAGACGGCATTGGGGTCGGCCAGGGCCATGTACTCTGGCGTGGCCTTCCAGTCCTTGTAGCGGTCAAAGATCTCTTGCGCCAGTTGTGGGTTGTCCTCACCCACAGGGGGCTTAAGTAGTTGGATTGGGCACCAGGCCTTGGGGTAGAGGACGTGGGCGTCTTCGGCGGCTCCCATAAAGTCATCTGTCACCTCGAAGGTGGTGCCGTTCATCTCGGCGTATTTCTCACAGGCGGCGATGACCTCGGGGTCGAGTCTCATCTCCGGCGGGCGGGCCAGCACCGTGTCGCAACCCATCATGCTGGCAGCGATGATCGCGCTTTGGGGCACCGCGCGCGGCTTGTGGACACTGGGGGAATAGGCCCAGGACATGACGAACTTGACACCCTTGAAGCCGCCGAACTTTTCCTTGACCGTCAGGACGTCGGCCAGGGCCTGGAAGGGGTGGTACTTGTCACATTCCATGTTGAGGACAGGGATGTCGGCCCAATAGGCGAAGTTGCGGATCATCTCATCTGCTCCGCCGTAGACCCAGTCCACCGGGTCGCCGTAGCAGCGGATGGCGATGGCGTTGCCCATGCGGGCCAGTACCCGCGCCACGTCGGAGACGCGCTCGGTGGAGTAAGCCCCCTCTTTGCCGGGGAGAGCGGGGGTGTAGATCTTGCTGGTGTCCAGGAAGTGGGCGTGGCCGCCCAACTGGGTCATCCCAGCCTCGAAGGAGTTGCGGGTGCGCAGGGACTGGTTGTAGAAGATCATGAACAGGGTCTTTGCCGGCAGGATGTGGTTGTGCAGTTCCCCGATCGCATAGCGCCGTTTGAGATTCAGCGCCACGTCGAGGATGGTTTCGACTTCCTCCTTGCTCCAATCGAGCAGGGTGATGAAGTCACGGCCACGGAAACTTTCGGTCTTCATTTGAACTGTACCTCCTTAGAAAATTGTGTGAATTGTCTCAGGTAGACAACATCAACGACGCAGAACATGGAAGCGGAAGAGATCGGGCAGGAAGTAGTTGCGGGAGAACTCGATAGGTGTGTGATCGTCGGTGAACAGTGTTTCGGCCAGTAGTAACAGTGCCTGACCTGGTTCGACCTCCAATTGCTCTGCCAACAATACATCAGCATTAATAGCGATGATTTCGGCCAGCGATTCACGAACGCAGATGCCATTCTGTTGCACCAACAGGTCGAGGACTGACCCACCGAAAGAGGTGCCGATGGCTTCGGGTGGCAAGACGGTCACGGGGCTGTAGTCAACCAGATATGCGGCTGGCCGGCGCTTGACGACGATGGCGCGACGGACGCAAGTGAGGGGGGTGCCTGGAGCGACATCCAACCTCTCTGCCAGTTCTTCATCGGCCGGCACCTGCTCCACACTCAGTCCGCGCATCTGAGTCGCCATCCCCTGCCGTGCAGCCGACGCCAGGATGCTCTCCAGCCGTTCCAGTCCGCTTCCTAGCCGATGTCCGTACCCAGGGGCGACGAACGTGCCCACACCGTGCTTGCGGACAATGGCGCCTTCTTGTTCGAGGTAAAGTAACGCCTCGCGCAGAGTGGGGCGTGAGATGCCAAACTGCGCGGCCAGATCGGCCTCAGAGGGGAGTTGTTGACCGGGCTGATAAGTCCCGTTCTCGATGAGGCTGAGCAGATGTTGTTGCGTCTGGAGATGGAGAGGTCGCCGATCAGTCTTAAATCGCTGCATCACGCCACCAGTGGTAAGAGGTCTTACGTCTGACCTCTAGTATACATCAGATAAGGGCTTCTGTCAAGGGGCTGGATGTCTGAAACAGGCTTATTCTGTCACCGCCACGACAGCCTGGCGCAGGAGGGCGATCATCAGAAACCAGGTTTTTTCTTAAAAACCTGGTTTCTAGTCCCGCCGTACCAGGAGCGACATCCCCAACCCACCGCTGACGCACAGGGTTGCCAGCCCCCATTCGGCATCGCGTTTCCGCATGGCGTGGAGCAGGGTGACGACGATGCGTGTCCCGGTGCAGCCGGTGGGATGGCCCAATGCCACCGCCCCGCCGTGGACGTTGCGGCGACTCACGTCCCAGGCCAGTTCGCGCTCTACTGCCAACACCTGGGCGGCAAACGCCTCGTTGAGTTCGATCAGGTCTATATCGCCCAGCGAAAGCCCCGCATGTTCTGATCTCTGGGCCAGGACTTTGCGCGTGGCAGCCACCGGCCCCATCCCCATCCGGCGGGGCTCCACCCCGGCGCTGGCGAAGGCCTCGATGTGGGCCAGTGGCTCGATGCCCAATGCCTGTGCCCAGTCGGCCCGCATGACCACCACAGCCGCTGCCCCGTCGGTAATGCCGCTGGCGTTGCCCGCCGTGATGGTGCCATCCTCCTTAAAGACCGGGCGCAGGCGGGCCAGTTTCTCCATGCTGGTGTCAGACCGGGGGCGCTCGTCCCGCTCCACCCGCACCGTCGTTCTCAGGCCCTCACCCCCAACCCCTCTCCCAACCTTGAGGGAGGGGGGCAGTTTGCGGCCGGGCGCTTCCACGGGCACGATCTCGGCGTCAAAGCAGTCCTCTTCCCAGGCGCGCACTGCCTTCCGGTGACTCTCCAGGGCAAAGCGGTCCTGCTCCTCCCGGCTGATGCCATACTCCTCAACCAGCGCCTCGGCGGTGCGGCCCATCATCATCTCCGCCAGGGGGCAGTAGTAGCCATCACGATGCATTGCATCCACGAGCGTATCGTCCCCCAACCGGTAGCCCCAGCGGGCGTTCATCAGCAGGTAGGGAATCTGCGACATCTGCTCCACACCCCCGGCCAGGACAATCTGGGTCTCGCCGGTGACAATGGATTGACAGGCCAGGGTGATGGCTTTCATCCCACTGGCGCAGGCCTTGTTGATCGTGAACGCTGGCCGGTTCACGGGCACGCCGGCCCGGTAGCCGATCTGGCGGGCCAG
>JAUWNP010000097.1 GCA_030612585.1 Anaerolineae bacterium
CGGCGCTATCTTGATCACATCGGGCACGCGCAGCGGGTCGGCCAGCGCCTCGGCATCGCCCACCGTCAGGCTGGCGCCGACGCCCATCATAGCCGCCCCGCTCGACATGGGGTTCTGCCCCTCCCCGGGGAAGACGATGAGCATGTTAGTGCCCATGTCTTGGAACTGGCCTGTGATGTAGGCTTGCACTCCATCGCCCACCGACATCAGCGTGATGACCGCCCCGACGCCAATGATGATGCCCAGCATCGTCAAGGCAGCTCGCAACTTGTTGGCCGCCAGGGCACGGAGGGCCAGTCTCACACTCTCCAGGATGCTCACGCCACCTCACCTCCCCCCGCAGCGACCAGGGGATCTGTCACCGCTTCCTCGTTGGTGACGTGCCCGTCGTAGAGATGAATGATGCGCGAGGTATGACGCGCGATATTGGGATCGTGAGTCACCAGCACCACCGTGATCCCGCTATACTGATTCAACCATTGCAAGATCGCCATGATCTCCGCCCCCGACTTGCTGTCCAGATTCCCTGTCGGCTCGTCGGCCAGGATGATGGCGGGTTTGTTGATCAGCGCGCGGGCGATGGCCACCCGTTGCTGCTCGCCGCCCGAAAGTTCGGTCGGCTGGTGCACCATACGACCCGCCAGCCCCACCGCCTCCAGCGCTGCCCGCGCCCGTGTGTGCCGCTCCGCGCGCGGTACCCCGGCATAGATCAGCGGCAGCGTCACGTTCTCAAAAGCGCTCGTACGGGCCAGCAGGTTAAAGGTCTGGAAGACGAAGCCGATCTTGCGGTTACGGATCTCGGCCAACTGATCGTCGTTGAGCAAGCCGACGTCAGTCCCCTCCAGGAAGTACTCGCCTGCAGTGGGCTGATCGAGACAGCCGATGACATTCATGAGCGTGGACTTGCCCGAGCCCGAAGGCCCCATAATAGCGACCATCTCGCCGGAGCGCACCTGGACTGAGATGCCGCGCAGAGCATGGACCTCGACCTTACCCATGTGGTAGACTTTGGTCACGTTCTGGATGTGGATGACCGGCGTCTCCATCACTGCATCTCCTCCATAATCGCCTCGAACATCTCCTTCTGAATGAGCACGACCACGTCCCCTTCCTCCAGGCCGCCGAGCACCTGCACGACACCATTGCCCCGCACACCCAACTGGACGTCCACCCGCTCGGTCTGCTCCCCCGCCTGGCGCTGGACGTAGGTCTGGCCGGTGCGGCGGTCTATGCGCACCACCCAGGTGGGGATGAGCAGAACGTCCGCCAGTTCCTCGACCATAACGGTGGCATTGGCGCTCATGCCGGCCCGCACCGGCGCGTCGGTCGGATCCAACACGATGGTCATGTCGTAGGACACGATACCTGGCGCTGCCACCCCGGTGCCCACCGATGCTGCCATCCCTGCCGCCGCCGGGGCGATGCGCTCGACCATGCCGCTGAGCACCACGTCGGGCAGAGCGTCGAGCGTTACCTCTACCGGCTGTCCCTCGGCCAATTTGGCCACGTCAACTTCGTCCACCTGAACGTTGACGTGGAAGCGGGAATTATCCACCAACATCACGGCTGGCAGCCCACCACCGGCCATCTGGCCCACTGTGACGTTGACTGCCGCGACGACGCCGTCGAAGGGAGCACATAACGTGGCCCGCTCCAGCGCCAGTTCTGTCATGTCCAGCGCGGCCTGCGCCTGCGCGACCTGCGCTTCGGCGGCGGCGATCTGCTCCTCAGAAGCGCCGGCCAGCGCCAGGTCGAGTTGGGCCTGCATCGCGTCCTGTTGTGCCGCAGCGGCCCAGACGCTGGCCCGCGCCGCCCGAACCTGGTCGACGTCCGCGCCAGCCAGCAGTTCGTCAAGTTGGGCCTGGGCGGCCGCCAGTGCCTCATCGGCGGCGTGGAGGCTGTAGCGCGCCTGCTCCTCGGGCGTGCCCAGAGCGGGGCAAACTTCCCGTTCCTTGCCGTCCGGCATGGTGATTGTCACGCACTTCATCGTCATATCATGCGTGTCCTGGGCCACCTTCTGCTGTGCCATCGCCGAGGCGACCTGGGCTTCGGCGGCAGCGATCTGTGCATCACTGGCGCCGCCTTCGAGTTGGTCGCAGTTGGCGGCGGCACCGCTCACCTGGGCTTGCGCAGCCTGGAGACTGGCCTCTGTCGCCACGATCTCCTCCGGCCGCGGACCGGCCTTCAGCAGCGCCAGTTGGGCCCGGGTGGCCTCCAGCGCCGCCTCTGCTTGCCGCACCTGCAGCGCCAACTGCTCGCTATCCACCCGCGCCAGCGGATCACCAGCCTGCACCCCCTCCCCCACCTCAACCAGCACCTCAGTGACCCGGCCAGGCACATCGAAACTGAGCGCCACCCGCGCCTCGGGCTCAATGCTGCCGCTGGCCGACACAGTCACGATCAGCATCCCACGCTCGACGACCGTGGCGCGGATCTCCTCCTCCGGCTCTCGTGTCAGCCACGGCTGCCAGACAACCGCGACGACCACAGCCACGACGACGACACCCAAGACCACGTAAAGTGTAGCACGCTTCACCGTTTCCTCCTATTTGTGACCAACAGTTTCCCAGTCCACCAACCTAGCGATCCACCGTCAGATAATCGTCCCATCGGGGATGACTGCGTTCTTGGGGACGACGACGATGCCGTCTTGGATCATGTAGTTCTCTGCTTTCGCCATATCCTCGCCAGGCGCGTGGGGCCGGATGGTGACCCCTTCCCCGATGCGAGCGTTCTTGTCAATGATGGCTCCCTCAATAATACTGCCGCGTCCGATGCCCACGTCGGGCCTGTCGCGCCTGCGATTCTCCGCTTTCCGCCCTGGCGTCTCGTAGAAGTCGGCCCCCATCATCACCGTCCGCGTCACCCGCGCGTCTGGCCCGATGACGCTGCGCAGCCCGATCACCGACTCGCGGATGTCCGACTGCTCGATCAGACACCCCTCTGCCAGCACCGTCCGCTCCAGGTGACAGCCATCAGCGCGGGAGGAGGGCAGGAAGCGCGGCCGGCTGTAAATGGGATTGTTGGGGTCGTAGAAGTCGAAGGGCGGGTCAGGCAGCGTGAGCGCCAGGTTGGCCTCGTAAAGAGCGCGGATAGTGCCGATGTCCTCCCAGTAGCCGTCGAAGGGGAAGGCATACACGCGCAGGCTCTCAATAGCGGCAGGAATGATCTGATTGCCAAAATCCTCGGCATCCGACTCCTCCAGCACCTGGCGCAGCATGTCGGCGCGGAAGACGTAGACGCCCATCGAGGCCAGATAGGGCTTATCGCTATCCGGTATGCTCTCCAGGCCGTCCAACTCGTCGGGCCGAGGCTTCTCGTGGAAAGAGATGATGCGCCCTTCATCGTCGGTCTTGAGGATACCGAAGCGTGAGGCGTCGGCACTGGACACCGGCTGGACGGCGATAGTCACGTCGGCCCGCTTCTCGCGGTGCAACTCGACGAACTCGGCGTAATCCATACGGTAGAGGTGATCGCCTGAGAGGATCAGGAGATCCTTGACGCGGGCGTGAGCGAAGCGCGGGAGTTGCTTGCGCACCGCGTCGGCCGTACCCTGGTACCACTCCATGCCGCTGGGCGTCTCCTCGGCCGCCAGGATGTAGACGAAGCCGCCGGAGAAGACGTCGAACTTGTAGGTCTGGTAGATGTGGCGGTGGAGCGAGGCGGAGAGGAACTGGGTCAGGGCATAGATTTTGTGGATGCCGGAGTTGAGGCAATTGCTGATTGGGATGTCAATCAGACGGTACTTGCCACCGATCGGCACAGCCGGCTTGGCCCGCATTTTGGTAAGTGGGTAGAGGCGCGTACCCCGGCCTCCGCCCAGGATCAAAGCCATTACGTCTCGTATTGCCATGGTGTTCACCTCCTACGTATTGATGCTGTAATCTTACACCATCACGCCGTTTTGCGCCAGATTGGTGGATTGGTAGGTTGGTAGATTGGTACATTGGTACATTGGTAGGTTGGTAGATTGGTCATCGGCTTCAATCTCCCAATTCACCAGTTTCCCAGTTTCCCAATTTACCAATGCACATTTTCCGCGAGGAGATGGAAAAACTCGACGAACGGTTGCCGGAGGAGCAGACATTCATAGACATCCGAATGGTACCACTGGGCGAGGAACTGCTAAAGGCCGTGTTGGCGACGCTCAAGCGGTTCCTGCAAGAGTGCTGACCACGCGCCGCCGTGAACGGGCGGCGCTGGAAAACCCAACCCGCCACGAATGTGGAAGCGCCCATGCCAGCGACTGGAAGGCCAGGCCCAGGCTGGTGACGCCCGTAGGCCAAGATGGACAAACCAGGCCACCGAGTCTATAATTCTAGGTGTATTGCAACCGTGGAGTAAGGTGTGAGATGAACCGGACTGAGGCACGCAAGTTGGCCACCGGCTGCCGCGATCTGTTGATCGCCGGTGATGTGGATGATGCTCTAGCGCAACTGCGCCCTGTCGTAGCCAGTCGCACCCCCTTCCCGCTGCTCGACCGGATCGGGCAGGTCATTGCCGAGGCTGCTGCGATCAATCCGGCAGGCTTCACCGCGCTGCTGGACGGCCTGGCTGCCACAGGCGCAATCGGCGCCTGGCCGCTCATCGGCAGCACACTGGCCGCCGCCTATCTGCTCAACGACACACCCCGCGCCTTCGCCGAGGCCCGCCGCTACATAGTCCAGGCTGGCGTGTGGCACGCCACTGATGCCATCGGCGAGCGGGTTTTGGGAGAGGGGCTGCGGGCCGACTTTAATACGGCGCTCTCGCTGCTGGAGGATTGGCGGGAGGAGGCCAACCCCTGGCTGCGTCGCGCCGTCGGCGTGGCCGTCCACCTCTACACCAAGCGGGAGCGCGACCGGCCAGAGCAGGCAGCCCGCCTCCTCAACCTGCTTGAGCCGCTGTTCGAGGAGCGCGATACGTACGCGCTCAAAGGCGTGGGCTGGGGCCTCAAGACCATCGGCAAGTTCTACCCCGACCTGCTCGTGCCCTGGCTGCGGGAGCAGGTCACCACCAAGAAGCCACGCAAACTGATGGTGCGTAAGGCGGTCACCTACCTGCCGGATGAGGTCAAGGCCGAGTTTCTATGAAGCCAACCTACCAGGAATACAAAACCAGGCGCATCGTCAACGTCCACAAACACGTGGACGGCTGGTTCTTCGACAAATATAGCGCCCATCCCTACGTCGGGTGCGCCTTCGGCTGCGAGTTCTGCTATAGTCGCGGGGGAAAGTACCTGGGCGGGCGCGACCCCGACGACTTCGACCGTATCATCCGCGTCAAGGTCAACGCGGCGGAACGTCTGCGCCGCGAACTGGGCCGCAAACCGGTAGACGTGATCGCCTGCGGCGACTGGCAACTCCCTGCCGAGCAGGACTACCGCCTCTCGCGCCAGATGCTCGAAGTCGTCCACGACCTGGGCTTCCCACTCTTCATCGTCGAGCGCTCGCCACTCTTGACCCGCGATCTGGACCTGCTCACCGACATCAACCGCCAGGCCTGGGTCGGCGTTGTCTACAGCATCAGCACGCTCGACCCCACCGTCAAGCGGGCCTTCGAGCCCAAGAGCCCGGCAGTGAGGTTACGCCTGGCGGCGATGGCGCAACTGGCCGAGGCGGGCATTCTGGCGGGCACCGCATTGATGCCGGTGCTGCCGGCCGTAGCGGACGACGATACTCACCTGGAGGAGGTTATCGTCGCCACGAAGGAACACGGCGGGCGCTTCGTACTGGTCGGCGGCCTCACCATGTCCAACCCGCAGGCCGAGCGGGTGTGGCGCGTCGTGGACCGGTACTTCCCCCAGGCCCGCCCCGCCTACGAGCGGCTGTACGCCGGCGAGACCTACGCCCCACCCCGCCGCTACAGCGCCGACCTGGGCCGTCGCGTGCGGACGCTGTGCGAAAAGCACGGCCTGGCCGACCGGATGGAGCGCTGGATCGAGCCCGGCCCCCTGGGCGTCAACCGCTGGGTGGCTGAGCGGCTGTTCCGCAGAGTCTACGACCTGGAACTGGAGGAGGCGAACGAGCGGCGTATCTGGGCCTACCGCCGCGCTGCCTGGACGGCAGACGAATTGGCGATCAGTATCGGAGAGTTGTACAACAGCCAGGGCATCGAAGGTTTGATAACGCTGCCCGGCATCGGGCAGCGGCTCGCCCGTCTCATCGCCGATTACCTGGAGGAACGAAACAGCAGCCGCGTCTCCCACCCTGAAGAGGCGACGCTGGGAGACCCAACACCGGCTCTTCAGGCCGGTGTCCAACTCCGGCTCTTCAAGGCGGGGCAATGATAGGAGAGGCAGACCTCGGAGGTTTAAGATACGTCAGTTGGAGCGGTTTTTTTGAGCCTGAGAATGGCCTTACGAAAACCTCCGAGGTCTTGAATTGTGTCCAATCGAGGTTATAGTCATGTCCCCTGCAATTGAACACTACCGCTTTGGCGCTGTCACCGTGGACGGTCAGCGTCACACACGGGACCTCATCATCCTGCCCGAGCGCATCGTCGCTGGCTGGTGGCGCAAAGAGGGCCACGCGCTGCACCCCGACGACCTGACCGCCGTCTTCGAGGCCGCGCCCGAGGTGCTGGTCGTCGGCACCGGCGCTTACGGGATGATGCGCGTGACGGAGGAGACCCGCCGCGCACTGGCGACGGCCGGCATCCGCCTCATCGCCGTCCCCACCGCCAAGGCCGTCAAGACCTACAACGCACTCCGTGAGGAGACACGCGTCGCAGCCGCGCTGCACCTGACCTGCTGAACCCGACAGATACAGAGAGTTGGTAGTGGCGACTTCAGTCGCTCGGTCGCTCCCCCCACGACGATTGAAATCATCACTACGAACAAACTGCCAGCACCCAGCATTGGGATTTGCGACGCAGGGCGAAGTGCGGTACAATGAGGCAGGATGTAAGATGCAGGAGGCAAGGGACAGGAAGCAGGAGGTAAGACATGCCCAGCCCATTTCCCGGAATGGACCCCTACCTGGAGGACCCGGTCCGCTGGCCGGACGTGCACCATAGCCTGATTACGTATATCCGTAATGCTCTCCAGCCACAGGTACGCCCGCGCTACCACGCCCGCATCGGTGAGCGATTGTACATTCTGGAGCCGCCCCACGCGCTGTACCCGGACGTTCTCCTGATCAGGCATCCTGCCAGGGAACCCGCGCTGATGGACGTCTACACGCAGGCTCCGGAGGTGGCAGTGGCCGAGGAAGAGTTGGAGGTCCCTGTTATCCTCACCCTACCGCCGGTCGAGCACCGGGAGCCGTTCATTGAGATCGTCCACGCGGCTGGCGGCGAGGTGGTGACAGTCGTCGAGGTGCTCAGCCCGGCCAACAAGACGTCGGGTGAAGGACATCGTCTCTACCATCGCAAACAGCAAGAGATCATCAATAGTCCCGTGCACCTGATAGAGATTGACCTGCTTGCTGAGAGACTACGCACGGTGGCCATTTCAGAGGAGGGACTAGCCTCTCTACCGCCACACCGCTATCTGGTCAGCGTGAATCGGGCACCGGACGAGTATCGCTTCGAGGCATACCCCATCCCGCTGCAGCGCCATTTGCCCCACTTCCGCGTGCCCCTGCGCGAGCCCGACCCCGACGTAGGGCTGGACTTGCAGGCCGTGTTCACGCAGTGCTACGACGACGGCGGCTACGAGGACTTCGTGGACTATCGGCAGCCGCCAGCGGCGACGCTATCGCCGGAGGAAGCGGCGTGGGTGGATGGTCTGCTGAAGGGAAAAGGGCTGCGCAACAGCGGCAAGTGAACTGATGGGATGCAGGTGAACGCTGATACACGCTGATTCTCTGTCTTATCTGCGCAAATCTGCGTGAACCTACGTCCGAAACAAGAAACGGGTCGTCTCGTGGGGCGGCCTCATTCTACAACCCTACAGATGCAAGTATCATATCCTTTGGGAAAGTTGCCCGCCGACCACCTGGCCCGGCTGCTGGCCCGCTACGCCCCCTCCGACGAGCGTCTCGTCCTGGGGCCGGGCGTAGGGCGCGACGCGGCGGTCATCTCCTTTAGCGACCGTTATCTGGTCGCCAAGACCGACCCCATCACCTTCGCCAGCGACGAGATCGGCTGGTACGCCGTCCACATCAACGCTAACGACGTCGCCTGCACCGGCGCGACGGTGCGCTGGTTCCTCGCCACGCTGCTGCTGCCCGAGGCGCGCACCGACGCAGCGCTGGTGGACGCTATCTTCGACCAGATTGCCGGGGCGTGCGCGGAGTTGGGCGTGGGGCTGGTAGGCGGGCACACCGAGATCACCTACGGGCTCGACCGGCCTATCGTCGTCGGCTGCATGCTGGGCGAAGTGGCCCCCGGGCGGCTGGTGCGACCGGATGGAGCCCGGCCGGGCGACGCTCTGCTCGTCACCAAGGGCATCGCGGTGGAGGGGACGGCCATCATCGCGCGGGAGAAGAACAGCGGATTGGCAGGATTAGACGGATTCTTTCTGGAGCGCTGCCGGGGGTTCTTGCACGACCCCGGCATCAGCGTCGTGCGCGATGCGGCCGTGGCGACGGCGGCGGGAGAGGTGCACGCTATGCACGACCCCACCGAGGGCGGGCTGGCGACCGGGTTGTGGGAACTGGCCGAGGCAGCCGGGGTCGGGCTGGAGGTGGACGAGGCCGCCATCCTTGTCCTGCCCGAGACACGGACATTGTGTGCGCGGCTGGGGCTGGACCCGCTGGGGCTGATCGCTTCCGGCGCGCTGCTGCTGGCGGTCGCGCCAGACGACGCTGCCGCGATACTGGCCGCGCTCAATGAGGCCGGCATCGCAGCGGCGTGCATTAGCCGTGTGGTCGAGCGAGAACGGGGCATCGTGCTGCAGAGCGCGACGGGTGAGCGCCCGCTGCCCCGCTTCGAGCGGGACGAGATCGCGCGGCTGTTCGAATAGGCGAAAAGATGCCTGCCAACCTGACCTCACACTTGATCCTGGCTGCGACGCTGGCCTGGTCACAGGTACTGCAACTGGCCCCCTACGTGGTCGGCGGCATCCTGCTGGCGGCGCTGCTGGGCCAACTGGACCTGCCTCGCCGCTGGGGACACCGGCTGAACCGCAGCGGGCCGGGGGCGGTGGTAGGAGCGGCCTGTCTGGGTGGAACCTCGCCGCTGTGCACCTACGGCACCGTGCCGGTGCTCGTGGAACTCCTGCGCGGCGGCGCGGCGCCCGGCCCGGCGCTGGCCTTCCTCGTCGCCTCCTCGCTCCTCAACCCCCAGTTGTTCATCGTCATGGCCGGCGGGCTGGGGCTGCGCCTGGCGCTGGCGCACGTGGCCGGCGTATTATTGCTCAGCCTGCCAGTGGGCTTGCTGGCCCAGCGACTGAAACCGGAAACATTCCTGAGCACAGAGATACTCTCTCCTCCCTCCCACACCCCCACACTCCCACACCCCCACCCCCCTCCCCTCCCCCACACCCTGCTCCGCCTCACCGAGACGGTGGGCCTGTACTTCGTCGTGGGCGTGATCCTGGCGGCGTTGCTCCAGACATTTGTCCCGCCAGCGTGGATCTCGTCGCTCCTGGGCGCGGGCCGCTGGTACAGCGTGCTGCTGGCCGGCGTCCTGGGCGTGCCGTTCTACACCTGCGGGGGCGGGGCGGTGCCAGTTTTCGCCGGATTGCTGGACCAGGGGATGAGCCCCGGCGCGGCGTTGGCTTTCTTCCTGGCCGGGCCGGCCACGCGGCTGACGGCGCTGGCGGCGCTGGGCACGCTGCTCAACCGGCGGGCACTGATCGCTTATGTGGCCTACGTCGTCGCAGGGGCGGCGCTGGCGGGGACTGCGCTCAACCTGGCGCTGCGCACTTGAGGCTGGAGACTGGAGACCGGAGATTGGGGATTGGGGATTGGAGATTGGAGGCTGAGGTGAAGGGACACTGGAAACTAATCGTGCTGGTGGGACTACTGGCGCTGCTGGGCGGCGTGAGCGCGCTGCAACACCAGACGGCCCACTCCAGCCCGGCCAGTGGTCCTGCCGAGGTCGCCATCGTGCAGGCGGCGTCATGGCCCGTCTCGGACGCGGAAGTAAAGGCGCTGGTGCGCCAGGCGGTGGCAGCGGCCGGCGGGCTGGATACGCTCATCAAGCCGGGCGATACCGTGGTGGTCAAGCCCAACCTGGTCTGGGGGGCTGACCCTGACGAGGGACACACTACTGATCCCCGCGTGACCCGCGCCGTCGTTCAATTGGCACAGGAGGCTGGCGCAGGAGAGGTATTTATCGCCGACGGCGCGGCGCTGTATCGCGACGGGCACGATGCCCGGGGCGCGACCGTCGAGGCCTTCCGCCTCTGCGGCTACGACGCCGACGGTGATATGGTGGACGACGCCACCGGCGCACCGCTGGTGGACCTCAACGACAGCGGCGGGCTGGACCAGCACGACCCCAACCTGGTGCGGGAGGTGCACCTGCAGAACGGTCTCATCTGGAGCGACTACTGGCTGCCCAACGTGATCCTCGACGCCGACGTGCTCATCGGCGTGCCGGTGCTCAAGAACCACTCCTACGCCGGGGTTACGCTGGCGCTCAAGAACCAGTTTGGCATCCCCCCCTCCGACATCTACCACAACCCCGGCTCACAGATGTTCAAGGGCGCGCTCTCACACGGCCCCGACGACCTGGGCCGGCACATCGTGGATCTTAACCTGGCCCGCCCGCTCGACTTCGCCGTCCTGGATGGCCTGCGGGGGATGACCGACGGCCCTATCGGCGGGACACCGGCCGACCCTCCGCTGCGGCTGATCCTGGCTGGGGCTGACCCGGTGGCGCTGGACACGGTGGGCACGCTGGTGATGGGGTACGACCCCGCCACCGTCCCCTACCTGGGCTGGGCCGCCGGCGCCGGTCTGGGCACTGGCGACGTGGCACAGATCACCGTGCGTGGGCAACGCGTCAGCCAGGTGCGGCGCGACTTCCCGGCCCCCTACGGCGATCCTCCAGCGCAGCGGGCCGAGGCGACCCCACCCTCCGTAAATATCACCTCCCCGGGCGAGGGCTACGTCGTCGTGGAGGAGACCACAGTGTGGGCCACCGTCTCGGATGACGAGACCGTCTCCAAAGTCGAGTTCTACGCCGGCGACGATCTGCAGGCCGTCGCCACCACCCCACCCTACCAGGCCACGCTCGACCTGAGCGCGTTTCACGGGCAGGCTGTCACCCTGCGTGCCGTGGCCTACGACTACGCGCTCAACGACGGCGAGGACAGCCGCACGGTCACGGTGGTGCAATCCCCCGCGCCGGGCACTGCCTCCTTCCAGACCGCCACGTTGACCATCCCCACCTATCCCTACACGGCCTACCTCACATCCGTTTACACCCCGACCTACAACATGACCTACACTGTGCTCAATTGGGACGCCTACAATGATTCTGATCCAACGCCCGTGCCCCACGACTACCAGTTGCTGGTGCTGGAGAACGACTACCTGCGGGCAACGCTCATGCCGGAATTGGGCGGGCGCATCTACCAGATGATCTTTAAGCCCACCGGCCACAACGAGTTGTATCAAAACCCGGTCATCAAGCCAAATGAGTGGGGGCCTCCGGAGCAGGGCTGGTGGCTGGCGGCCGGCGGCATCGAGTGGTGTTTGCCGGTGGAGGAGCATGGCTACGAGTGGGGCGAGCCGTGGACCTATCAGGTCGTCACCTCCACGGCAGGTCTCACCGTCACGCTGCGGGATACGACCGCCAGCGACCGCATCCGTGCCACGGTCACGCTCCACCTGCCGGCCAGCCGCGGCTACCTGGCAGTCACCCTGCGCATCGAGAATCCCACCGGAGACGATCTCGATTACAAATTCTGGCTCAACGCGGCACTTGCGCCGGGCGCGGCCAACACCGTCAGCGCGGACCTGCACTTCGTCTTTAACGCCGACCAGGTGACAGTGCACTCCAGGGGCGACGACCACTTACCCGACGCAGGCCAACCTATGGACTGGCCGGTGCACGACGGACGCGACTACTCCCGCCTGGGCAACTGGGACCACTGGCTTGGCTTCTTCGAGCAGCCCCAGGCGGCCGCCGACTTCGCTGGCGTCTACGACACCGGTGCGAACGAGGGGCTGGCGCGGGTCTTCCCCTCCAACGTGGCCCGTGGCAGCAAAGGGTTTGGCTTCGGCTGGTCGAACCCGATTCCCTCGAACATCTGGACCGACGACGGCTCCACCTACGTCGAACTGCACGGCGGTATCGCGCCGACCTTCTGGGACACGGCGACCATCACGGCCGGGCAGTCGTTGGAATGGACGGAGTACTGGTATCCGGTCAGCGACATCGGCCAACTGAGCGCGGCGACGGCCGAGGGTGCGCTGGGTGTGCGCGCAAGCGGCGACCGCTTCTACGTCGGTGTGCACTCCACCGCGCCCCGCGCCGCTGGTACAAGCACGCTCTACGCCTGGGACCGGGGCAACTGCGCCGAACTGGCCCGTTGGCAGTTGCCAGCCATCGGGCCGGGGGAGTCCTTCACGGCGTCGGTGGCGCTACCCCCCTCTATCCCCCCCACTGGGGGGGATGGCCCCTACCCCGTCCCCACCAGTGGGGGGGATGAAGGGGGGGCGCTGGACAGCGTGGCCTTCGTCTACCTGGACAGCGAGGGGAACCTGCTGGCGGCGGTCAACCCCCGGGACTGCCTGCCGCCCACCTCGTCGGTCGAGCCGCTGCTGCCGTGGGTAGGGACAACCGGATTCACCGTGACCTGGGCCGGGGAGGACGTCTGGTCGGGCATCGAGGCCTACGACGTACAGGTGCGCGACGGCTACGAGGGGACCTGGACCGGCTGGCTGACCGATACGACCGCCACTTCAGGCACGTTCACCGGCACCCACGGCCACACCTACTTCTTCCGCGCCCGCGCCCGCGACCAGGTGGGCAACGAGGAACCGTTCGGCGACGAAGAATGGGGGCAGACATTCACGACGGTGCTGACCGAACCCGCGCCGGTGCTGGTCACCTCGCGCAAGTCCGCCACGCCCGACCTCTTCCGTCCCGACCAGACCGTCGCTTACACCGTCACCATCAGCAACACCGGCAATCTGGCGGCCAGCGCCATGCTGACCGACACACCGCCGGCGGAGATGACCATGCTGACGGCGACGCTGGCGGCCACCTCTGGCCCCACACCGACCTGCGCGGGCGGGCAGACCCACTGGAGCGGGACGGTCACGCCGGGCGGCGAGGTGCGCGTGACCTACACGCTTTCCCCGACGGTGGTCACGCCCTTCGGCGTACCGCTGACCAACACTGCCGAGATCGCCGGAAGCGTCCTGGGCCCCTTCACGCGCCGGGAGGCGGTCACGCAGGTACACATCTTATGGCTGCCGTTCGTCGCGCGGTGATGGGGGGTTTTGCCTTCATCTGCCTTCATCCAACCGACGCCCGGTAGGCGGCTACTGCCCGCCGGGTGGTGTGCCAGATTCGCCCGCGCTTGATCGCTTCCAGGCGGCCTTATTGGTTCCCCTATATCGGTATCGGATAGCATCAAGGGAAGGTATTGGCAAAGGAGAAACAATTGTAGGCGTCGGCGGCGACGACGTGTGGCTACTGGACAACGACGGAAATAGGTCCTTTCAGCAGGACTGCCGTGCCATCAATGAAATGAATCGCCATCCACAGGTTGTACGTGCCAGGAGGGGCCGGGATTCTGATACAGTCACGGTGGTGGAAGTTCTGGCCCGGTACGAAGGAGGGGTAGGCAGGGGGCGCGGAGAAATAACTCTTCTGAAACTGGCCGGTCTCCTCTACCCACGTTCCGATGGCATCGTACTCAACCGTCTCGTCGGATTTGTTAGTGATCCACATGTTGAAACAGATGTCTTGACCGACTCCATACGGGCCGGGCGCACCTTCCACCTGGTAGTCATCCGGCACCAGTCCGCGAAAGTCGGCGGCCGGTACCGAGGTCGCCGTCGGCACCGCTGCGGTCGGTACAGGGGTGGCGGTTGACGGGGCAGCGGTCGGCGCGGGAGGCGGTTCGACCTGCGGCACACCATCCGCATTGGAGGCAGTGACGATTTCGCCAAAAACCCAACCCGGCGTCTCGTCGTACCGAATCTGCCACCAATCACTGTAACGACCAATCACCTGGGCCTCAGCGCCCGGGTCGAGATAGCCCAGGCGTGTATAGTTTGTGCCTGGCCCGCTGCGGACGTTCGCCCCGTCAGCGCCAGTCACGATGGTCGCCGCGACAGAGGTTGCCGTCGCAGGGATCACGGTGGATTCCGGCGTGGCCGGCGGTAACGGTGTATCGGTGAGAGTAGGGATGATGGGCACCGTCGCTGACGGCAACGGGGTGGCGGTCGGCCAGACAGTCGCCTGCGCCGGCGTGGCTGCCGTTGTGACCGACGGTGGAGCGTCCTCAGGGGACCGATCACCCTTGTCCAGCGTGAAGCCCAACCAGACAAGCCCAATGCCCAGCGCCACCGCGAGAACCCACCCCACGACGAGCAACACGCCACGGCCCCGCCCGGACCGAAAACCTGAACTCCTTCTCATTGGCTATCCTCCAGTCTGGACCCCGTTTTTTTTCTCTCGCACACTCAGTATAGCCCAACCTTGCACGGAAGTCAACACTTGCCAGGCAGTTACCCCATCATTTTCCGTGGGTGTAATCCTGCACCTCAAGATAGATCACCTTCGGCTCGAAGTCCGCCGTCACGAAGGTGTAGTAGTCCTGGTAACTGTGGGTCGGGGCGGGATAGCGGAAGGCCCACATCGCGACGCACGTACACCAGGGCCAATGTTGGCGGGCCCACTCGTAGGCGCCGATCGTGTACTCGATGCGCTGCGCAGGACGGACACCGCCGGCCCAGCGCGGGTGGTCGTTCCAGCCCGCCTCGGTCACGTAGACCGGCTTGTCGCCATCGTCGTGGGCGACCATAATCTCGCGCAGCAGTTCGACGCGGCGGAAGTTGATCACGTCGAGAGCAGGGGCCTCATCCGGCGGCAACGTCAGCCCGTAGGCGTGGACGGCGAGGGCGTCAAAGTAGGGTGCAGCGCCGGCCTGGTACATCCGCTCCAGGTAGGCCAGGTCGCTCAGGCCAGCCGCGCTACCCTCCGGCTCCAGCGTGGGAGCCAGCGCGCCGGCCAGTACGACCACGTCGGGGTTGGCAGCGTGAGCGCGGGGGTAGACCGCCCGTAGGAGTTCGACGTATCCCTCAGGGTCCACCGGCCGGTAGCCCCACTCAAAACTGAGATTGGGCTCGTTCCATAAGATGACGTGGCTCACGCGTCCGCGGTAGCGCGCGACGAAGGCAGCCACGAACGCAGCAAAGTCGTCGTAACGGTCACCGTCCAGGTAGGTGAAGGTGGTCTCCTGCCCGCTTTCCTGGGGGTCTGGGCGAGCCCACGCCGGCACCCAGCCCAGCCGCGCGATCACGGTCAGCCCCTGGTTCTCGGCGTGTTTGATCACCACGTCGCTGTGGCCCCAGGAGAATTCCCCCTCTTCGGGCTCAATGTAGGGCCAGGGAAAGTACTCGACGATCCAGGGAGCGCCCAGTTCGCGCACCATCTGTAGCGTGCGCTGGATCTTCCATCCCTCCACCTCATCGGTAAGGCGGGTGTGGACACCGACGCTGGAATTCGTGGTGACCACCTGCTGGGGCGGGCCTAGGACAACCGGGAGACGAGGGGGGCGGATGGTCCACAGGATGAAGAGCACCAGTGCCACCCGGATCAGGTGAGTTGGCCGGGCGCGGCGCAACAGCGTGCACCTCTCCCTTACGAGGGTTGCCAACGCTGACCGCAGGAACGCAATCAGGTTCATCGCTGTAACCCTTGCCAGGCTTATCTGGGGAGGATAGGAGAGTGTTGCATGAGTGATCTCCAAAACCCGAACAAGTTCGGGACTCCGCTTTCGCAGCACTCTCGATAACACATAAGGGGAAGCGTTGCTTCCCCCACCTGGCTCCTCGGGCGGGACTCGAACCTGCAACCAACCGGTTAACAGCCGGCCGCTCTGCCAATTGAGCTACCGAGGAACGTTCACGGCGGTATTATACCTCCAAGGGCTCATCTCGTCAAATTCGCGATTTGACACTAGAGTGCCCAGCATCTCCCCAAGTTCTTCGCGCAGAAGATGCTGTTCAGCACTTTAGGTTGGCGAAGGGGCGATCTCGTCCTCGTGGCAAAAGTGAACGCGGCCCTGTCAAAGTCATACCACGGTGGTCGGGGACAGACTCTCCATCAACTTTGCCCTGACCTGGGCCTCGGCATCATCCAGATCAACACCTTGTACGGCTGCGATTTCCCCAGTGAGGATCTTTATCCCCTCCTCATACCTTTGTTTCCCTATCGTGGTCAGGCTGCCCTCTCGCTGCTTCCGCCAGGTCATATCCCTCACCACCTCCGCGACCTGAAAGACATCCCCGGTGTGAAGTTTGTCGTCCAGCAATTCGTAGCGTTTCTTGTGATTGTCCGGCAGCGTCTTGGGAGTAGCACGCAACACATGCCACACCTTCTTCAATTCAGATTGTTGGATCACGCACCGCAGGCCCAGCG
>JAUWNP010000073.1 GCA_030612585.1 Anaerolineae bacterium
GCCTTTTGGGAACGGCGCAACTGCTGTTAGAGAGGACCCAATGAGCCCTCACGTCCGCAAAAATACCCTGGTGGATGGCGTCGCCCACGAACTCCGTCAGATGATTCTGACGGGAGAGATCCAGCCCGGAGAATTCCTGCCCACGCGAAAGGAGTTGGCCGCCCAATTCGGAGTGGGCCTCTCCACGGTTCACGAGGCGATCCAGGCCTTATCCGCGGTGGGGATGTTGGCGTCCCGCCCAGGGAAGGGCACCTGGGTGCGAGAAGATGTATTGGACACTCTGATCCATCCGGCTGCGGTCCAGACCCGGCTGGGCGAGTTGAATGCCCGACAGGTCTATGAAGCCCGTTTTGTGATCGAGGTCGCCTTGACGGAGTTCGCTGCTGAGCGTGCAGCGCCTGAGGACATCAAACGAATCTGGGATGCTGTGAAGGCTATGGAAGCAACGATTGCGGATGACGAGGCCTTCGTCAAGGCGGATTTAGAGTTTCACCTGGCGGTGGCCAGAGCCGGTCATAACGAACTGCTGGAGCAATTTTATCACCTGTCGCGCAAATTGCTTTCAAAAGTTATCGCCGAGATGATCAAGTTGCCAAATGTGAAGCAGGACAGCATCCGCCTTCAGAGAGCGATTGCCCAGGCTATTGAGCAACGTGAACCTGGCAAAGCGCGACAGACTGCCGTGGACCACATGGAGTACGTCGACCATTTGCTTGCTGCATGGGATTGAGTTATCAGAGAATTGCAGAAGCAGTCAAAAACATGAAAAGGGAGAATAACAATGAAAACCGCAAATTTTGTCGCTTTTCAATCCCCCCAGTTCTCTATCCTCTCCGACAGCCAACTCCAGAGACTTCATCTGGCTGCCCTGGAGGTGCTAAGACGCACGGGAATCCGATTCCATCACCAGGAGGCATTGGACATGCTGAAGAAGGCCGGTGCGTTCATCTCCGATGGCAATCTCGTCAAGTTCCCCGCTCGATTGGTGGAAGAGGCAATCGCCTCCGTGCCGTGCCGGGTGATTATGTGCGACCGGGATGGGGAACCGGCAGTCCACCTGGAGGGCAATAAGGTTTATTTTGGCACCGGCTCCGATTGCCTCAATTTCCTGGACCCCGAAACGGGAGAGCACCGCAAGTTCACCCAGGTCGATCTGATCAACGCCTATCGTTTGTGCGATGCGCTGCCCAACATCCATTTCGTCATGTCCGTCGGCATCCCTTCCGATGCGGAGCCGGCTCTGATCTACGACGTGCAGATGGCCTTGATGTTGGAGCATACCACGAAGCCGATCGTTTTTGTGACTAACGACAAGGCCAGTTGCCAACGAGCCATTGACATGGCCGCAGCCGTGGCGGGTGGCTACGAGGCGTTGAGGGAACAGCAGCATATCCTGCTCTACTCGGAGCCCAGTTCGCCGCTGCAGCAGTCGGAGACGGCTGTGGACAAGTTGCTACTCATGGCCGAATATGAACTACCGGTAGTCCACTCCCCAGGGCCGCAGATGGGCGCCCTCGCGCCCGTCACGATGGCTGGGGGACTGGTGATGTCGCTGGCCGAGATACTCAGCAGCGTGGTGGTGCACCAACTGAAGCAGCCCGGCGCGCCGTTCGTCTTTGGCGCAGGTATCCATCACATGGATATGAAATCCGCGCAAATCTGCTATGCATCGCCCGAGTTTCAGCTCACCAAGGCGGCCATCGCCCAGTTGGGACGGTGGTACGGCATGCCCACGTGGGGATACGCTGGTTGCTCCGATGCCAAGGTCATGGACGAACAGGCTGCCGTCGAGGCTATGCTGTCTGTGATCATGGCCAAACTCAGCGGCGCCAACTTGATTCACGACGTCGGCTATATGGAAAGCGGTCTCACCACCTCCTTTGAGATGATCGTGTTGACCGACGAACTGGTGGCGATGACCGATAACCTCATCAAGGGCATTGAGGTCAGCGACGACACATTGCTGTTGGATGAACTGGATCAGGTTGGCCCGGGTGGTCACTTCCTGGACACAAAGGAGACGCTGGAGCGCTTCCGCGATTTCTGGTATCCCAGTCTCCTGGACCGCAAGAGGCGGCCACAGTGGTTGGAAGCCGGTGCCACCACGTTGGGCCAGCGACTTACCGCCAGAGTCCTGGAAATCATCAAGGAGCACCAGACCAAGCCGTTGGATCAGGAAAAGAAGCAAAAGGTGCAGGCAACCCGGGCCCAGGCAGCAAAAGAATGAACAATGAACAAGGGAATAATGAACTCTGGTCATGGATTGGCGGGAAGCGAGGGCAGAATAAAGCCAATCTTCCGTATACTGACCGGCGAGCAACGAGGCAAGATCGCTGCGGCTGTGTTCGATCTACTGGAGCGGGTCGGTGTCAAGCTGACCGAACCGGAGGCGCAGACGCTGCTGCATGGAGCCGGAGCGCGTATCAAGGGGGAGCGTGTCCACATCTCCGCGCACCTGGTCGAGGAGGCGATCAAGTCTGCACCACAGAGAATCTCGATCTACACGCGCGACGGCGAACGCTCCATGCAGTTGGAAGGGACCAGTGCATACTACGGCGCTCACACGGATGCTCCTGATGTGCTGGACCCCTTCACGCACGAGCGACGCCCGTGCCAGGAGGAAGACGTCCGCCGCAACGCTGTGCTCATAGATGCGCTGCCTAACATCAGTTACACGACCGCCTCCGGCCTGGTCGCCGATCGCCCCGCCGAGATTGCCGATCGGGTCTCCCTGGCTCAATGCTTGATCAACTCGACCAAGCCGGTGCTGGCGATGCCCGTCACGCTCCAGGCGCTGGCCGACAGCCGAGAGATGGCAGCCCTGGCCGTCGGGGGCGATGTCCTGAGCTCGTCGAAGGGCGACGACGCGCTAAGGGCGCGGCCCGTCTTGATCGTCTACTCAGAGCCAGTCTCTCCCCTGATCCATCCCGACGAATCCTTGAGCAGGCTGCTCTACTGCGCCGAGCACGAGATTCCCCTGGTCTACTCCCCCTACGCGGCGATGGGCGGCACTGCGCCGATGAGCCAGGCGGCGATCGTCGCTCAGATGTGCGCCGAGTCCCTGAGCGGGCTGGTGGTCCATCAACTCAAGCGGCGAGGAGCCCCCTTTATCTTCGGTGGCATGCCCTCGGTCATGGACATGAAGACGACGATCTTCTCCTACGGCGCGCCGGAGTTCCAACTGGGCAACACGCTGATGGCCGAGATGGCCCATCACTTCGCGCTACCCAACTTTGGCACGGCGGGCACCAGCGACTCCCAGGCCTTTGATGGCCAGGCGGTGTTGGAGGCCACGTCGTCTTGTTTGATGGCCGCTCTATCCGGCGCCAACCTGATTCACGACGTCGGCCTGCTGGGCAATGCCACCGTGGTCATGCCGGAGATGATCGTGGCGACGAACGAGATCATCGGCATGCTTCACCGTCTGCTCTGCGAAGTGCCGGTCAACGACGAGACACTGGCGCTCGACGTCATCAGTGCCGTCGGGCCGGGCGGCGAGTTTATCACGCATGCGCACACACTGCGCCACTTTCGCGACGTCTGGTATCCGGAGTTGCTCTACCGGGGCGGCGCGGAGGCGTGGGAGACGTCTGAACAATGGACGTTTGAGCAGCGGGTGAACGCGAAGACCCGTGAATTGATCGAGGAGCATCAGCCAGTGCCCTTGCCAGATGACGTGGCTGAGAGCATCGAGGGGATCGTCGCGCGGGTGGAGGCGGCGCTCTTCCCCCTCTCCTGAGATCGGGAGAGGGGGTCAGGGGGTGAGGGCGAAACATCTTGGAGGAGGCCGTAGTGAGGTTCTCAAAACTGATCTCGACGATAGATTCCCACACTGCCGGTGAGTGCACCCGCTTGGTGACGAGTGGCCTGCCGCCTATCCTCGGGCAGACGATGGCCGAGAGGTTGGCCTACGCCGAGGAGCGTCTGCCCTGGGTGCCGGGCTTTCTGCTGCTGGAGCCGCGCGGCCACAAGGACATGTTCGGCGCAATTTTGACGCCGCCCTGCTCTGCCGAAGCCGATGTCGGCGTACTGTTTATGGACAACCAGGGCTACGAGCCTATGTGCGGGCACGCAGTCATCGGCGTGGCGAGCACCGTGCTGGAAACAGGGATGTTTGAGATGGCCGAGCCGGAGACGCTGGTGACACTCGACACGCCTTCCGGCCTCGTCCAGGCCTGCGCGCAGGTTGGAGATGGGCGTGTCGCGTCGGTCTCCTTCGAGAACGTGCCCGCCTTCGTCTACCGCTCAAATATCGTCCTCCAAGTGCCGGAGGTGGGCAACGTCACAGTGGACGTGATCTTTGGCGGCCTCTTCTTCGTCTTCGTCAACGCCCGTCAACTGGAGATCGAACTGATCCCGGCGAACGCCACGCGGCTGGCTGATCTGGGCATGCGTGTCCTGGCGACGGTCAATGAGCAGGTCTCAGTCCGCCATCCTGAACTGCCTCACATTGATAGAATCATTGACCTGAGGTTCTACGTGGAGCCGGGCAGCGAGGGCGCGGACAGCCGCAACGTGGTGATCCTGGGCGACCACATGGTGGACCGCTCGCCGTGCGGCACCGGCACCTCGGCCGAGACGGCGTTGCGATACACACGGGGTCAACTGAAGGTGGGCGAGTCGTTTGTGACCGAGAGCATCATCGGCACGCGTTTCACGGGGCAGGTAGTGACCGAGACGCAGATCAGCAGCGGCTCCGAGGCTTTCCCCGCCGTGATACCCAGGATCACGGGAAGCGCGTATGTCACCGGATTCCATCGGTTCGTGCTGGATGCCGAGGATCCATTCCCCCAGGGATTCCGGCTGACGGATTCGTAACCACATCTTGAAAGTCACAGGAGAAGCGATGAACGAAACTGCAACGCCCTTCGCCGAACGTGTCAATCACCTGGCCCCGGAGGGCGCCTACCAGATGCTGGCCCAGGCCCAGGCTCTGGAGGCCGCCGGCCGCGAGATCATCCACCTGGAGATCGGGCAGCCAGACGTGCCCACCTTCGATAACGTGGCCCAGGCTGGCGTCCAGGCTATCCAGGATGGTCGCACCCGCTACAACCCGCCGCCCGGCGTTGATGCGCTGCGCGAGGCCATCGCCGAGGACGCCGGACGACGCCGAGGCATCGAGGTGCAGCCATCTCAGGTGATCGTCGGTCCCGGCGCCAAGCCGCTGCTGTTTTTCCCCACGCTTGCGCTCGTTCGCCCAGGCGACGAGGTGATCTATCCCGACCCTGGCTTTCCCACCTACGCCGCGATGATCGGCGTGGCCGGCGGCGTCCCGATGCCCGTCCCCCTGCGCGAAGAAGAGGATTTCGCCTTCGATCTGGCGGCTTTCGACCGGCTGGTGAGCGACCGCACCCGCCTGATCATCCTCAATTCCCCCGGCAACCCCACCGGCGGCGTGCTCCCGATGCCCGTGCTTGAGCACATCGCCGCAGCGGCACAGCGACACGACATCTGGGTGAACTCAGATGAAATCTACATCCGGCTCACGTTCGACGGCGCGTCAGCACCCAGCATTGCCAGCCTGCCCGGCATGCGTGAACGCACCGTGATCTGCGACGGCTTCTCGAAGGCGTACGCGATGACCGGCTGGCGGCTGGGCTTCGGGATCATGCCGGAGGCGCTCGCCGAACGGGTTGCCTTGCTGCTGACCCACTCGATTGGCTGCACCGCCACGTTCACTCAGTACGCGGGCCTGGAGGCGCTGACCGGGCCTCAGACACAGGTCGAGGCGGTCGTGACCGAGTACCAGCGGCGGCGAGATGTGCTCGTGGCCGGCCTGAACGCGATCCCCGGCGTCCAGTGTCGCGTGCCGCAGGGAGCGTTCTATGTGTTCCCCAACGTGTCCGCGTTTGGCCGCACATCCAACTGGCTGGCCGAGTACCTGCTCGAGGAGGCCGGCGTAGCGGTGCTGCCCGGAAGCGCCTTCGGCGACGGCGGCGAGGGCTACCTGCGGCTGTGCTTTGCCAACTCGATGCAGAACATCCAGATCGCGCTGGAGCGGCTCTCCGCCGCACTCGCCGATCTCGGCACAGCATGAAATATCCGGCTAGCGGGGGATTTCAAAAAAGGCCGCGCCCATCGGTGAGCGCGGCCACGAGTCTTGATCTCTCCCACTTGCTGGATGCTATGTCGAAATCGGCTCCACCTCTTCAACTGGCACCTCCAGTCGCCGGTCTTCGACCTGGACAATGACGATCCCCTTCAACGGCAGCAGGCCCACCACCTTCCCCTCGCCGTGAGCCGTTCGCACGCGCTTCTTGCGCCGGGGCATCATCTTACACGCTTCCTCGTACTGTTCATGCTCGTAGACCAGGCAGCAACGCAACCGCCCACACATTCCCGTGATCTCCGAGGGGTTGAGCGATACTCCCTGCATCTTGGCCATTTTGATGGAGACAGGACTGAACTCAGCAAGGAAGCGGGAACAACAGCGCGACTCGCCACAAGCGCCGTAGCCGCCCATCAGTTTCGCCTGGTCCCGCGGGCCGATTCGCCGCAGGTCAACGCGGACGGACAGCGTGCGCTGCAGCCGCTGCCGTAACTTGTCGAGGTTCACCTTCTTCTCCTCGCTCGCGTACAGCAGCGTCAGTCGCTGGCCGTCAAAGGTGTATTCGGCGGTGACGATCTTGACGGGTAGGCCCAACTGCGTCGCTGCCTCGCGAGCGGCGACTAGCGTTTCTGCCTCCTTTTGCTGCCACTGCTGGCGCAGTGCCAGGTCGCGGCCGGTGGCCCGCCGCCGTACTGGTTTGAGACCTTCATTATCCTCGCCCTCGTGCAGAGGCCGCACGCTGACCACCTCTCCCAACTGCTGGCCACGTGCCGTCTCGACGAGGACAAAGTCGCCTGGTCGCAGACCCTGGTGGTCGCTGGCGTCGAAGTGGTAGGCCCTGCCTCTAGGTTGAAAGCGCACACTTGCAATCATTTGACTGTTATCCTCGGTTCGAACATCTGGCTGAAGAGTTATTCTACACTGCTTTTAGAAATCAGGCAACTTCCGCGCCAGGCATAATCTAAAAGCAAACCCTCGAATTATTATGATGATAGTTTGACAAACTATGGGGGCCATGCTAGAATGTGTACACTATTCACAGATATCTGGAAGGAAGCGGAACCATGCAGGCCACACGAGAGCGTATTTTGAATATCCTCAAGGAACGCGATCAGGCGACGGTGGGCGAACTGAGCCGGGAACTTGGTCTGACAGCCGTCACCGTGCGTCACCATCTCGACGTCCTGCGCGGTGAAGGGTTCGTCGCTCCCCCTCTCGTGCGCCGACGCAAGACCCCCGGCCGTCCTCAGTACGCCTATACCCTGACTGAAGATGCCAGCGCGTTCTTCCCCAAGAAGTATGATCACCTGGCTGGCCTGATACTCAGCGAGGTGCATGCCTGCCTCTCGCCGGCCGAAGTGAATCAGATGATGAAGCGCATCGGCGAGCATATCGCTGACCAGTTTGCCTTTCCCGGTGGGGACAATTTCGAGGTCCGGTTGATCGCCGTCGTCGAATTTCTGAACGGGCAAGGCTATTTGGCTCGTTGGGAACGGTGCGAAGATGGTGCAGATGCCGGTGATTACCTGCTTCACATCTCCAACTGTCCTTACGAGCGTGTGGCCCGCCAGTATCATGAGGTCTGTACGATAGACCTGACGCTATTGACTCGCCTTCTGGGCACGTCTCCCCAGCGCATCGCCTGGGCGGCCCAGGGCGACCATCAATGCATCTACGCAACCCGTCCTCCCGGCGGATAACACTTGCGTGGAGGAGTATATGTCTCTCAAGACGACGCTAATCTACCCCGGCATTGCCGGGCGTGGTTTCAATTCCCTAAAGCAAGGTATGGAGGCCGGCTGGATCTCCCATGGCCTGGCCTCCCTCAGCGCCGCCGCCAAAGCCCAGGGATTCGAGATAGACCTGGTTGACCTGCGGGCTTTGAGCGGCTGGGATCATTTCCGGGAAGTGCTGGCGGAGCGGGGTCCTGGCGTCGTCAGCGTGACGATGATGAGCGTGGACTACAATCCGGCCCGTCAGGCGATAGCCATCGCCAAGCAGGTCAATCCCGAGATCGTCACCGTCATCGGCGGCCCACACGTCACCATTGCGCTGGAGGACTCCCTGCGCATTCCCCACGTGGATTACCTGGTGACCCAAGAGGGGGAAGTGACCTTTCCCAAACTGCTGCGCTCCATCAAGGAAGGCAACCTACCTCCCCACCGTGTGCTGCGCGGCGAGCAGCCTGACCTCGACGCTATTCCCTTCGCTGACCGGAGCCTGTTCCTCGACGAGTGGCGAAAGTGGGGCTACGACCTCGACTCGCCCGAAGTGCCCTTCGTCGAGGAGTTGCCACCACCGTTCGCTACCATCATCGCCGGGCGGGGCTGCCTTTACAACTGCGCCTTCTGCAAGCCGGGGGAGGACTACCTCTTCGGCAAGCGCACCCGCCGCCGCAGCGTGGACAATGTCATCGCCGAAATCCGTATGCTGGTTGAACGCTACCACATCGCGTCGTTCATGTTCCACGATGACTGCCTGACGGAGGACCGCGCGTGGGTGAAGGCGTTCACGGAGAAGTACATCGCCGAGGGCTTCACGATGCCCTTCTTCTGCCAGACCCGGGCCGACATTCTGGTCAAACACGAGGATATGGTGGCGCGTATGGCCGAGGCTGGGCTGCGTGGTTACTTCATCGGCTTCGAGAGCGGCAACGACCGCATCCTCAAGTTCATCCGCAAGGGCACGACGGTGGAGCAGAATCGCCAGGCGGCCCGCATCTGCCGCAAGTACGGCATCTCCGTATGGGCCAACTACATGATGGGGCTCCCTACCGAGACCAAAGAGGAAGTGATGGACACGGTGCGGCTGATGAAGGAGATTGACCCCGACTACTACAGTCCGGCCTTCTTCACCCCTCATCCCGGCACTGACCTGTACGACTACGCAGTCGAGCGCAACCTGAGCCGCATCACCGACTATGATTCCTATCGCCGCAATCCCACCGAGCCAAAGATCAAGGGGCAGGACTACGAGTTTCTCAAGTGGGCGATGGCGGAGAGTCAACGCCGCAAGCCGCTCAATGATTTCAAGCGCTGGGCGCGCCACCAGTGGCAGCGGGCCCGCCGTGCCACCCCGGCGAAGGTGATGCGCAAGTTGGGGTTTAGTCGTCAGTCGTTAGCAGTCAGCCATTAGCCGTTAGCAGTCACTTTGTGGCATCCCAACCTGACGTTTCGGAATCTTCAGTTCGAGGACGTCTCAAGCAGGTATCCCTGCCCTCTGATTGTCACAATGTAGCGGGGGTTGAGCGGGTCAGGTTCGATCTTCTCCCGTACTCGTTTGACGAGTTGATAGATTTGGGCGTCAGTGATGCCTTCCTCTGCCTGGCCCCATACCGCCTCGGCAACCTCGTCCTTCGTGCAGACCGCACCTGGATGCTGGCACAAGAACACAAGTAGCGCATACTGATCCCCACTAAGTTCTCGCGTCATGTCCTGTCCATCCCGCCGGATTTGTTCTGTCTCTCCATCGTACCACACTCCACGCCGTACAGATTGTGGCTTCTTGTCTGGCTTCAGCAGGTCTTCCCCACTGAATGTCTTCTTACTGCGCACCATCCGCACCAGTTCATCAACCAACCACCACAGAAGGACCTGGGGGCGCACCCGCCAACCGCCGGGGATGGCCTCATCCTCCTCCACGAGGCCATGCTTCTTCAGCGACTGCAGTTCCGGATCGAAGTCGTCTATTTCGCGGACAAGTCGCTGCACGTTGAAGTTATGCTTCTCCAACAGTTTCTCGCGCTCCTCCAGCGTGTTGATGTGAGCCAGCGCGACAGCGGTCAAGGCCCTGCGCGTCTCCGAGGGCCAGAGCCGCCATACGTCGCCGAAGGTCTGCGCGGCTTCGTCGTAGGTGCTTTGCCTTACGTGTTGTTGTCGCCAGTAAGAATCGCCTTCGCCCTCTTCGTAGACCTCCCACAGGGCGGAAGCGGCCATCTGCACCAGATAGGGATGTCCCCCGGTCACCTCTGCCATGAAGTGACATTCCTCTGCCGTGAAGCGGTCTCCGGCCCGGTCCAGCAACTGTGTTACATACTTGTCTTGCAGCGCTCCCAGGATGATCTCGGTAAGGAAGTTAAAGTAGGGAGAACCGGTGCGGTTGAACTGTTGTGTGTCCTCGTTGAGGTTCGCCAGCGAACGACGGCTGGCGATGACCAATGCCAGTGCCCCCCGGCTGCGCGAGGCCAGCGAGCGCAGGCTGCCGAAGAACTCGGCGCAGTTGAGGACGGGATGGTATAGTAGCAAATCGAATTCGTCCAGCATCAGCACCAGCCGCCAGCCGGTTGGCCCCATTTGGACAAACAGATGCTCCAACACAAAGGCGCCGAAGTTGTTCTCCCGGCACACCTGGTAGGCCTGGGCCAGCGGTGAATCGGGATGGGGGACAATGGCCCGTTCGTGGAGCGGGCGAAGGACATATTCCCAGAACTGGGCCTGGCTGAACTCCCCGCCCAACGTCTGGGCGTCCAGGTAGGAGAAAAGCAGCCGCTCTCCGCTCTCGCCGTAGAGTTTTGTCCGCGTTTCTGGCGCGGACAGGTAGTCTAGCAGTGAGGTTTTGCCGCTGCACGGTTCACCAACTATCGCGGTGGATTGTCCCCGGTTGATGATCCGGCTGATGATGCGGCGCAGTTCCCGCCGCCGATCCAGGAATTGATCAGGAGGGACAGGGTTGCCGTAAAAGAAGGGATTGGACATAAAGATCTCCAGACGCGAAACGTTAAATGTGAAATGCGAGAATTGCGCCCACTAGCGCCTTGACTACTTAACACCCCACAGCTGCACAGTGCCGTCCCTGGATCCCGATGCCAGCGTCACCCCGTCGGGGGAGAAGGCCACACTGTTCACCAACGCTGTGTGCCCTTTCAAAGTGTGCAGCAGAGCCCCGTCGGAAACCCGCCACAGCCGCACGGTTTTGTCATCCGCCCCCGAGGCCAGGGTCGTCTTGTCGGGCGAGAAGGCCACACTCCTCACCGCCCCTGTGTGCCCTTTGAAGGTGTGCAGCAGAGTCCCATCGAAAACCCGCCACAGCCGCACCGCGCGGTCACCCGACCCCGATGCCAGCATCGCCCCGCCCGGCGAGAAGGCCACGCTGGTCACGTGGCGCATGCGCCCCTTCAGCGTGCGTCGCAGGGCCCCATTGGAAACCCGCCACAACCGCACCGTGTGGTCATCAGACCCCGAGGCCAGTGTCGTTCCACGGGGGGAGAAGACCACACTCCTCACCGACGCCGTATGCCCCTTCAAGGTGTGTCGCACAGCCCCGTAAGCCACCCGCCACAACAGCATTCCTGACCACGCCCCTGATGCCAGCGTCGCTCCGTCAGGGGAAAAGGCCACGCTCAAGACCAATCCCATGCGGCCCTTCAGTGTGCGCAGCAGAGCACCGTCGTCCACCCGCCATAGTTGCACTGTGTTGTCATGTGCCCCCAATGCAAGTGTAGCCCCGTCCGGCGAGAAGGCTACGCTGGACACTCGGACTCCCGCATTGATGAAGCGCACCTGGTCCTGCGTTTCGGCCTCGTAGAGATACACTCCCAGGGAGGAGGCCACCGCCAGCAGCCGCCCATCAAGGGAGTAGGCTACCTCGTTCACAGCATCTTTGCCCCAACAGGCCAGTTGAGCTACCCGACTGGCGTTCTCTGCGGAGATAGCAGGCGCGTATTCCGGCACGAAGGGCAAGATAGGGGGTAGTACGCGTGCCGATTCGATGTGAGTTTCCTCTCTTATAGCCTGGTCCAATAATTCGGTGGCCCGGCGTCTACCATCTTGATAGTCCACCCGACGACTGACCACCTGGAAAAGGGCACGCTGGGCTCGTTTCCAGTCCTTCCGCTCCAGGGCCTCAACTCCCTCGGCGAAGAGATGGGCCAGTTCTGCCTCTTGCCGATATTGCTCCAGCCGATCCTGCAACTCCGCCCGTGTCTTCTCATCAGGAGCCTGGGCCACCAGTCGCTCATACTCAGCCGCGGCATCTGCCCACCTCCGCTCCCGCGCGTGGGCCTGGGCCTGCGCCTCCATCGTCGCCAGTGCCTGCTGCCGTTGCAGTGCCTCAACATGGGCGATATTCTTGGCCAGCCCGGCCATCCTGTAGGCCTCCAGTGCACCATCCAGATCGTCGGACTCCAGGGCGGTGTCACCACGCCGCCGCCAGATGCGCTGGCGCCCGGAGGCGGCTTCCTGTCGCGTGAGATCCAGTTCCAACACCCGCTCGTAAAGGGCCAGTTGTTCATCGTCACTCTCGGCGGCCCGGGACTGGGCCAGCAGAGTCTCCACCAGGCGAGAACGGGCGGCGGCGGGTTGATACTCGTAGAGTTGCTCCAACAGTTGCCGCGCCTCGCCCGGTTGCCCCTGAGCCAGAAGGATGTCGGCCAGCAGTTGGTTGGCCCCCACGTGGTTGGGATTGAGGCTGACAGCCTGACGCAGCGGATCAACGGCCCGATTCAGTTGCCCGCTCCGGTACAATCCCAGAGCGGCCCGGTAGAGGCTTTCTGCTGCCGGCTCAATGCGGTCCAGTTCTTCCTGCACGCGCTTGAGCGGCTTGTGTTTGGCGATCCAGCAGCGCAGCAGTTCGACGCGGAAGCGGTAGCCACCGTCGGTGGGTTCGATCAGATCCCATTCCTGCAGGAGGTGAGGGGCATTCTGCAGTTCTCGGATGACGACGCGCACGCCGCTCTCGCGCAACAGTTGTTCCAACTGTTCCTGGGTGATGGGGCCTGGGCCGGCCTCAGCCAGCGCGGCGGCCACCACTCGCTCGGCCGGGGGCAACCCGTCCCACAGCCACTCCAGCGTGTTGCGACTGGCCCCCAGTGCGTCGGAGACGGCCGCGTCCACATCTGTCGGGGTAACGGTCGGTGGTTCGTCGGGCTCCTCGTCGTAAGCCCGCTCCCAGATGTGGGAGCAGAGTTGCTGGGTCAGGAAAGGGTGACCGCAGGTCAACTGCCAGACTCGTTCCGCGGAGCCGTTGATCCAGATCAGGCTGTCGTTGGCCTCGGAAAAGTGCACCAGTGCGGTGGTGTCCTCCCGGCTCAGCAGCGAGACGCGCTGGTAGGGTGTCCCCTTGAAGAGGGAGAGAGCAATGGTGTCCAGGTCATCCACGTTACGGCCGATGACAAAGACGAATTGCAATCGCCCGGGGGCGTCTGCAAGCAGGCCCCGCAAGTAGGGGAAAAACGCCGCCGCCGCCTGCTCCTTTTGGGGGTCAGCCAGCACATCGAACTCGTCGAAGAGCAGCACTAACGAGGAGCCCTCCGGCAGGTCGCTCAGTGCAGCAGAGAGCCACTCCCGGCGGGGACCAGTCTCGGGGTCGAGACGCAGGACTGTGGCGAGTCCAGTCGAGCCGTCGGGAGAAGGCTGCTCCAGGGTGTGGGTCACCGTGCGGGCCAACTCCCGCAGCACCCGGTCCAGGGGCCAATCGGTTTTGTCCTGCAGGTCGAAATAGACAGGGCGATACGGCCCTTCGCGAGGCAGTTGGGCCGCCAGGTGTTGCAGGATTGAGGTCTTGCCGATGCGCCGCTGGCCGTAGAGGACGATGGCGTTATCCTGGGAGCGGCGCAGGATGCGCAGCACCTCGCGCAGCACGTCCGCCCGCCCGATAAAGGCGGGGCTATCGCCGACGGGATTGCCGGCAACGTAGGGATTGAGCGGTATCTCCATCCGTCCTCTCGCGCAACACGCAATACGCAACACGTTCTACTACTATTGTACTCATCCCTCGCTATTTGTCCAGCGAGAGCAATTGCCGGCTTGCGCTCCTACCTTCCTTCCCACCCGAGATTTCTCAGAAGAGGGTAGTAGCCCAACCGTGTTGGGCGTTTGCTAGCCCAAGACGGCCAATACGATTGACCTGCTACCCATTAAGAAGTCTCCTGCGCGACTTTCCGAGAAGGCTCACCCGCTACGAGGGGAAGAAGGAGCAGCCACGTTTTACACATTATTTACATTTCTGCAACCCACCCGTTACCCCTGTAGGGGATGATTAGACTTGGGAGACACGCCTGTCCCCTGGGAAGGAAGTAAACAGTTGAGGAAAAGAACGATGTATGAACGATCTAACCATTCTGCTGCTGTGGCGTCTTCCAAAGGGGCCACCCGAACCTGGCACCGCATCGCATTGGCGGGGATCCTGCTGCTGGCCGTGTTCCTGCATTTCTTCCGGCTGGAACAGGAGGGATACGCCAACCTGTACTACGCCGCTGCCGTGAAGAGCATGCTCACCAGTTGGCACAACTTCTTCTTCGTCTCATTCGACCCCGGCGGGTTCGTGACGGTGGATAAGCCGCCGTTGGGCCTGTGGGCGCAGGCGGCCAGCGCCGCGCTTTTCGGTTTCAACGGCGTCAGATTGCTTCTTCCCCAGGCGCTGGCCGGTATCCTTTCCGTGCTCTTGCTCTATCATCTCGTGCGGCGGACCTTTGGCTCGACGGCCGGGCTGCTGGCGGCGCTGGTGTTGGCGGTCACTCCCATCAGTGTGGCCGCCAACCGCAACAACACGATGGACAGCCTGCTGGTCCTGATCCTCCTGCTGGCGGCCTGGGCGGTCATCCGCGCCGCTGAGACGGGCCGGTTGCGCTGGCTGCTGCTCTGCGCCGTGCTGGTGGGCCTGGGCTTCAACGTCAAGATGCTGCAGGCTTTCCTGATATTGCCTGCTTTTTATCTCCTCTATGCAGTCGCGGCTTCCGTGCGTTGGTGGAAACGCCTACTTCACCTGGCCCTGGCGACGGTCGTGCTCCTGGTCGTCTCGCTGGCCTGGGTCGTGGCGGTGGACCTGACCCCGCCCGATGAACGTCCCTACGTGGGCAGCAGTAGCAACAACACGGTGACAGAACTCATCGTCGGGCACAACGGCTTGGCCCGCCTGCTGCCTGGGGGCCGGAACTGGCTGGCTCGTCTTGGAATTACGTCGGCCCCTTCCGATGGTGGCCCACCCCTGTCGTTCTCTGGTGGCCCGCCACCACCTCCTCCCGGCGGACGGCCTGGAAAGCCGCCGGGCGCGCCCCCGCCTCCCGTTGGTCAACCCGGTGGGCCTCTGCCACCCGCTGGTGGGCCGCCCGCGCCGGGGAGGAGCGGTGGAAGACCCTTTTCTGACGAAATCGGCGAACCGGGCTTGCTGCGGCTCTTCAACCACCAACTGGCTGGACAGATCAGTTGGCTGCTGCCGCTGGCTGGGCTGGGGCTGCTGGCGGCCGCCTGGCAGACGCGCCTGCGCCTCCCCCTCGATCGGCGTCATCAGAACCTGCTGCTGTGGTCCGCCTGGCTGCTGCCGATGGTCGTCTTCTTCAGCGTGGCGAATCTGTTCCATCGTTACTATCTCGAGATGCTGGCCCCAGCCATCGCCGCGCTGGTGGGCGCTGGGGTAGTGGCCCTGTGGGAGGATTACCGCCGCCCCGGCGGTTCGACGAAGCTCACCGTGAACTGGCGCGGTTGGTTGCTGCCGCTGGTCTTGGTGGGGAGCGCGGCTGTGGAGGCGGTCATCCTGGCCGACTTCCCCGACTGGAGTTGCTGGATGACGCCACTCGTCGTCGGGCTGTGTCTGGTAGTGGCAGGTGTGCTGGTCGTCGTCAGGCTCGTTCGCCTCCACGACCGGCGTGCCTGGACGGGGGTTGTAGCAGCGGCCGGCGTGCTGGCCCTGCTCTTCCCTATGACGGCGTGGGCTTTCATCCCCGTCTGGCACGGCGGCCACACCGGTCTTCCCTACGCGGGGCCCGACCTGCTGGAGGACCCTCAACGGAGCATCTCGAAGAACGAGGATCACCTGGCGGACCGCTTGGTGGACTACCTGCTGGCCAATCAGGGGGATGAGACCTACCTGGCGGCCACGCTCAACGCCCAGACCGCTGCCCCCATCATCCTGGCGACGGGAGAGCCGGTGATGGCGCTGGGTGGTTTCACCGGCAGCGACCCCATTCTCACGGTGGACGAGTTAGCGGAGTACGTGGCCGACGGCGCGGTCCGCTACTTCCTGTTACCGCCGGGAGGGGACCGCCAGCACGGCCTGACCCGCTGGGTACCCGAGCGCTGCACGCTCGTTCCGCCTACGCTGTGGCAATCGGTGCCCTCCGGCCCCGGAGGGCCGCCTGACCACGGACCGGGCGGGACGCCGCAACTGTTCGACTGCGGTGCACTTGTGCAAGGTTAAGGAGGCGTGATCGGTGTCTGGGTCGGGGTAACTGTGTTGTCAAGAAGAACAAAAAGGGGTACAATGATGCAGAGCAAATATCGGCTGGGGGCCTGATGGCTGACGTATGCGACTGTTGATCCTCTTTTTCAGTGGCACCGGCAACACCCATTATGTGTCCGGGTATCTGGCCCGCAAACTGGAGCACCTGCCGATTGAGATCGTGGTGCGCTCCATCGAGCAGGTTCCGGCCGAGGCAGTGCCGGAGTTCGATCTCATAGCGGTAGGGTTTCCTGTCTACGCGGCTGATTCTCCCCCCTTCTTTCAGGACTACCTCCGCCATCTCCCTCCAGGGGAGAATAGGGGCGCGCTCGTTTTTAGCACCAAGGGAGCCTTCGCCGGCGGGGCCAACCGCCGCAACCTTCAGCGGCTGGCGTTACAAGGGTATGTCCCTTTGGGGGATGTCAGTGTGGGCATGCCCGGCAACGACGGCCTGGCCTTCGTCTCCAAGAACTCCTGGATGGCGCGCAGGGCTGAGAACAAGGACTTTGAGCATCTCAAAAGCGCGGATAGGCTGGCCCGCCGGATGGAAGAAGTTCTCCGGGGAATGCTGGTCGGGCAGTCTGCCAGGGATTACCGGGCACGGATGCCTCGCAACTTGAGCAGCGCTGGTCCCTCGCTGACCAATCGGCTCTGGCAAGCAGCCTATGAGCGCTTCACCGAGCCATTCAAGCAGCGGCTCTACGCCGATGACCGCTGCAACCGCTGTTTGCTCTGCGTCCAGATATGCCCGGCGCATAACATCCGTTTTGAGGATGGGCAGATTCGCTTCGCGGACCGCTGCTATCTATGCATGCGGTGTATCCACCAATGTCCCCAGGAGGCCGTCCAGATCGGGCGGGGCACGGTGGGGAAGTTTCGCTGGCGGGGGCCTGGGGGAGACTTCAAGCCGTTGCGGCTGTACGGCCTTCAGATGGAGGAAAATGAATGATCATCCAAGTACAGGGTCTGGTGAAACGGTACGGGGACGTGGTGGCAGTGGACCACCTCTCCTTCGAGGTAGAACAGGGAGAGATATTCGGTCTCCTGGGTCCCAACGGGGCCGGGAAGACCACCACCATCCGCGTAGTGATGGACATCCTCCAACCCGATGAAGGGACGGTGCAAGTCCTGGGTCAGCCTCCGGGCCAGGCGAATGCCCGGGTGGGCTACCTCCCTGAGGAGCGGGGGCTCTACCGTAACCTGAAGGTGCTGGATAATCTGGTCTACCTGGCCGAACTGAAGGGGATGTCCCGGTCGTCAGCCCGAGAGCGGGCAATGCACCTGCTGGAGCGGATACAACTGGAGGAGTGGGCCTCCCGCAAGGTCAGAGACCTGAGCCAGGGGATGCAGCAGCGGCTCCAGTTCGTCGCCAGTCTCATCCACGACCCGAAGGTGCTTTTCCTGGACGAGCCGTTCCAGGGACTCGACCCGGTCAACGTGGAGCGCATCAAGGAGTTCATGGCAGAACTGCACCGGGAGGGCAAGACCATTATCCTTAGCACGCACCAGATGAGCATGGTGGAGGCGCTATGCGACCGGATTCTCCTCATCCACCAGGGACGGGCGGTGCTCTACGGCCCCCTGGCGGAGATCAAGCAGCAGTACGCTCCCCACGCCGTCCGGGTCCGTGCCCCCCTCATCCCATCTGACCTGCCCGGTGTGGTGGGGGTGGAGCCAGACGATGGCGCGTTCAACCTGGCCCTGGCGGAAGGAGCCAGGCCCCAGGAGGTGCTGCGCGCTCTTCTGGATTGTGACGTGGAAGTCCAGGCATTCGAGGTAGCACCGGTGCCGTTGGAGGACATCTTTGTGGCCGTGGTGAGCGGCGAGGAGGGGTAAGGCAATGGACTGGCGCAAAGTCTGGGTGGTCACCCGCCACGAGTACCTGACCAACGTGCGGCGGGCCGGGTTCATCATTATGACGGCTATCGTGCCCGTGCTGGGCATTGTCGTCCTGTTGTTCGGTGCCTTCTTCGGTGGGCAGGCCCGTCAACTTGGCGCGTTCTTCGAGAAACAGTTCGACGTTGGAGATAAGGCCATCGGCGTGGTGGACGAGTCGGGCTACTTCTCCCTCATCCTGCCAGCATACCAGGAGGACTTTGTCCCGTACGGGAGCGAGGAGGAGGCGGAGACAGCCCTGATGGCCGACGAGGTCTCGAGGGTGCTGGTGATTGGGGGGGACTACCTGGAGACGGGCCGGGTGGTGGTGATGAGCATGGGCAGCGGGTTCGGCGCGGCCATGGTCAGCGACTCGCGGACGGTGCGGGCTTTCTTCGTGGACCACCTGCTGGCCGGCCAGGTAGACCGGGCGCTACGGGAGCGGGTCGCCGATCCGGTGAATGTGGAGCCCCGCGTGCTCTCGTCCGGCGGGGAGACGCAAGGGGAGGGCGGATGGGGGTTCGCCTTCACCTTCATCATCCCCTACTTCCTGGCCATCTTTCTGGTGATGACCATCTTTACCTCGTCGGGTTACCTGTTGCAGGGCGTGGCCGAGGAGAAAGAGAGCCGCGTGATCGAAATCGTCGTCTCCTCGGTCCGGCCGGTGGAGTTGATGGCGGGGAAGGTGGCTGGCCTGGGCGCGCTGGGGCTAACGCAGGTATTGGTCTGGGTGGCTAGCGTGGCCGGGTTCAGCGGTGGGGCGGTGGCGTTCCTGGCCGTCGCCGGGGCGGCTTCCATCCCGGCGCGTGTTTTGATCCTGGGGGTGGTCTACTACCTGCTCGGCTACACGCTATACGCTATTCTGATGGCCGGGGTAGGTGCGCTGGGCACGACGATGCAGGAGAGCCAGCAATTGGCGGGTATCTTCTCCTTCTTCGCTGCCGTACCGTACATGGTCAGCGGTTTTCTCTTCGCCAATCCGAACATGCTCATAGCGCGGGTGCTGAGTTTCTTCCCTCTCACCGCGTCCACGATGATGATGATGCGCATCCCGCTGGCGGAGGTGGG
>JAUWNP010000281.1 GCA_030612585.1 Anaerolineae bacterium
TCATTTCTGTTTCTCCTTTTGTGATGACTCTACTTGTACCGGATATCAAGGGGCTTCTTGGCTGTCAGTACAGTCCTTCGGATACCATTGCCCCAAACAGAGAAATGTGCGCTAGCCTCACCTCCTTTCGCTTTCGAAGACCTCCCGGAAAGCCTGTTCTTCGCCCGCAAACACTACAACGAATTTAGAATGAAACGAATCTGGGGCTCAATCCAATCCGTGTGCCCCGCTTGGGTGATTAGAACTCGCGTGTGGTCCGTGTTCAATGCAGTTTCCTGGGTATCCGCGACGTCAAACAGACGGACCTTGTCCCGGGAGCAACTGTTCGTTCCTTTCCCCATTCGTTCCTTTCCCCATTCGTTGTAGTGTCTTTGTCCAGAACGCTCGATTCTCTATGAAAAACAAATCAGGCTCACGGGAGGGGAGATTTCCCGTGAGCCTGATCAACCACGATCCGGAACCCAACGATGTGAGTTAGACGCCAGAACCCTCGGCGAAGAGGGGCCAGCGTCTGTGGATCTGTGGGTGTGATGCAGTTGGCCTGCACGAGGTGCTCCGCCACCCGATGTGCCCAACCCCGGTGGTGCTGCCACGCGGGGCTGGTTATTTCGGGAACCTAAGTTCCGTTGTGGTCTGCTGCTAACAAGTAACAGGCCACCATCTCTTGCTTCCAGAGATAGTGGCCTCTCGTTTCATTCCAGTCGCCCCTTTGTAGGAACCTATTCTCAGACAACTCGTGTCATGTATAGTATAGCAGGTAAGAGTGAACGTGGGGGTGAGGGATATCATAAAGTTTTGTTAGAAGCGGCTGTGATTCTTAAGAGCAAACCCCTCCCCCACCTGCTCCTTGCCCCTTCTCTCCCACTGGGGTATAATCCTCCCGCCGCCTACTGCGGCCTAGAAATGAGGATACATGTCCCAAACCTACGTAGCCCTCGACCTGGAGACCACCGGCCTCGACGCCGACCGTGATGCCATCATCGAGGTCGGCGCAGTCAAATTCCGTGACGACGAGGTATTGGACACACTATCCACCTTCGTCAACCCCGGCCGCCCCATCCCCCGCCCAATCACCAAACTGACCGGCATCCGTGACGACGATGTGGCCGGCGCACCCGGCCTGCACGATGTGCTGCCCCGCCTGGTCCGCTTTGTCGGCCAACGGCCCATCGTCGGCCACAGCATCAAGTTTGACCTGGCCTTCCTGCGTCCCCACTCCCGGCTGTTCGAGAACGAATCCCTTGATACGTTCGAATTGGCCAGCGTGCTCGTCCTGCACGCCGAGCGATATAGCCTGCAGGCGCTGGCGCGGATGCTGGGGATCGAAATGGAACGGGCGCACCGGGCGCTAGACGACGCCCAGGCCACCCACCGCCTCTTCCGCGCTCTCCTCCGCCGGGCGGCGGGCCTGCCGCCCCGCCTGCTGAAAGAGATCATAGGTCACGGCGAGCGGGCCGGGTGGACTGCCACTGGCTTCTTCCGCGCTGCGCTGGAGGAAACGGCCCGGCACCTACCTGCACCGCGGGATGCCCGGCCCAGGCCGGGTCTCACGCCAGGAGGGCCGCTCTTCGCCACGGCGGAACAGGCCCGCCCCTTGCAGCCGACCGCCGAGCGGACGGGGCTGGATGTGGACGAGTTGGCGGCGCTTCTGGAGGAAGGCGGGGCTTTCGAGGCACATTTCCCCGGTCACGAGTACCGTCCTCAACAAGTGGCCATGTTACGCGGCGTGGCGCGGGCATTCAACCAGGGCGGGCACCTGCTGGTCGAGGCTCCCACCGGCGTTGGCAAGTCGCTGGCCTACCTCATTCCCGCCGTCTACTGGGCGGTGCAGAATGGCGAGCGGGTGATCGCCTCCACCAACACTATCAACCTGCAGGAGCAACTGTATCGCAAAGACCTGCCCGACCTGGCCTCCGTCCTGCCGTTCGAATTCCGCGCCGCTGTGCTCAAGGGCCGTTCCCACTACCTCTGCCCGGCCCGCCTGCAGGCGCTGCGCCGCCGGGGGGCGAATTCACCCGACGAGGCCCGCGTGCTGGCGAAAGTCCTCGTCTGGCTGCCCGAGACAGCAAACGGCGACGGCGACGAACTCTTCCTGCCCAACCTGGTCGAGCGGGCCCTATGGAGGCAACTTTCGGCTGATCACGAGGGCTGCGACCCGGAGCGCTGCCGCCGCTTCCACGAGGGCACCTGCTACTTCTACAACGCCCGTCGCGCCGCCGAGTCCGCTCACCTCGTCATCGTCAACCACGCGCTGCTCCTCGCCGACGTCGCGGTGCAGAACCGCGCTCTGCCCGAATACAAGTATCTCATCGTGGACGAGGCCCACCACCTGGAGGCGGCCACCACCAACGGGCTCAGTTTCGAGGCCGACCGCACCAGCATGCGCCGGCTGTTGAGCGAGGTTGGCAAGGTAGGCCCATCTGGCCGGGTGACCGGTCTGTTGGCTGAGGTGATCGGGCGCTGCCAGAAAGCCCACCTGCCCCGCGACGTCATGGAGCAGGTGGAACTCTTCATCGGCAAGATTGGACTGGCGGCCGGCCGGGCCACTCGCGAGTTGGGTCTCTTCTTCGACTGTCTGGAAGAGTTCGTGGAGGAGCAAAAGGAGGGCCGGCGCAGCCAGTATTCCTTCCGCCCGCGCATCACCTCGGGGCTGCGCGTCCAGCCGGCCTGGGAGACAGTCGAGATCGCCTGGGACGAGACCAACGCGCCGCTGACAGCCATCGTGGACGGGATGGAGCGGCTGGCAGGCGGGCTGGAGGACCTGACAGCCTTTGACGTCTCAGACGCTGACGAACTGCAGGCGCAGGTCTCGGGTCTGGCGCGACGACTGGGGGAAGCGCGCGGTCAGGTAAGCCAGATGATCACGCAACCCTCACAATCTCTCATTTACTGGCTGGAATCGAACCCCCACAACGACCACCTGAGCCTGCACGCCGCACCGCTGCACGTCGGGCCGTTGGTGGAGGAGCACCTCTTCCACAAAAAAGAAGCGGTGGTGCTGACCTCGGCCACGCTGCGCACCGGCTCCACCTTCGACTTCCTGCGCGAGCGGCTGAACGCCTGGGATGCCGACGAATTGGCGGTCGGCTCCCCCTTCGACTACGAGAACTCGACGCTGGTCTACCTGGTGAACGATGTCCCCGAGCCGGGGCAGCCGGGCTACCAGCGGGCGGTGGAACAGGGAATGACGGCACTCTTCCGGGCGACACAGGGGCGGGCGCTGGCGCTCTTCACCTCCTACAGCCAACTGCGGGCTACGCTGCGGGCCATCCGAGCGCCGCTGGCCCAGGCCGGCGTCACCGTCCAGGCGCAGGGGGAGGGCATCTCACGGGCGCAACTCCTCGAGAACTTCCGCACGGGCGAGCGGAGGGTGCTGCTGGGCACGCGCAGTTTCTGGGAGGGGGTGGACGTGCCGGGCGAACCGCTCAGTTGCCTGGCCATCGCCAGATTGCCCTTCAGTGTCCCCAGCGATCCCATCTTCGCCGCCCGGGCCGAGACCTTCGAGCAGCCGTTCTTCGAGTACGCCGTGCCGGGGACGATCCTACGCTTCTTGCAGGGCTTCGGGCGACTGATCCGCACCCGCACCGACCGGGGCATCGTGGCCGTCTTCGACAAGCGACTGCTGACCAAGAGTTATGGCCATTTGTTCATTGATTCACTGCCCGACCCGACCGTGCGCCGTGGTTCGCTGGCGCTGCTCCCGAGGGCCGCCGCTGAGTGGCTCTCCGATTGACAGGCCCCCGCCGGTGGTATAAAACACATGATGGCAAGAAACAAGTGCGTTGCACCTTATGGCTGAGTAATTACCGCTGGATTAACCTTCTTGTGAGGTGTTTACTATGCCCTACAGTCCAGAATCAGTTGTGGAGTCGTATGAGAAAAACGCTGAGACTGAGGATGAAGCGGAGAAGGGGCCATCCCTACGGGTGGAGATTCCAAGAGAATTCATCAAGAAGTATCTCAAACCCTCCGACATAGTCCTTGACGCAGGAGGAGGGACAGGCATCAATGCAATTATGATGGCAGGGTGTTGCAAGAAGGTGACGTTGCTGGACATCACACCAGGGATACTGCTGCTTGCCGGGCAGAACATCAAGGGGACTGAGGTTGCGGAGAAAATCGAACTTGTTCACGGTGATATAACCGACCTGAGTCAATTTCGAGATGGCACGTTCACTTTTGTTGTGTGCGTAGGTGATGCCATCTCGTACGTTCTTGAAAAGAGATTCAAGGCTGCCGAGGAATTGGTCAGAGTGGCCCAGAAAGGTTCGATTCTGATTATCGGTTGTGACTCAAAGTTAGGGTTTATGAGGATGAAACTGGCAAATGGGCTACTAGATGAAGCGATTGAAATCTACAGGAGCAGCGAGTGCTACTGTGGCATGGGACCGAGGACGCACCTCTATACGGTGGATGAGATGACCGGGCTATTGGAAAAGCACGGCTGTGAGGTGCTAGAAGTAGCTTCGACTCCGACCTTTGGGGATACAATAGATGCCCGTTCGTATCATGAGCAAGGAAAGTGGGAAGAGTTGAAGAAGTTAGAACTGGAGGTTTGTACAAGGCCCGAGTTATTGGGGATGGGGCTTCATCTTCTGTTCGTTGCCAGAAAAGGGGAGGCGAATTCTTGTTGATTGGTAGCCTGTTTATCACAGTCTGGTGGAGATCAAGAAGGAATGCCAAATGATCATGCTGTGTTGCTTCA
>JAUWNP010000267.1 GCA_030612585.1 Anaerolineae bacterium
TCCCGCACGGCGATGTCGGCCAGGACCTTGCGGTCCAATTCCACCTCGGCCAGTTTCAGCCCGTGGATGAAGCGGCTGTACGAAAGGCCGTTCAGCCGCGCCGCTGCGTTGATGCGCGTGATCCACAGCCGCCGCAGGTCCCGCCGTCGCTGACGCCGGTCACGATAGGCATACCATTGCGCCTTCATCCAGGCCTCGTTGGCCCGGCGGAAGAGGCGATGGCGCGTGCCGTAGTACCCCTTGGTCTGGCGGAGTATCTTCTTATGACGATAGTGTGTTCTGGTTCCTCCCTTAACTCTCACAGCACTACTTCCCCTTTTCTCTCAGATACGGCGCTAGGCGACGCACACGCTGCTGCACGCCCTTCGACGTCACCGGAATTGTTTCGTCGAAGAGACGCTTCACCCGTTTGCTCTTCTTGCGCCGCAAGTGGGATTTGCCTAACTTGGTGCGCATCAACTTGCCTTTGCCGCCTTTCGTCCGTCGGAAACGTTTTGATGTGGCCTTATGCGTCTTGATCTTCGGCATTCTCTTACCCCTATGCGCCTTTTTGCTTTGCTGGCGCCAAAACCATCAGCATCGTGCGTCCTTCCCGGTTCGGCCTTTGTTCGATCATTGCCACGTCGGAGAGTTCCTCGGCAATCCGCGTCAGTTGCTCGATTGCAATCTCTGGATAGGTGACCTCCCGACCCCGGAAGCGGACGCGTACTTTAACCTTCATCCCTTCTCCCAGCCAGCGCCGTGCATCACGAACCTTGAAATTTCTGTGATGATCGGTTGTCTTTGGACGCAGACGAATCTCTTTGACCTCGACCTGTTTCTGTGCCTTACGCGCCTCTCGTTCCCGCTTTGCCTCCTGGTACAGAAACTTGCCGAAGTCCATCACCCGGGCGACGGGAGGGTCCGCCGCTGGCGACACTTCCACCAGATCCGACTCGTGCTCATGGGCAACTGTCAAGGCCTCAGATAACGACACTACACCCAGGTGAGTGCCCTCTGCGTCAATGAGACGAACATGGGAAGCCCGGATTTGGTGGTTAATGCGATACTTCACGCGCTTGCTAGTGGTATACTTCTTTTTCCTAATTCAGCCTACCTCCCTTACAAACCGTATGTGCACGGTAGAGATGATAACACAATTGCAGAAAGGTGTCAAATCGCCCGGGCGGTCACTCGTCAGAGCAGTCGCCTTTCCGCCACCGTTTCCTGCGCCAGCGCGAGGAAATCGTCCACGGGCATCGCGCCGGGCACGTTGCCGTCACGCATGCGCAGGTTCACCTGCCCGGCCTCCATCTCCCGGCCGCCGACGATGAGCATGTAGGGGACTTTCTGCAATTGCGCATCGCGGATCTTGGCCTGCATGCGCTCGCCCGAGTCGTCCACCTCGACCCGCAGTCCCGCCGCCTGCAGTTGTCCGGCCACGGAGCGGGCGTACTCCACGTGCCGGTCGGCGATGGGGATGAGTACCACTTGCACCGGGCTGAGCCAGACGGGGAAAGCCCCGGCGTAGTGCTCCACGAGGATGCCGAAGAACCGCTCCAGGCTGCCCAGCAGCGCCCGGTGCACCATGTAAGGCCGGTGCTCCTTGCCGTCCTCGCCTATGTAGGCCATGTCGAACCGCTCAGGCAGGTTGAAGTCGAACTGGATCGTCGTGCACTGCCAGGCCCGCCCCAGTGCGTCCTTGATCTTGATGTCAATCTTGGGGCCGTAAAATACCGCCTCACCCTCCATCCGCTCGTAGGGCAGGTCCCGCGCCTCCAACGCCTTGACCAACGATACCTCGGCCTGTTCCCACATCGTGTCGGCGCCGGCGTACTTCTCCGGTTTTTTGGGGTCGCGCACGCTCAGTTCGATCTTGAACTCCTCAAAGCCAAAGCCACGCAGCAGGTCCAGGCTGAAATCCAACACGCGCAAGATTTCGTCCTCGATCTGTTCTGGCGTGCAGAAGATGTGGGCATCGTCCTGCGTAAAGCCGCGCACCCGCAGCAAACCATGCAACACGCCGCTGCGCTCGTAGCGATAGACCGTACCCAACTCGGCCCAGCGCAGGGGCAGTTCACGGTACGAACGCATGCGCGACTTGTAGATCAGGATGTGGAACGGGCAGTTCATCGGCTTGATGTAGTAGTCCTGTCCGTCAACGTCCATGGGAGCATACATACCGTCTCGATAAAAATCGAGGTGTCCTGATGTCTCCCACAGTTGTGCGCGACCGATGTGCGGTGAGAAAACGATGTCATAACCACCTTCGTAGTGCCGCTTGCGCCAGTAATCCTCGATCAGGACGCGTATCTGTCCACCCTTGGGGTGCCAGTAGGCCAGACCTGCCCCGCCCTCCTCGTGGAAACTGAGCAGATCCAACTCCTTGATCAGCCGCCGGTGGTCCCGCTTCTCCACCTCCTCCCGCCAGGCCAGGAACTCCTCCAGTTGTTGAGCCGTCTCCCAGGCCGTGCCGTAGATGCGCTGGAGCATGGGGCGGCGCTCGTCCCCACGCCAGTAGGCCCCGGCCACGTTGAGCAACTTGATCGCGTCGGGGTTGATCTCCCGCGTATTGTCCACGTGTGGCCCCCGGCACAGGTCTACGAACGGCCCATCCTTGTAGATTGAGAGTTTGGGCGTTTCCTCCAGCGGTTCGCCGTACTCGTCCGTCCCGGCGGCCAGGATGCCATCAATCAACTCCAACTTGTAGGGTTGGTCGGCGAAGATGTGACGCGCCTCCTCCTCCAGGACCTCGCGGTACTCGAAGTCGTGTCCCCCAGCGATGATCTCTCGCATGCGGGCTTCGATCTCCACCAGGTCCTCCGGCGTGAGCGGCCGGGGCAGGTCGAAGTCGTAGTAGAAGCCGTTTTCGATGGGCGGGCCGATGGCGATCTTGCCTGCGGGAAACTTCTCCAGCACCGCCTGGGCCATCACGTGTGACGCCGAGTGGCGCACTTTGTAAAGATAACTTTCCTCGTACTTTATTTTCTCAGCCATTGTTTTCCTCCTCATATATATACAAAAAACCCCACGCCCTGGGGCGCGGGGGTCTCCCACGTGGTTCCACCCAAGTTCCGCAACGCTGGGCGCTGCGACACTCTGCGGCGATAACGGGCCGTCCCGGAGCCCCATACTCTCGCGCGACGGCGATTTGAGGGACCCGCTCCCGGGGGGTTTTCCCGCCTGTCCGGCCAAGGGGGCTTGCAGCCTACGACTCCCTCTCTCTTGGACCTTCGCTGGACGGTACTCGTCCCGGTCAACGCTTTGACGATATTTGGTTGTGGCTATATGTCCTAATGGGCGGTACAAGACTTGAACTTGTGACCTCCACGATGTCAACGTGGCGCTCTAGCCATCTGAGCTAACCGCCCGTGATGCTCAGATTATACCATTATCCCCACCGCTTTGCAAGTGACGCTCATTGTGCTACAATTCGCCCCGATGAAAACGAACGACACCTGGGGCATCGTGGGGCACGAGTGGGCGGTGGCGCTGCTGCGGCGGGCGGTGGCAAGGGGAGACGTCTCGCACGCCTATCTGTTCACCGGGCCGCCCGGCGTGGGCAAGACGACGCTGGCGCGGGCGCTGGCGGCTGCCCTGCTGTGCCAGGCTGAAGGGGACGAGGGTGAGGTCCCCTGTGGCGTGTGTCGTGCCTGCCGCCTGGTGGCCAGCGGCAACCACCTTGACCTGCACATCGTTGCATCCGAACGGCCCGGCGCCAGTCTCAAGATAGACCAGGTGCGCGAACTGCAGCGCCAACTGGCGCTCACTCCCAACGAGGGACACTGGCGGGTGGCCATCCTGCGCCGCTTCGAGGAGGCCACCACCTCCGCCGCCAACGCACTGCTCAAGACGCTGGAGGAGCCCCCGCCCTATGTCGTGCTCGCGGTGCTGGCGAGCGATGCCGACCGTCTCCTGCCCACGATCGTCTCCCGCTGCCAGCAGGTTCCCCTGCGCCCGTTGCCCGTACCGGCGGTACAGCAGGCCCTCGTCGAGCGCTGGAACGCGGAGCCAGAGCAGGCCGAACTCCTGGCCCACCTTTCGGGCGGGCGGCTGGGCTGGGCGGTGCGCACGCTCACAGACAAGAAAGCGCTCCAGCGTCGCGCACAGCGGTTGGATGACCTGGATCGCCTCCTGGGTGTTTCTATCACCGAGCGCTTCCGCTACGCCGAGAAACTGGCCCGTGACCCGGTCGCCACGCAGGAGACGCTCGACCTGTGGATCGGCTGGTGGCGGGACGTGTTGCTGCTGGCGGCCGAGGTGGACGCGCCGCTGACGAACGTGGACCGGGAGAGCACACTGCGCGACCACGCCCGTCGCTTCGGGGTGGAGCGGAGCGGTGGTGTGGTAGAGGCACTGCGCAGCGCGACCGACCGGCTGAAGCGCAACGCCAAGACGCGCCTCACGCTTGAGGTGTTGATGCTTGACCTGCCCCGCTCCTAAATGCAAAAGCGAAGCCAGTGGCTCCGCCCTCCGAAAAATGTTCGTAGTGATGACTTTGGTCGTCAATTGCAGGTATTCTTGGGCTAAAGAACGACTGAAGTCGTTACTACGAACGCCCAAATCAGGTCCCCTTATACACGACGGCGTCCACTCCCAGGAAGCGTCAAAGCCCAGGCAAAGAAACCAGGTTTTTGTCAAAAACCTGGTTTCTGGTCTACTCTCTGAGCGTTTACCTCCTGAAAATGCGCTGCGCGCGTCCAGAGGGGGGCAGAGCCCCCCTCTGGACTCCCCCCAGAGCCCAGAGTACCAGAGACCAGAGGGGCCAGAGATCAGAGGGGGACGGGGGACGCCACAACCCGAAAACCGTTGTACCAGCCGCGGTTGAGCGGGTCGTGCCTGCTGCGAAAGGCGCAGCGAACGCGCCTCGCTCCACGGGTGAACGCGCCCCCGCGCAACACCCGGCGCATATCAGAGCCCGCCTGCAGATTCTCCCGCCCGTCCCCGGGATCGTAGGGATAACCAAAGTCGGGCTTTGCCGAGTCCTTCCCCCATAGGCTTCGCGTCCACTCCCACACGTTGCCGGCCATATCGGCGCAACCGTAGCGACTATCCCCCTGGGGTGAATACTGGCCCACCGGCGTGGTATGACCGACGTTGTTATCAAAGTTGCACAATTCAGCCGTGGGAAGCCCATCCCCCCAGGGGTAGATCCAGCCGTCGGTCCCGCGGGCGGCCTTTTCCCACTCGGCCTCCGTCGGCAGGCGAAAGTT